>CAZEML010000105.1:0-14781 GCA_964513285.1 uncultured Candidatus Nemicrothrix sp.
CCTCTACGCATTGCACGACGCCGAGGCGGTCCGGCACCTGTTCTCGGTCACCGCCGGGCTCGACTCCGCTGTCGTCGGCGAGCACGAGATCCTCGGGCAGGTCCGCACCGCCTGGGAACGCTCGACCGAGCACGGCACGGTCGGGTCCACCCTCGGTCCGTTGTTCCGCCACGCCATCGAGACCGGCAAGCGGGCCCGTACCGACACCGCGATCGGGCGGGGCATCGCGTCGGTCAGCCAGGCCGCTGTCGCCCTCGCCACCCAGACCCTCGACGGGCTCGAAGGCCGCACCGTGCTGGTGCTCGGCGCCGGCGAGATGGCCGAGGGCACCGTGAAGTCCCTCGCCGCGGCGGGCACGTCCGACATCTTCGTCGCCAACCGAACCTGGGAGAACGCCGTCGGCCTCGCCGAAGCGTGTGGCGGCACCGCGGTTCCGCTTGACTCGCTCGGGAGCGCGCTGGTCGCCGTCGACGTGTTGGTCACCACCACCGGCGCGCAGGATCTCATCCTCGAACGTGGCGCCATCGCCGACTTCGTCGACAAGCGCGATGGCCGTGAGCTCGTGATCGTGGATGTCGCCGTGCCTCGCGACGTCGATCCGTCGGCGGCCGATCTCGCCGGGGTCACCCTGCTCGACATGGCCGACATCGGGGCGTTCGTCGATCAGCAGATGGCGACCCGTACGAGCGTGGTCGGCAACGTCGAGACGATCGTCCACGAAGAGGTCGACCGCTACCAGACGGTGACCTCCGCCCGTGAAGTGGCGCCGCTGGTGTCTCAACTGCGGTCGCGCGGTCATGAGATCGCCGACGGCGAACTGGCTCGGTTTAGCGCCAAGCTCGGCGATCTCGATCCCGCTCAGCGAGAGGCGGTCGAGGCGATGGCGCGAGGCATCGTCAACAAGCTGCTGCACGAACCCACGGTTCGGCTCAAGGACGCCGCCGGGCACGCCCGCGGCGACCGTCTGGCCGACTCGCTGCGCGACCTCTTCGATCTCTCGTGAGTGCGCGGCTACGGGCCGCCACGCGGGGGAGTGCGCTGGCCCTGTGGCAGACGCGGCACGTCGCCGCGCTCCTCGGTGACGACCTCGAGGAGGTCGTCGTCTCGACGGTCGGCGATCGCAACACCGATGTGCCCATCCACACGATGGGAGGCAAGGGCGTCTTCGTGAAGGAAGTCCAGGCGGCATTGCTCGACGGGCGGGCCGACATCGCGGTGCACTCCGGGAAGGACCTTCCTGCGATCACCCCGCCGGAACTCACCCTCGTCGCGGTCCCCGCGCGCGCCGACGCCCGCGATGCGCTGATCGGTTCGTCCTGGGACGACCTGCCCACCGGGGCGAAGGTCGCGACCGGCTCGGTGCGCCGCCGGGCGCAGCTCGCGTGGCATCGCCCCGACCTCGTCTTCTCGGAGCTTCGCGGCAACATCCAGACCCGGCTCGAGAAGCTCGAGTCCGGCGGCTTCGACGCGATCGTGATGGCGGCTGCCGCCCTCGACCGGCTCGAACTCAGCCTCGACACGCCGGTCGAGCGGCTCGATCCGTCGATCATGGTTCCGCAGGTCGCCCAGGGCGCGTTGGCGATCGAGTGTCGCGCCGACGACCAACCCACGATCGATCGCCTCCTGACCATCCAGGACGCCGCGACCCGCCGGGTCTTCGATGCCGAACGGGCGTTCCTCGATGAGCTCGGCGGCGACTGTGATCTCCCCGCCGGTGCCCATGCGGTGCTGACCGAGGACGACTCCATCGAACTCGTCGGCATGTTGTCGTCGCTCGACGGGCGGGTGCTCATCCGAGAGCGCCGAGTCGGCGGTGACCCCGACGCACTCGGCCGCGGCGTCGCTCGCTTCCTGCTCGATGAACGCGGCGGCCACGATCTCCTCGCCGACACCCGATGAATGACTCGCCGGATCGGGGCTCGCTCGCCGGACGGCGCGTGGTCGTCGCTCGAGCCCGGCCCCAGGCTGCGGCCCTCGTGTCCGAACTCGAGACCGCCGGCGCCGAAGCGGTGCCGGTGCCGGTGATCGAGATCGTCGACCCACCCGACGGCGGCGTGGCGCTCAAGGCGGGTCTGCGGTCGCTCCGCCCCGACGACTGGGTCGTCATCACCAGCCCCAACGGTGCGGTTCGTGTCGCGGAGGCCGCCGCAGAGGTCGCGCTCCCCGACGGGGTGAAGGTCGCCGTCGTCGGTCCCGGAACCAAGGGGCGGGCCGAAGCGCTCGGCCTTCGGGTCGACCTCGTTCCCGACGAGGCGATCGCCGAGGGGCTGCTCGCCGCCTTCCCGCCCCGGCCGGTCGACGGTGGTCGCATCCTCCTCGCTCGGGCCGAGGTCGCTCGCGAGATGCTCCCGCATCAGCTGCGGATGGCCGGATGGCAGGTCGACGAGGTGGTCGCCTACCGCACCCAGCGAGTCGAGGTCGACGACGCGGGACGAGCTGCGGCGGCGTCGGCTGACGCGGTCGTGTTCACCTCCGGCTCGACCGTCGAGGGGCTGGTCGACGGGGTCGGCATCGCGGGACTTCCACCCGTCGTCGCGTCGATCGGGCCGGCGACGAGTGCCGTCGCGGCGCGGCTCGGCGTCACGGTCGACGTCGAGGCAGCCGAGCACACGATCCCTGGGGTCGTCGCGGCCCTCGCCGGGCACCTTCGATGAGTCGAGGAAGTGCGCGGCGTGGAGTCGCCGAGAACGCGAGACTCTCCCGATGAATCCCTCCGCCGTGATCTTCGACTTCGACGGCACGATCGTCGACACCGAGTGGCCCGTCTACGAAGCCGCGCGGGTGGCGCATGAACATCACGGTCTCGATCTTCCGATCGAGGAGTGGGTGCAGATCGTCGGCACCGCCGACAACAAGCCGCTCGACGAACGCATCCGCACCTTGCTCGGTCGGGAGCCCGATCTCGATGCGATCGAGCGGGCCAAGGAAGAGCACGGCCGGGTTCGGATGAGCGGCCCCGCCCTCCCTGGCGTCCGCGAGCTGATCGGCTCGACCCACGCGGCCGGTCGTCCGTTGGGAATCGCCAGCAGCTCGCCGATGGACTGGGTCGGTGGCCATCTGGAGCGGCTCGGGCTGTACGAGCGGTTCAGCAGCTTCAGCACCCGAGATCAGGTCGACCGGGGCAAGCCGGCACCCGATCTCTTCTTGCTCGCCGCCGCCCAGCTCGAGCTCGATCCGGCCGACATGTTGGTCATCGAGGATTCGCGCAACGGCGCGATCGCGGCGAAGGCGGCCGGCATGCCGGTCGTGGTGATCCCCAACCGGGTCACCCGCCACGACGTGCCGACCGAAGCCGACCTGGTGATCGACTCGCTGCTCGATTTCCCCTACGCCGACTTCGGCCTTCCGGAGCCGGGCTGATGGTCGAGATCGACGGGGCACGACTGCTCGCCTCCCTCCACGAGCTCCGGACCTTCGGCGCCACCGGCACCGGGGTCGTTCGTCCGACGTTCTCCGACGTCGACATGGCCGCCCGGCGCTGGCTGCGCGACCGAATGGAGGCCGCCGGACTCGACGCCCACATCGATGGCGTCGGCAACGTGATCGGCCGATCCCCGAACCCGGGCCCCGCGGTCGTCCTCGGCTCGCACTCCGACACCCAGCCCGAGGGCGGGTGGCTCGATGGTGCCATGGGGGTCATGTACGCGATCGAGGTGGCCGCGACCCTTCTGGCCGACCCGTCGACTGCGCACCTCGCCGTCGACGTCGCCGCGTGGGCGGACGAAGAGGGCACCTACGGGACCTGTCTCGGGAGCCGGTCCTTCGTCGGCGATCTGACCGACGCGGAGCTCGCCGGCACCAACGCCGATGGCGAATCGATCTCCGAGGCTCTGGTGCGGGTCGGTCTGGCGGACACCGAGCCCGCCCGGCTCGACCCGACCCGACACGTCGCCTACCTCGAGGCCCACATCGAACAAGGGCCGCATCTGGAGGACTCGGGCAACCGCATCGGCGTCGTCACGGGCATCGTGGGTATCCGCGGCCGGACGATCCGGTTCGTCGGCGAGCAGAACCACGCCGGTTCGACCCCGATGGCGCGGCGAAAGGACGCCGCCGCAGCCCTCTTCGAGTTCGGTGTGCGCTTCCGCGAACGATTCGCCGCCGTGGCCGGCCCCACGTCGGTGTGGACCATCGGCAACCTCGGCGTGCACCCGGGAGCCGAGAGCATCGTGCCAGGGTCCGCGTGGTGCCGAGTCCAGTACCGAGACCCGTCGGCGGAGGTGATGGCCCGGTTCGACGAGACGCTCGATGCCGTGATCGCCGACCTCGACGCCGAAGGTCCCTGCGGGGTCAGCGCGGCGCCGGCCGATCATGGGATGGAGCCGGTCGTGATGGCGCCCGAGCTCGTGCGGTGCCTCGGCGAGGCCGCGGCGGCGCGGATCCCCGACGGGTGGGTCGAGATGCCGAGCGCAGCCGGTCACGACGCCAACATGTTCGCTCCGCACCTGCCCTGCGGGATGCTCTTCATCCCGAGCATCGGCGGGGTCAGTCACGACTTCGCCGAGGACTCCCACGAAGCCGACATCGTCCTCGGCTGTCAGGTGTTCGCCGATGGCGTGGTCAGGGCGCTGACGGCGTGACCTGCTCGTCACCCGGTCCGGTCACGCCCGGCGCTCCTCGCTAGCCTCACACCGTGACCTTTCCGCAGCGCCGTCTTCGCCGACTCCGCCGGACCGAGGCGCTGCGGCGCATGGTCCGGGAGAGCCGACTGCACCCCGACGACCTCATCGCCCCGCTCTTCGTGAAGGAAGGGGCCGAGTCGCCCGTTCCGATCTCGTCGTTGCCGGGTCAGATGCAGCACACGCGCGAGACGTTGCGCCAGGAGGTCCGGGAGCTCAAGGATCTCGGGGTGCCTGCGGTGGTCCTCTTCGGCCTTCCCGAACACAAGGACCCGGAGGGCTCCGAAGCCTGGAACCCCGACGGTGTCGTCCAGGTCGCGATCAAGGACCTCAAGGACGATCACGGCGACGACCTCGTCGTCATCGCCGACCTGTGCGTCGACGAGTACACCAGCCACGGCCACTGCGGTGTGCTCGACGCCAACGGTCAGCCCGACAACGACGCCACCCTCGAGCTGTACGAACAGATCGCCGTCGCCCAGGCCGCGGCCGGCGCCGACATCTGCGCCCCGAGCGGGATGATGGACGGCCAGGTCTTCGCCATCCGTGAAGCCCTCGACGACGAGGGGTTCGACCATGTCGCGATCCTCGCCTACGCCGCGAAGTTCGCGACCGCCCTCTACGGGCCGTTCCGCGACGCGGTCGACGTCACGATCGAGGGCGGGGGCAACCGCAAGGGCTACCAGCAAGACGTCGCCAACACCCGTGAGGCGATGGAGGAGATCCGCGAGGACATCGGCGAAGGCGCCGACATGGTGATGGTCAAGCCGGCGATGCCGTACCTCGACCTCATCGCCCGGGCCCGCCAGGAGCTCGACATCCCGATCGCGGCGTATCACGTGAGCGGCGAGTACGCGATGGTGCACGCCGCCGCGCAGAACGGTTGGCTCGAGCTCGACGAGGTCGCCTTCGAACACATCGGCGCCATCAAGCGAGCCGGCGCCGACATGATCCTCACCTACTTCTCCCGACTGATTGCCGAAGGTCTCCAGTGAGCAACACCAACTCGTCCCTCTTCGAGCGCGGCCAGGCCGTCATCCCGGGCGGGGTCAACTCTCCGGTTCGGGCGTTCGGGTCGGTCGGCGGCACGCCGTACTTCGTCGAGCGGGCCGAGGGTCCGTTCGTCTTCGACGTCGAGGGCAAGCGCTACATCGACTACGTCCAGAGCTACGGGCCGTCGATCCTCGGTCACGCCCACCCGGCGATCATCGCCGCGATCCAGGACGCCGCCACCCGCGGTACGAGCTACGGCGCGCCGACCGAGAACGAGGTCCGGATCGCCGAGGAGATGACCAGCCGAGTCGAAGGGCTCGAGATGATGCGCCTCGTGTCGTCGGGCACCGAGGCGGCGATGTCGGCGATCCGCCTCGCCCGCGGCGCCACCGGCCGCGACAAGATCCTGAAGTTCGCCGGCAACTACCACGGGCACACCGATTCGCTGCTCGTCGCCGGCGGTTCCGGCGTCGCCCAGCAGGGACTGAAGGGCTCGGAAGGTGTCACGGCGGGCGCGATCGCCGACACGATCGTCGCGCCCTACAACGTCGTCCCCGAGATCGACGAGTCCGTCGCGGTCGTCTGTGTCGAGCCGATCGCGGCCAACATGGGCCTCGTCGCTCCGGCGCCGGGCTTCCTCGAGGGGCTCCGCGAGGCGTGCGATGCCGCCGGCGCGATGCTGCTGTTCGACGAGGTGATCACCGGCTTCCGGCTCTGCCGGGGCGGCGCCGCCGAGTGGTTCGGCGTCCAGCCCGACGTGTGGTGCTTCGGCAAGGTCATCGGCGGTGGCCTGCCCATGGGCGCCTACGGCGCGAGCCGCGAGATCATGGACAACATCGCTCCGCTCGGTGGGGTGTACCAGGCCGGCACTCTGTCGGGGAACCCGCTCGCCACGGCGGCGGGCCTGGCTGCTCTTGAGCACCTGACGACCGAGGCCTACGACCACCTGACGGCGATCGCCACCCGCCTCCAAGCGGGCATGCAGGCGGCCTTCGATGCGGCCGGCCTCACCGCGGTGCTTCCTCGGGTCGGCCCGCTGCTCGGGATCTTCTTCACCGACACCGAGCCCCACGACTTCGACTCCGCCAAGGCCGCCGCCGACAACGGCGTCTACCCGCGGTTCTTCCACGGGATGCTCGAGCGCGGCATCGCCCTCGCGCCCGGGGCGTACGAGGCGATCTTCCCCTCGCTCGCCCACGGCGACGACGAGATCGAAGCCACCATCAACGCCTGCGCCGAGGTCGCCGCGACCCTCTGAGCGGCCCACCCCGGGGGCCTTCATCCGAAGCTCATCAGGAAATCGCGAGAATGTGCGAACCATCGGCGGGGTTGCCTCCGTACTGCCCTTCGGTAACCCGCTCACGAATCCCCTGGAGCAAGTCATGAACAAGAAGTTGGTACTCGGCGGCGGCATCGGCGCAGTGGTGGTCCTCATCGCTGCGGTCTGGTTCCTGTTCTTCCGAAACGACGCCCCCGAGGAGGTGAGCGTCGACGCCGCGAACGCCCAGCTCGACGAGGACCTCGCCGCGGCGGCCGCAGACGACGCCGAGGCCGATGACGACATGGCCGAAGAGGACTCGGCTGCTGACGCCCCCGCCGACGAAGGCTTCGACGGCGACGTCAGCGGCACCTGGATCGTCGACGACGAGATCGGTTCCTTCGACTTCGAGACCGCGAGCGGTAGCTTCGCCGGCTTCCGTGTCGATGAGGAACTGACCGTGGGCGAGGTCGTCGCCGTGGGCCGCTCCGGCGGTGTCACCGGCTCGTTGACGATCGATGGCGGTCAGCTGACCGGCGCCGACATCACCGTCGACATGACCACGATCGTGTCCAACGACTCCCGACGCGAGAACGCGATCCGCGGTGCTGTCGGCGCCAGCGAGAACCCGACCGCAACCTTCGTGTTGACCGCACCCGTGGAGCTGCCGGACGGCATTCGCGACGGCGAGGTCGTCACCGTCGATGCGGTCGGCGATCTCACCGTCAACGGCGTCACCAACTCGGTGACCTTCACCATCAGCGCACTCGTTCGCGACGACGGCTTCGGTGTGATCACCGGCTCGACCAACATCGTGTTCGAGGACTTCGACGTCACCCCGCCCTCGGCGCCGATCGTGGTCTCGATCGACGACAACGGCATCGTCGAGTTCCAGCTGATCGTCACCAAGGGCTGACCCAGCGGCGACCCGCCCCTCAGCACCCTGCGTCATCGCCGTCTTCTCGGTTCACCGGTTCGGTGCCGGGAAGGCGGCGGTGGCCGTTGGGCGGAGGACGTGACCGGTGTCATACGATCGCCCGATGGCCGACCACATGATCCCCACCGCCCTCGCTGACATCACCCCCGCGATGATGACCGACGGGCTGCGAGCGAACGGGTTCGACGATGTGGAGGTCGCGTCGATCGAGGTCGAACGGATCGCGGTGGGCGAGGGGTTCCTCGGCGAGCTCGCCCGGCTGCACCTCACCTACGGGTCGGGGTCGGGGCCGGCGACGGCGATCGGGAAGATCCCGACGACCGACTCGGGCCTGAAGCCGATCGGCGACATGCTCGACGTCTACGGGCGTGAGCACCGCGCCTACGAGGAGATCGTCCCGCAGTTGAAGGTGCGCGCCCCGAGGGCGTGGGTGAACCTCGGCGACGCGGCGTCTGGCGCGTACTGCCTCGTGCTCGAGGACGTCGGCCACCTCACCCCTGGCGACCATCACGCGGGCGGCACGCTGGAGCAGGCGCGAGCGGCGGTCACGGCGGCCGCCGGTGTGCACAGCCGGTGGTGGAACAAGGTCGGCGACCTCGAGTGGGTGCCGCCGATCGACAGTCCGCTCAACATGGGGTTCCAGGACCTGTTCGAGGCGTCCTGGCCCGCCGTCGTCGACATGTACGGCGAGATCCTCGGCGCCGACGTGATCGCTCACCTCGAATCGTTCATCCCGACGGTGTGCGACCTGTTCACGGCCTACGGCCCGGTGAGCGTCACCCTCACCCACAACGACTTCCGGCTCGACAACATGTTCTTCGATGGCGACGAGTTGCTGTTGATCGACTGGCAGGTGGTCGGCCGAGGGGACGGGATGGGTGACCTGTGCCCATTCATGTCGTCGAACCTCGATCCAGCACTGCGGCGTGAGCACGAGATGGATCTGTTCGCGACCTACCACCGGTTGATGGGGGAGGCCGGCGCGGGCTACCTCGAATTCGACGACCTGATCACGAGCTACCGGTTCTCGCTGAACTTCTGGCTTGCCAACTGGTGCAACGCCGCCGCGACGAAGGGCGAGACGACCCAGCGAGGCGAGGAACTCTTCGAACGCATGCTCGTCCGCAACGTCGACGCCTACCGCCAGCACGAGGCGTGGGAGCTGATCGGCATCCCCACGCTCGACCTCGCGAGGCACTGAGCTTCGGCCGGGCCCGCCTCGGCTCCCGGGAGACCCGTTCGCCTCAGCCCCGTCACGACGACGCGGGTTAGCCCGTGGCACAAGAACTACCGTCCCAGGATGGCGAGGGTCCCTGCGCTGCGACGCGCCCGCGCCGAGGTCGCGATCACCTCGGCGGCATTGGTGGCCGTCACGCTCGCGCTCGTGCTGCTGGCGTCGGGCCCGATCTTCGCCGACGCGGTCTCGACCGGCGCCCTCCGCCGTTCGCTCGCCGACGCGCCCGCGTCGGAGCGAGCGATCGTCATCGACGCACGCCTGTGGCCGGACCAGGTCGAGGGGGCCGACGTGGTCGTGCGGGCCGAGGTCGACCGGGTCACTCGAGACATCGACGCGGTCACCCAGCAGACGGTCGAGACGTCGACGGGCTTCTCCGCCCCGGCGCAGCCGGATCCCGATCGCACCGACCTGTTCCGGTTCGGTTGGGTCGAGGGCATCGGTGACCAGGTCACGATCACCGCGGGCGAGTGGCCGGCCGGGCCGGGCGACGGCCGGTCGATCGAGGTAGCGGTCGACGAGACCGCTGCGGAGGTGTTCGGCCTCGAGCTCGGCCAGACCGTCGACGTGACCGCCCGCAACCGCGACGCCGACGTCGTCGAGGTCGTCATCGTGGCGCAGTATCGCCTCGACGATCCGTTCGCATCGTTCTGGCACGGGCGCGATCGCCTCGCCGAGCCGGTCACCGTCACCCCCGCGTTCCGGACCGTCAACCTGTTGGTCGGCGACCCGGCGGCGATCGCGGGGATCGCGGCGCGCCCCGACGTCGGCTGGCTGGTGCTCCCCGACTTCGGCGATCTCGAACTCGACGAGGTCGACTCGCTCCGGTCGCGGGTCGTGGCGGCCGAGAGCGAGCTCAACGCCAGCCTGTTCGATCCCGATCCCGATCGGTCGCCCGAAGTCGTCGTCGAGACCGAGCTGCCGGCGCTTCTGGTCTCCGACGATCGCAGCGTCACCGTGGCCCGGGCCGTGATCTTCGCCACCGTCGGTCAGCTCTCGGCCCTGGCGGCCTTCGCCCTCACGCTCGTCGCCGGCCTCGGCGTGGATGCCAGGCGGGCCGAGTCCACCATGTTGCGAGCCCGGGGGGCCGACCCCCGACAGCTCACCCGGCAGGCAGCCGTCGACGCGGCCGCGATCGTGATTCCGGTCGCGATCGCCGCGCCGTTCCTCGCGGTGCTCGTGGTCGGGTGGTTCGACGACTTCGGGCCGCTCTCGTCGATCGGACTCCAGCTCGACCCGCGCCCCGTCACCGCCGCCTGGTGGACCACGGTCGTCGCCGCGGTGGCGACGCTCGTCCTCCTCGTCGTGCCCGCGGCGCGCGCCGCGATCGCGGCGGCGTCGGAAGGCGAGGTCGGTCGGGCGGCACTGGTGAGCCCGATCCAGCGATCGGGCATCGATCTCGCCGTCGTGGCGGCGGCGGGCTTCGCGTACTGGCAGCTCCGAACCCTGAGCGACGAACAAGCGGCCGAGGTCACCGACCGGTTCGGGGTCGATCCGCTCGTCGTGCTCGCCCCGATGTTCGGCATCGTCGCGGGTGCGCTCCTCGTGCTGCGGGTCCTTCCGGTGATCGGCCGACTCGCGGAGCGCCGACAGCGGTCCCGGCGGGGTGTCGTGGGCGCCCTGGCGGTGTGGCAGCTCGCTCGCCGGCCGTACCGCTACACCCGCACCGCCTTGCTCGTGACGATGGCGGTCGCCGTGGGGACCTTCGCATCGATCTACGAGGTCACGTGGACCGCCTCCCAGCGGGCCCAGGCGGCCCACGAGGTCGCGGCGGACATCCGAGTCCAGCCGAACCGTCGCGTCGGCGACTCGGTGAACCCGCTGCAGTTGACGTCGTTGCTCGACTCGATCGATGGCGTCGAGACGGTGATGTCGGTCGTCGCCCTCCCGACCGCACTGCCCGGCGACGAGCGCGAGGCGGTGCTCCTCGCCGCCGAGGTCGATTCGTCGGCTGCCCTGAACGCCGAGACCGAGCCCGACACCGTCGCCGCGCTGGACCGGCTTCGTGATCGTCGCCCCGAGCTCCCAGGCATCGATCTGCCGGGTGAGCCCGTGCGCTTGTCGATCCCGAATCAGATCGTCGAGGTCGACGAGTTCGGGCGACCACTCGATGCCGACCCCGAGGCGCCACCTCCGCTGGCCGGGTCGTTGGAGCTGACGATCCAGGATGGTGACGGCCTGTTGCACGTGGTCAGTGCTGGTCCCCTCGCCGTCGACACGCCGGTCCGGTCGATCGATCTCGGTGCGTCCGACATCGATCCCGCGGCGGTTCCCCGCCCACCGCTTCGCATCGTCGACGTTCAGCTGGACACGGTCACGCAAGGCGCGGTCAACCGCTCGGTCGAAGTCACGGTCGGGCCGATCGAGGTCGTCGATCGCGACGGGTCGGTGGCCGAGGTGGCACTCGACCCCGGCCCGCTGATGGTCACGACCGAGGTGTTGGGATTCCTCGCGGCGCCGAGCTCGTCGACCGTGACCACCGCCGCCGAGGGCTCGCTGACGATCGGGGTCCGCACAGGGGCGTCGCTGCTCGCCGTGCGGATCGTCCACACCGTGACCCGGACCCAATTCCCCGAAGCGGACGTGATCGCCGGTCTGGCCGATCGAGGGTGGGCCGAGCGCGCCGACGTCTCGATCGGCGATGTCGTCGCCGTGCCGACCGACCGGGGCGAGGGGCTTCGGGTCGAGGTCGTCGGGTTCGTCGACGTCGTGCCCGGCGTCGACCCGACCACGACTCCGGCGGTGCTCGTCGATCTGCCCTCGATGCAGTGGTTCGAGCGTTCGCCAGGCACGACCACCCGGCGGGTGCGGGAGTACTGGCTCGGCATGTCCCCAGGGGCTGACCTGGACGTCGATGCGTTCACCCGCCCGCCGGTGGAGGCCCTCGGCGGGGTCGTGTTGGAAGCCCGTCGTGAGGAGCTGACCGCGAACCCGTCGGCGCTGGGCTCGTTGGGTGCGCTCGGCGCCGGCTTCCTGGCGTCGGTGATCCTGGCCGTCATGTCGTTGGTCGTGACCACCGTCGTGTCGGTCCGCGAGCGGACGGCGGAGTTCGCGGTCCTCGACGCGCTGGGGCTGACCCGTGGACAACGCCGGTCGTGGCTCGTCCGCGAACAGGCGGCGATCGTCGTGTTCGGCGTCGGGGTCGGCACCGCGATCGGGCTCGGTCTCGCCTACCTGGTGCTCCCGGTCACCTCGTCGGCCCAGGACGGCGGGTCGACGTTCCCGCCCGTCGACGTCATCGTCCCCTGGGCGCGGGTCCTCGGACTCGCCGCGGTCGTCGCCGCGACCTCGATGGCCGCCGTGGGGATCGCCCTCCTCCTCCGAGCCCGTGCGTCGACGGCCGTGACCTTGCGAACGGGGGTCGACGGATGAGGGGGACGTGGACCTTCGCCGGCTTCGGCCTCGCGGTGTGGCGACGGCAGCTGCTCGACGCCTGGCGTTCGGTGGTGGTCGTCGCGGCGATCGCGCTCGCCGGTGCCCTGTTCGTCTCGAGTGCCCCACGCGTGCTCGAGATCGCGACGGTCGACGACCTGCGGGAGACCTTGGCGACCGCCACGCCCGAGGAACGCAACATCCGCTTCGACACCCGCACCGAGATCGGTGCCGGCGCGCCCGGGGTGCCGTTCAGCAACATCGAGTGGATCGGTGGACAGTTGCGCGACGAGAGCATCCCGCCGTCGGTGCTGGAGCTGGTCGCCGACGAACAGTGGGTCTTCGACACGCCGCAGTTCGTCGTCGGGACGTACCCGGATCTGGCGCTTCCCCGGCATCCGCCGACGTTCCGGTTCCGGCAGCAGAGCGAGATCGAGTCACACCTCGAGCTCGTCGAGGGCACGCTCCCGCTCGCACGAGAGCCGGAGCTCCGACTGGAAGGATCGGACTGTCCCGAGGAGTTCGACGACCTCGAAACGTTCGAGCCGGTCGAGGACCAGGACTGTGCGCTGGTCGAGATCCCGATCTTCGAGACCGCCATCACCCAGGCGACCGCAGTGGAGTTCGGCTTCGCGCTGGAGCGCCGCGACCTGGTGGTCGGTGACCGCTTCATGATGCGGCCCGATCAGACCAACCTCGGGTTTCGCGGCTCGCTGGTCAGCCTCGGCGAGCTCCGGTTCATCGTCGAGGTGTCGGGCATCATCGAGCTCGATCCGGCCGACGACCCGTACTGGTACGGCGACATCTTGTTGCACCGGCCGCGCGTGCGAGAGAACAACGACTTCGAATTCGTGTTCGCCGCCGGGCTGCTCGGGCCCGATCAGTACCGGCCGTTCCGGGCCGCCGCGCCCGGGGTCGGGTTGGACTTCTCCTGGCGGTACCTCGTCGATGCCGATCTCGTCGAGGACACCGACTCCGAAGAGCTGCTCGTCGACCTCGAGAAGATCACGTCCGATTCGGCCGATGTCGTCACCCGGTTGCCCGCGCTGCTCGACGAACACATCGCGCAGCGGCGACTCACGCTGCAGGTGTGGTCGATGGTCGGGCTGGCGCTGGCGGCCGCCGCGGTCGCGTCGCTGGCGACGGTCGCTCACGCCGACTCGGTCCGCCGCCGGGCCGTCACGGACCTCCAGCTCGGCCGCGGTGCGTCGGCTGGTCAGCTGCGACGGCAGGAGCTGTTGCGCGCACTCGTCGTCGTGGTGACCCCCGCGGCGATCGGCGCCGCGCTGGCGGCGCTGAGCTTCTCGGGGAGCTCGGCGACGGACTCGGTCGCGGCCGCTGCGCTGTTCGCCGCGACCGGTGTGATGGTGGTCGTCGGCGTCGCCGGGCTCGGCGTCGTCTCGCGGGCTCGGCGGATGGTCGCTCGCGCGGCGCTCGTGGTGGCGGCCGTCGGCGTCGTCGCGTTGCTCCGGCGGCGCGACTCCGGCGTCGATGAGGCGGCGACCGGTGAACTCGACCCCACCTTGATGCTCGCCCCGGTCCTGTTGATCGCGGTCGTCGCCGTCATCGGTACCGACCTGCTCGGTCCGGTGGCTCGCGCGGTCAGCCGGTGGACCGGGCGAGGACGCGGCCCGGTGTGGTTCGTCGGCGTCCGTCGGATCGCCGCGACCGCTCGGACCCTGCGCGGTCCGCTGCTCACGGTGGTGATCGCGGTCGCCCTCTCGGTCCTCGCCACGGTGATCGGCTCGTCGATCGACGCCGGCCAGGACGCGGCGGCGCGGCAGCGCGTCGGTGCCGAGGTCCGGCTCGAGACCTCGCTGCCGGAGATCCCGCTGCCTGCCGATCTCATCGATGCCGCGGCGGAGGCAGACGAGGACGCCTTGTTCGCAGCCGAACTGGCCTTCCAGCGGTTCGAAGGACCGCGCGGGGGCTTCGTCGCCGACGTGCTCGCCATCGATCGACCCGATGCGATCCTCGATCCCGAGGCGCCGGCGCCGGCCACCCTCGTCGGCACATGGGACGCACCCCACCTGCCCGATGTCGGCGAGGAGTTCGACCTCGAATTGGCCGCCTACGTCGTGCCGATGGAGGTGACCGAGCGCGTCGACCGGTTCCCCGGAGTGCGCGACGGTGTTCCGACCGTGGTCGTCGATCGGGCCGCGCTGGCGTTGTTCTCCACCGACCGGATCGCGACCCCCGACATCGTGTTCATCGATGACGGGTCGGTGCTGGACGGTCTCGTCACCGCCGCGGACGGGCGACCGGGCGTGGCCTTCACGACGCGGGTCGGTGAGGTCGAACGACTGGCGGGCGACCCGCTGTCGACCTGGACCCGCCGCGGCCTGCGCCTCGCGGCGGCCGCCGGCCT
>CAZEML010000106.1:0-14776 GCA_964513285.1 uncultured Candidatus Nemicrothrix sp.
CGCGACCTCGCCCTCGGCGAGCGCCTGCGGGCCGCAGGTGACGCGGAACGGGATGCCGATCAGTGCGGCAGCGGCGAACTTCACGCCGGCGCGGGCATCTCGGTCGTCGAGCAGCACGTCGACGCCGCGACTGGTGAGTTCGGCGTAGAGGGCGTCGGCGGCGTCGACCGACGCGTCGTCCTTGACCGACACGATCGTGATGACGGCTTCGAACGGCGCGACCGCGACCGGCCACGCCATGCCGTTGTCGTCGTGGTAGGTCTCGACGATCGTCGCCATCGCCCGCTCGACACCGATGCCGTAGCTGCCCATCACGATCGGGTGCTGGGTGCCGTCGGGATCGAGCACGGTGGCGCCCATCGCTTCGCTGTAGCCGGTGCCGAGTTTGAAGATGTGGCCCGCCTCGATGCACCGCACGATCTCGATCGGGGTGCCGCACTGCGGGCAGGCCTCGCCCGCAGTGACCTCGCGCAGGTCGGCCCACTCGTCGACCGCGATGTCGCGCTCGATCGAGACGCCGGTGTAGTGCCAGTCGTCCTCGTTGGCGCCGGTGGTCAGGCCGGTACGACCCTCGAGGGCGTGGTCGGCGATGATGCGCAGCCCCTCCACGCCGACCGCACCGAGCGAACCGGGCATGGCGCCGAGGGTGTCCTTGGCCTCGTCGGGGGTGGCCGGCCGCAGGTCGATCGCGCCGGTGGAGTCCTGCAGCTTCTGCAGGTTGAGCTGATGATCGCCCCGGACGAGCGCGAGGGTGACCTTGCCGTCGAGCACCATCACCATCGTCTTGATCTGGTGTTCGGCCGGCGCGCCACCGTCGATCTCTTCGAGGGCCTTGATCGTGCGGACGCCCGGCGTCGGGAAGCGTTCGAGGTCGGGGATGTCGCGGTCGGTCAGCTCGGGAAGGGCCGAGGTGGCCCGTTCGACGTTGGCCGCGTACGAGCAGTTCTTGCAGATGACGACGTCGTCCTCGCCGGCGGGGGAGGGAACCATGAACTCCGTCGAGCCGGAGCCACCCATCGCGCCGGAACTGGCGTCGACGGGGACCGCGGGCAGGCCCATGCGGTCGAAGATCTTCACGTAGGCGGCGTGATGCTTGTCGAACGCGACATCGAGACCCGCCTGATCGAGGTCCATCGAGTAGGCGTCCTTCATCGTGAACTCGCGCACGCGGAGCAGGCCGCTCTTGGGCCGGGGCTCGTCGCGGAACTTCGTGTGCATCTGGTACCAGATCTGGGGAAGCGCCTTGTAGGAGGTGATCTCGGTCGCGAGGTGGGCGAACACCTCTTCCTCGGTCATGCCGAGGGCGTTCTCGGCCCCCTTGCGGTCGGTGACGCGGAACATCTCGTCACCCATGACCTCCCAGCGGCCCGACTTCTGCCACAGCGAGGCGGGATGCATGGTCGGCAGCTGGAACTCCTGGCCGCCGATCGCGTCCATCTCCTCACGGATGATCTGCTCGACCTTGCGGAACACCCGCCAGCCGAGCGGGAGCATCGAGTAGTGGCCGGCGTGCAGCTGGCGGATGAACCCGCCGCGGATGAGCAATTTGTGGCTCGCAGCCTCCGCATCGGCGGGGGCGTCGCGCAGCGTGGGGGTGTGGAGATTCGACCAGCGCATGGCCGCCAACGGTACCGGCTGACGCCCCGACCGGTGGGGGAGTTCCCCGTCGTGAGCGCCGTGGCCGCCGAAGAGGCTGCCCGTCTCGGCGAGTGACGGGCAGCCTCCGGGCATACCGGCCTGCCTGTCTCGGAGCGGCGTCCGAGGCGACCGGCTGGCGGCACCGTAGCACCTTTCCGAACATCGTTCATTTTGAACGATTCGCAACCCGTTTAGCCTTCAGCCAAAATCGACGAAGGGCCATTCTCAATCGTTCCACGATGCGGTACTGTTCCGCACTGTGGGATACCCGAACGGTTCTGCCAAGAAGCGCAAGGCCAAGCGATTCAGCGACCCGCTGCCCCGACTGACCACGCCGATGGTCCGCGAGGACGGTGTGCTGCGCGAAGCCAGCTGGGACGAAGCCCTCACCCGCGCTGCGGAGGGGTTCGCCAAGATCAAGCAGGAGGAGGGGCCCGAGGGCTTCGCCGTGTTCTCCTGCTCCAAGTCGACCAACGAGATGAACTATGCGGCCCAGAAGTTCGCCCGCATGGCCCTCGGCACGAACAACATCGATTCGTGCAATCGAACTTGACACGCTCCCAGCGTCGTCGGTCTGGCGGCAGTGTTCGGAGCTGGAGGGGGAACCTCCTCCTACACAGAGGTGGAGGAGACCGACGTCATCCTCCTGTGGGGATCCAACGCGCGTGAGGCGCACCCCATCTACTTCCATCACGTCCTGAAGGGGCTCGACAACGGGGCGAAGATGTACGCCGTCGATCCTCGACGCACGTCCTCGGCCAAGTTCGCCGATGCGTGGCTCGGGCTCAACGTCGGCACCGACGTCGCGATGGCCAACGCGATCGGTCGCGAGATCATCGCCGCCGATCTCCACAACAAGGCGTTCATCGCTCACTCGTCGCAGGGCTTCGAGGAGTACAAGGCCCACGTCGAGCCGTACACACTCGAGTACGCCGAGCAGATCACCGGCGTGCCCGCCCACGCGATCCAAGAGGTCGCCCACGCCTACGCCACTGCGGAGACCGCCCAGATCCTCTGGACCCTCGGCATCACCGAGCATCACAACGGCGTCGACAACGTGAAGTCGCTGTGCAACCTGGCGCTGCTCACCGGTCATGTCGGCCGCTGGGGTTCGGGTTTGGTTCCGCTTCGCGGCCAGAACAATGTGCAAGGCGGCGGCGACATGGGCGCCCTGCCCAACAAGTTCCCGGGCTTCCAGGACATCACCAACGACGAGCACCGAGCGAAGTTCGAGGCCGCCTACGGGATGGACCTCCCGGCCAAGAACGGTCGCCATCTCACCCTCATGCTCGAAGGCATGGAGGAAGGCGTCATCAAGGGGGCCTACTGCATCGGCGAGAACCCCGCCGACTCCGAGGCGGCATCGGGTCACACCCGCGAGCTGCTGCAGGGCCTCGACATCCTCGTCGTGCAGGACATCTTCATGACCGGCACCGCCGAACTCGCCGATGTCGTCTTGCCGTCCTCGGTCGGCTGGGCCGAGTGCGACGGCACCGTCACCTCGTCGGAGCGCCGCGTGCAGCGGGTCCGCGCGGCGGTCACCCCGCCCGGCGAATGCCGCCACGACCACGAGATCATCGGCGATCTCGCCAAGCACATGGGCGTCGACAGCTGGGGCGATCCGACGCCCGAGGATCTGTGGGACGAGCTGCGCTCGCTGTCGCCCATGCATGCGGGCATGAGCTACGAGCGGCTCGAGAACGAGGGCGGCCTGCAGTGGCCGTGCCCCGCTGACGATCATCCCGGTTCGCCGTTCCTGCACGGCTGGCTGTGGGAGGAAGGCCTCGGCGGCCGCGAACCGTCGCCGTTCTCGATCACCCACCACGAGGGCCCCAAGGAACAGCTCACCGACGACTTCCCGCTGCGCCTCACCACCGGCCGCTCGCTCGACTCGTACAACACCGGCGTGCAGTCGGGCGGCTTCGACAACCCGATCCGCTACGGCGACGAGCTCGACATGAACCCGTCCGACGCGGCCGAGCTCGGCATCGAGGACGGCGAGCGGGTGCGGGTGTCGTCACCTCGCGGCAGCGTCGAGATGGGTGTCCGGGTGCAGCCCGACATCCCGCAGGGCCTGACCTTCACGACCTTCCACTTCCCGGACCTGGTCGACATCAACCTGATCACCAACGACGAATGGGACCGCGACTCCGGCACCGCGGAGTTCAAGGCCGCATCGATCCGGGTGGAGAAGCTCTCGTCGCCGGCGACGGCGAGCAAGGGATAGCGCCCGATGGCTGACCTCTACATCTCCGAGGAGACCGCCGACGACGTCGAGATCGCGGCGGTCGACGCCGCCTTGGGCGGTCGGTTCGTGGTCGTGCGCGAGAGCGAACGGCTCGTCCGGGCCGGCACGTCGAAGCGTCACGGTCACCGACATCTGTTGTTGCCGGCGCTCCACGCCTTGCAGAACGCCAAGGGCTGGATCAGCCCGGGCGGTCTCAACTATGTGTGCGAGACCTTGCAGGTCCCGCCGGCCGAGGCCTACGGCGTCGCCACGTTCTATGACCTGTTCCGGGTCGACGAGCCGAGCCAGACCGGCGATGTCACCCATGTGTGCGTCGATGCCGCCTGTCAGATCGCCGGCGCCGCCGAACGCATCGCCGAACTCAAGGCGCAGGGCGTCAACGTCCATGAGTCGCCCTGCCTCGGGCAGTGCGAGCGCGCCGCCGTCGAGACCGGTGTGGTGGCGGAGTTCGTTCAGGGCGTCGGCGGCCCCGATCGGGTGCTCGCCGACGACGAGCCCTACGAGTTGTTCCACCAGCAGGGCGACCCGTCGCTGCGGTTGCTCAAGCGGATCGGCGTGGTCGACCCGACCTCACTCGACTCCTACCGCGAGCACGGTGGCTACGAAGCCCTCGCCGCCGCGGTGAAGATGGGTGCCGAGGCCGTGTGCACCGCCGTCGCCGACTCCGGGTTGAGCGGTCGTGGCGGTGCCGCCTTCCCGACCGGCATCAAGTGGCGGGCCGTCGCCGCCGAGCAGGGCCGCCCCAAACACGTCGTGGCCAACTGCGACGAGTCCGAACCCGGCACCTTCAAGGACCGGGTCGTCATGGAGAACGATCCGTTCGCCGTGATCGAGGCGCTCACCGTCTCGGGCTTCGCCTGCGGTGCGGAGAACGGCTGGATCTACATCCGCGGCGAGTACCCGCTGGCCACCGCTCGGTTGCAGAACGCGATCGACCAGGCCCGCGAAGCGGGACTGCTGGGCGAGAACATCCTCGACTCCGGCCACCGGTTCGAGATCGAGATCCGGCGCGGCGCCGGCGCCTACATCTGCGGTGAGGAGACGGCGCTGTTCGCCTCGCTCGAGGGCTTCCGGGGCGAACCGCGCAGCAAGCCGCCGTTCCCGACCACCCACGGTCTGTTCCAAGAGCCGACGGCGATCAACAACCCCGAGACCCTCCTCAACGCGCTCGACGTCGTGCTGCTCGGCGCCGACGGCTACCGCGAACGCGGCACCGAGCGCTCGCCTGGCACGAAGCTGCTGTGCCTCAGCGGCCGAGTCGCCAAGCCCGGCATCTACGAGGTCGAGTTCGGCACGACGCTCGGCGAGGTCCTCGAGCTTGCCGGCGGGTTGACCGGATCGGGCGAGCTCGCCGCCGTCCTCATGGGTGGCGCGGCCGGGTCCTTCGTCGACGCCAGTTATCTCGACATGCCGATCACGCTCGAGGACGCCCGCGAGCGCGGCACCACCCTCGGGTCCGGTGTGGTCATGGCGTTCACCGACGAGGTCGACATGGTCGACGTCTTGGTGCGCATCTCCCAGTTCTTCCGCGACGAGTCGTGTGGTCAGTGCGTGCCGTGCCGGGTCGGCACCGTGCGCCAGAACGAAACCATGGTCGTGCTGCAACAGAAGGGCTCGCTCACGCCCGAGCGTCGCCAGCTCGTCGACGACATCTCCCAGGTGATGGTCGACGCGTCGATCTGTGGTCTGGGCCACACCGCCGCGTCGGCCATCAATTCCGCCATCAAGCTGGGCCTCGTCCCGGGGGTGCCGTCGTGACCATGATCGAAGACCCCAAGTCGGTCGTCAGCGTCAGCCTCACGATCGACGGCCGGGCCGTCGAGGTCCCCGAGGGCACCTCGATCCACAAGGCCTGCGAGTCCGCCGGGATCGACACACCGACCCTGTGCTGGGCCGAGAACCTCACCCCGGTCAACGTGTGTCGGGTCTGTGTGGTCGAGGTCGAGGGCCAGCGCGCCCTCGTCCCGTCGTGCGCTCGTCCCGCCGAAGAGGGCATGGTCGTCGAGACCGACTCCGATCGGGTCAAGCACAGCCGCAAGATGGTGCTCGAGTTCCTCGGCTCCGGCGTCAACCTCGACCAGGCGCCCGAGCTGGCGACGTGGATGGAGCGGTACGGCTCCGAGCCCGAGCGCTACGACCAGTACGAGTTGCCCGCGCTGCGCATGGGTGAGGCGCCCAAGATCCAGGACAACCTCTACATCCGCGACTACGACCGCTGCGTGCTCTGTTACAAGTGCGTCGAAGCGTGCGGCGACGACGCCCAGCACACCTACGCGATCGCGGTGAGCGGGCGCGGCTTCGATGCCCGGATCTCCACCGAGTTCGACGTCACCTTGCCCGACTCGGCCTGCGTCTACTGCGGCAACTGCATCGGCGTGTGTCCGACGGGCGCCATCCAGTTCAAGACCGAGTACGACCTGCGCGAGGCCGACGACTGGCGGCCCGAGGATCAGGACGTCACCCGGACGGTGTGCTCGTACTGCGGTGTCGGCTGCAACCTCGAACTGCACACCCAGGACGACAAGATCGTCAAGGTCACCTCGCCGGCCGACCACTCGATCACCCACGGCATGCTCTGCATCAAGGGCCGCTTCGGTTGGCAGTACGTCCAGCCGGTCGACGCCCCCAGCCGCAAGGTCTGAACATCAGTCCGGCCCGGGCCGGCCGCCTGATCGACCGTCAGGCGCGTTCGGCCGCGATGGCGTGGACGGCGGCCCTCGCCTCGGCGAGGCCGGTGCTCGTGGCGATCCGGTAGGCCTTGATCGCCTCGATCATGCGGCCCTGGTCGATGGCAGCGTCGATCTCGGCTCGCACGTCGTCGGGGAGCGCCGCGACCGCGGCCGGCATGGCGGGGGCTTGTGGCGCTGGCGGCTCGGCCTTCCCGAACCAGCGTTTCCAGAACATGCCGGCAGCCTAGGACACAGCGACCGCAGCTGGGAGCGGGCCGAAGCGGTAGGACGAGCTGGCGATGCCGACACCCATGGCGTCGGTCTCGTGATACTGCGCGACCGCGTCCTCATCCTCGGCGGCTCCGGCCGCGACGAGCAGGGGCAGGAAGTGCTCTTCGCGCCGGTGGGCGATGCGGGCGCTCGGGGCATCGGTCCAGTCGCGCAATCGGGTCGACCGATCGGCGCCGGTTCGGCCCACGACGGCATCGGTGAGCCAGCCGTCGAACGCGACGGAGTGTTCGTGCGCGGCGGGCCCCATGGCGGAGAGGTTGTGGTAGCTGGGGTACCCGCTCCCGACGATCAGCACCCCCTGGTCGCGCAGCGGGGCCAGGGCTCGACCGGCGGCGAGGTGCGCCTCGGGGTCGAAGTCGGCCCGTACCGACATCTGTACGACCGGCACCGAGGCGTCCGGGTACATGACGAAGGCGGGGACGAAGGTGCCGTGGTCGAAGCCTCGCTCGGGGTCCACGCCGACGGCGAGGCCGGCATCGGACAGGAGGTCGGCTGCCGCCGTTGCGGTCTCGGGGTCGCCGGGGGCGGGGTACTCGATCGTGTAGGTCTCGGGCGGGAAGCCGCCGTAGTCGTAGATCATCCCGGGGGCTGGGTTCGAGCCGAGCATGAAGGTCGGTGTTTCCCAATGCGCAGTGATCATCAGCACCGCGGTGGGGCGGACGCCGATCTCGTGGGGGATGGCGGCCAGCGATGTCTCGAGCGGTTCCCAGTCGATGCCCATCTGGTCCTTGATCCAGGGCCAGGGGCCGCCGCCGTGGGCGATGGCGTAGGTGGGGAGGGTGGAGGGGGACATGCGATCTCCTGTCGGATCCGTCACGACATGAACGTTCAACTCACAGTAACGTGAACATTCAAGTCAGGCAACTAGGGTGGGTGCATGGCATCCGACGAACCATGGCTCGACGAAGACCAGCTGGCGGCCTGGCTCACGCTCGTCGCGTTCAGCGAGGCGTTCCCCGCCAGCGTCGACGCCCAGCTGAAGGAACGGATGGGTGTCAACCGTTTCGAATACTCGGTGTTGGCGATGCTCTCAGAGGAAGCGGGCCACACCATGGTGATGAGCGACCTCGCGGCGCTGACGCTGGGCTCGCTCTCCCGCCTGTCCCACGCGGTCGGCCGGCTCGAGCAGCGCGGCTGGGTCGAACGTCAGCCCGGCGAGGGCGGGCGCCGTCACACCGTCGTCGGCTTGACCCCGGCGGGGCTCGATGCGATCGAGTCCGCCGCCCCCGATCACGCCGCCCACGTACGGAGCGTGATGGCCGACCCGTTGACCGCCGACGAGCTCGTCGCCCTCACCGCGATCACCCGCAAGCTGCTCGCCCGGATAGCGCCGGAGATGGACCACCACCTCGACCAGATGATTCCCGAGGTCGTACGCCGCAACCTCGGGTGAGCCGATCGTCGGTCAGGCGACGACGATTCCGCCGCGGTCGCCGACGGTGATCGAGCCGTAGCGGGTGGCGAAGATCGGTGGGAGCTCCCGGTCGCCGGGGATCGACAGCCACAGGCGGAGCAGGTGACGCGGCGCCGCCGGATCGTCGACGAACCCGGTGCGGTCGTGCAGCAGCGAATGGTTGTGCACGAACTGGATGTCGCCGGGCTGCAGCCGCATCGAGAGATGCATCGTCGGATCGTTGGCGATCTCGTCGAAGAGATCGAGGGCGGCTCGTTGGGTGTCGCTCAGCCGCGGTGCGTCGTCGAACCGAGCGGCCGACTCGATGTACTGCCGTTGGTAGATCACGGTCAGCGCCTCGTCGTACCAGTTGAGTACCGGGATCGAGAAGAACGGCTCCTCGCCGGGTGGGATCTCGCCGCGGCGGTCGGTCGCCACCGGGTCGAAGAGGGCATGGGCGAGGCCGGGAGCCCGATCGAGCATCTCGTTGTAGATGGCCGCCGCGCTCACGAGCATCGAGTCGCCTCCCTCCGCCGCCTCGTGGAGGCACAACAGCCCGACGACGTCGGCCGAATCGGTGTGGAAGGTCTGGCGCTCGTTGGTCTGATAGATCCGGACGTCGGGATCCGATGCGTCGAGCCCGACGTTGCGGACATGCCCGAGCAGGTCACCTCCGGCGTTCTGGGAACGCAGCGACCCGAGCCGGCGCCCGATGACGAGGAGCGCCTCGGCTGCGAGGTCGTGACCGATCTCGTCGAGCGGCAGACCCCGCAGGAGTTCGAAGCCCCGCCCTCGGATCAGCCGGTCGCGCAGTGCGTCGAGGCGCGGGCCGATGGTCGGCAGCTCGTCGTGGCCGAGCCGAGCGGCGGTGACGAGCTCGTCGATCTCGGTCGAGTCGAGCGTCCAACGCCACTCCGCGTCGGTGAGCTCGTCGCCGCGCCAGACGTGGGCGCCGGACTGTCGCGGGGCGATCGGGTTCACGCCGTGCGCTGCCGCAGTTCGGCGAGGGTCTCGCACCCGGTCTGGTGCATCACGTTGACCAGGCCGTCCCGCAGGATCTCGTGGGCGTGCGCGGGGCCTCGATCGCCGAGTGCCCCCACGCCGAAGTAGAAGGGCCGGCCGGCGAAGACGAAGTCGGCGCCCAGGCTGATCGCACGGGCGACGTCCGCACCCGAACGCACCCCCGAGTCGAAGAAGACCGGGACCTCACCCGCGACCTCGTCGGCGATCGGCCGAAGACAGCTGATCGACGCCGGCGACGCTTCGAGCTGACGTCCGCCGTGGTTCGAGACCCAGACGGCGTCGGCCCCGTGATCGATCGACCGGCGAGCGTCGCCCGGGTCGAGGATGCCCTTCACGACGAGATTGCCGTCCCAGCGGTCGCGCACCTCGCGCAGGTACTCGAAGCTGAGCGACCCGCCGAGGCTCGCACCGACGAAGCCGGCGACCGCGGCGAGCGAACCGCCCGACGTGTACTGCTCCAGGGTGCGGAAGCGGGGAATGCCGTGGCGCAAGACGGCGAGTGACCAGGCGGGATGGAGCACCGACTGGACGAGCAGGCGGGGCGTGATCTTCGGCGGCACCCGGATATGGGCCTTGCGCTGACGCTCGCGCCGACTGCCGGTCGGAACGTCGGCGGTGACGACCAGCGTGCGGTAGCCGGCGGCGGCGACCCGCTCGAGCAGCGAGTCGCGCAGACCGGTCGCCCGCGGTGGGTAGAGCTGGAACCAGCCCATGTCGCCCGCCACCGGGCCGACGTCTTCGGGGGTGGTCGTCGCCACCGTGCTCAGCACGTGGGGGAAACGCCCGGCCTGGGCGGCGCGGGCCAACGCCAGATCGGAGCCGGGCCAGATCAGCCCGGTCATCCCGACCGGCGCCACCCCGATCGGGGCGACGTACTCGGTGCCGAACAGCTCGGTCGTGGTGACCGGGTCGAGCACCCCCTTCATCAGCTGAGGGAGCAACTCGACGTCGAGCATCGCCGAACGGTTCCGGTGCATCGCCGACTCGTCGCCGGTGCCGCTCGCCAGGTACTCCCACCCGAAGTGGGGGATTCGGCGGCTCGCCCGCTTCTCGAGATCGGCGATCGCGGGGAAGCGATCCATCAGCTCGGCCATCGCCCAATGCTACGTGCTCGGCACCGGAGCCTGGATGGGGCGATCGGCCCAGCCGTTCGACTACGCCTCGTCGCGGATGACCTTCACGCCCGACGGATCGACGAGCGAGCCGTGGACCAGCCGGTTGTGGTTGTGGCCGACGTGGTGAAGGCCGAACGCCGACTGGATCGAGGTGTACATCCCCATCGCGTCCATCGAGTTGTTGACCGACTGCTTGGCGAGGGTCAGACCGAACATCGGTCGCTTCGCGATGTGCGCGGCGAGCGCCAGCGTCTCGGACTCGAGGTCGTCGCGGGGGACGACCCGGTTGACCATGCCGTGCTGCAACGCCTCGGCCGCCGTGATCGCCCGACCGGTGAACAGCATGTCCTTCGCCAACCGTTGCCCGGCCTCGTACGGATGCACGAAGTACTCGTGGCCGTTGACCCCGAACGCCACCACCGGATCCGAGAACGTGGCGTTGTCGCTGCACACGATCAGGTCCATCGGCCACACCAGCATCAGGCCGCCGGCGATGACCTTGCCCTGCACCGAGGCGATCGTCGGCTTCGGCAGGTTGCGCCACCGCCAGCACAGGCCGACGTACATCTCCGCCTCACGGGCCATGTAACCCTCGGCCCCCGGAGCATCGAAGTGGCATTGGGTGCCGACCGGGTCGAAGTCGGCCATGTCGGGGTCGTCGCGCAGGTCGTGTCCCGACGAGAAGTGCTTGCCGTCCGCGGCCAACACGATCACGCGGACATCGTCGTCCTGGGCGGCTTGGTCGAACGCCTCGTTGAGCTCCGACAGCATCAGGTAGTCCTGCGCGTTCGCCGCCTCCGCTCGTGCCAACGTGATCCGCGCGACCCCGTCCGCCGGCAGGTCGTAGCGAACCCGGGTCCAGTCGCTCACGACAGCTCCCTCACGACATCGCCGTCCAGCCGCCGTCGATGACGAACTCGCTGCCGGTGCTGTAGCTGGACTCGTCCGACGCGAGGAACAGCGCCAGCTTGGCGACCTCCTCGGCGTCGGCGGACCGGCCGAGCGGTGTGCGCTCGGTGAGCGAGGCGCCGTCGCCGCCGAGCAGCTCGAGCATCGGGGTCTCGATGATCCCGGGATGGATCGAGTTGACGCGCACGCCGAACGGGCCGAGTTCCTGGGCGGCCGACTTCGTCATGCCCCGGACCGCCCACTTGGTCGCGCCGTAGGCGAACGCCGCGCCGGTGCCTCGTAGCCCTGCGATCGAGGAGATGTTGACGATGCTGCCCGACCCCTGCTCCTTCATCTGGGGCGCGACGGTCTTCATGCCGAGGAAGACGCCGGTCTGGTTGACGGCGAGCATCTGCTGCCAATCGTCCTCGGTCGTCGACGCGAGGTCGCCGATCGCGAAGATGCCGGCGTTGTTGATCAGCACATCGAGGCGTCCGTGTTCGGCGACGATCTCGTCGACCACCGTCTGCCACTCCTCGGCGTTTCGCACGTCGAGCGGTCGGTAGCTGGCCGACCCGCCGAGTTCGTCGGCGAGCTTGCCCCCGTCGTCGTGGAGCACGTCGGTGATCCGAACCGTCGCCCCCTCGTCGACGAATCGGGTCGCCTCTGCGGCTCCCTGTCCTCGTGCGCCCCCGGTGATGAGAGCGACCTTGCCATCGAGCTGTCCCATGGCGCCCGACCCTACGGTCGAGGCCGGGCCCTTGTCAGATGCGACACGGCCCTCGGTCGACCCGGGTCGGTCGCCACTAGGGTCCCGGCATGGCGCTCGGCTCGCTCGACGATCTCCTCACCGATCCGGGATTCGCCGAGATCCCGTATCCCGCCTACGACCGGCTCCGCGCCGAGGCCCCCGTGATGTGGAGCGAGGCGTGGGGCTGTTGGGTCGTGTCACGGTTCGACGACGCGCAGGCGATCCTCAAGCAACCCAACCGGTTCAGCAACGTCGACCGGATCACGACCCTGCTAGCCCACCTGCCGCCCGACCAGCGGCAGCGGTTTGCGCTGATCGAGCAGCACTTCGCCTCGGGCATGGTGCACAGCGACCCGCCCGATCACTCGCGCCTTCGGAAGCTCGCGGCCTACGCCTTCACCCCTCGGATGGTGGCCGAGCTCGAGCCCCGCATCCAGGGGGTCGTCGACGATCTCCTCGATGCCGCGCTGCCGACCGGGCGGATCGAGCTGATCGCTGACCTCGCCTACCCGTTGCCGGTCGCGGTGATCGCCGATCTGCTCGGCGTGCCCGCGAGCGATCGCGAGTTGTTCAAGGAGTGGTCGAGCACGACCGGTGCCTTCCAAGCGACCGGACAACCCGACGTCGAGGTCCTCGAGGTCGCTCAGGCCAGCCTCGAAGCCCAGCGCGCCTATCTGCGCGACCAGCTGGCCCGCCGCCGGGACGCGCCGACCGACGATCTCCTGAGCGCCTTCATCGCGGCCGAGGACGGTGGCGACTATCTGCACGAGGACGAGATCCTGTCGATCTGCAGCACCTTGCTGTCCGCCGGCCACGAGACCACGACGAGCCTGATCGGCAACGGCGTGCTCGCCCTGCTGCAGCACCCCGAGCAGCTCGAGCTCCTCCGAGCTGAGCCGGAACTCATGGAGGGGGCGGTCGAGGAGATGCTGCGCTGGGACCCCGCCCTCCAGCGGACCTGGCGACGGATCGCCGAGGACACCGTGTTCGAGGGGCACGAGATGCAGGCGGGGCAGCTGGTCGTGGTGCTGCTCGGCGCCGCCAACCGCGACCCGGAGCGCTACCCCGAACCGGACCGGTTCGACATCACCCGCACCGGCACCCGCCACGTCGGCTGGGGCCACGGGGTCCACTTCTGTCTGGGAGCCCCGCTCGCTCGTCTCGAGACGAGGATCGCGATCGGCTCGCTGCTGGAACGGGCTCCCTCCTTGCGGCTCGCCACCGACCTCGTGCGGTGGGAGAGCCAGGGCGTGTTTCGTTGCCTGGGTCAGCTCCCGCTCGAGCTCGGCTGACTCAGTCCTCGTCGCGCAGGAGTTCGTCGGCGAGGCGCGCCGCTCGTGCTGCGGGCGAGTCGTCGCCCGGTTCGAGCTCGGCCACAGCCCGGGTGACGGCGTCGCTCATCCGGGTCAGCAGGCGGCTCTCGACCTCGTAGCGGAACCGGGCTTCGCGGCGTCGGCCGAGCCCGCCGCTCGATTCGAGATGGGCGCGGTGGGCGGCGACCGCCTCCCACATCGCGTCGACCCCGTCGCCGTCGGTCGCGGTGGTCATGAGGATGGGCGGGCGGTAGCCGGTCTCGTCCTCGTGGCCGCTCACATGGCTGAGATCGAGCATGAGTTCGAGGTCGCGGCGGGTGTCGTTGGCGCCGTCGCGATCCGCCTTGTTGATGACGAAGACGTCGGCGACCTCGAGCAAGCCGGCCTTGTTGGCCTGCACGGCATCGCCCCAGCCGGGGTTGACGACCACGACGGTGGTGTCGGCGGCCCCGGCCACGTCGACTTCGACCTGGCCGACACCGACGGTCTCGATCAGGACCGGGTCGAAGCCGCAGGCGTCGAACGCTCGCACCGACCCGGGCACCGAGAGGGCGAGTCCGCCGGCGTGACCCCGCGTCGCGACCGACCGGATGAAGCCACCGTCGCCGGCGACGTCGTCCATCCGCACCCGGTCGCCGAGGATCGCGCCGCCGGTGAGCGGCGACGACGGGTCGACGGCGAGCACCGCCGGCTTCAGCCCGAGCGTCGGCAGGTGGCGAATCAGCTGACCGGTGAGGGTCGACTTGCCGGCACCGGGCGCTCCGGTGATACCGACCACGTGCGCACCGCGTGCGATCGGATGGGTGAGGTCGGCGATCTCGTCGGCGGGATGCCCGCCCCGCTCGATCAGGGTGAGAAGCCGACCGATCGCGCGGCGATCACCGCCGACGGCTCGCTCGACGAGTTCCGGGGTCGAGAGCTTTCTGACACTCATGGCTTCAGGCACTCACGGAGACGTGGTCAACGGCGAGGGGCTCAGGCGCGGGCTACGACGGCGTCGCGCACTGCGGCGACGACCTCTTCGGCCGGCGCGCCGGGGCCCAGGATGGCGGCGACCCCGGACTCCTCGAGCACGGGAACGTCGGCCTCGGGGATGATCCCGCCGATGATCAACGGGATGTCGAGGTCGGCCTCGTCGAGGGCGGCGAGCATCGACGGAGCGAGGGCGAGATGGCCGGCGTTGTGCATCGACAGGCCGATGGCGTCGGCGTCCTCTTCCTCGGCTGCCGCGACGATCGACGCCGTGGTCTGGCGGAGTCCGAGGTAGATGACCTCCATGCCCGCGTCGCGCAGGATGCGGGCGACGACCTTGATGCCGCGGTCGTGGCCATCGAGTCCGAGCTTGGCGAGGACGACGCGGATCGTGTCGGCGGTGTCGGCGTTGCTCATCAGACGATCGCCTGTTCCACGTAGGTGCCGAAGACGTCTCGCATGGCGTTGCTGATCT
>CAZEML010000107.1:0-14630 GCA_964513285.1 uncultured Candidatus Nemicrothrix sp.
GGTCTCGTCCGGCGAGGATCTCGACCAGGTCGACGTCGTCCTCGCCAACGAGCTGCTCGACAACCTGCCGTTCGACATCGTCACCCGCCGCGCTGACAGCTGGCGTCGGCGACGGGTCGACACCGACGCTGTCGGCTTCGTCCTGGTCGATGGCGAACTCGTCGAGCCGCCGCCCGGAGCGGCGTCGGCCGCGGTCGACACCGACCTCCCGCTCACGACGGCCGCCTCGCACTGGGTCGAGGCCCAGCGGGCCGCGCATCCCGCGGCCCGCCTGGTGGCCCTCGACTACGCCGCCTCGACCGTCGACCTCATCGCCCGGCGTGGCGACTGGCTCCGGGCCTACCGGACGCATGAGCGCATCGCCGACTGGCTGACGGCGCCAGGCACGTGCGACATCACGATCGATCTCCCGATCGAGCAGCTCGCCTCTGACGCTAGCCAGACCCAGACCCAGGCGGCCTTCCTCCGGAACCACGGCATCGACGATCTCGTCGCCGAGGGTCGTCGGATCTGGGAGGAGCGCTCCTCAATCGGTGATCTGGCCGCGCTGCGCGCTCGCAGCCGCATCACCGAAGCCGAAGCGCTGCTCGATCCGGGCGGCATGGGGGCGTTCACGGTCTTCGAATGGCCCCCAAGCCACGCCTGACGCCTCAAGATGAGCCGTCCGGCCCATCAAGTCGGGGGAGTGGGCACGGAAATGAGACAGATGACTCAGGTGCCCGGCCGATGATGCGGTCACCATTTGCAGGTGGCACTCATCGATCTCACCTCACCCGACCACGGCGCTCGCGACCTGCACGTCGACTCCTTCGGCCTGAGTGTCGGTGACATCTCGGTTGGCTTGCCGCTCAGTTGCACCGCCGACACGGTGCTGCTCCGGTACCTCGAGCTGATCGACCTCTGCGACGTCCGGGGTGTGAGCCACGACGACCTGGAGACCCATGTTCCGGTGCTCGCCGGCGCGGTTTCGATGGCGCCCGCGACCGTGCTCGAGCGTCTGCGCCAACTGTCGGCCTAGGGCGCAGGCGGGTTTACACTCGCCCCATGACCGTCACGGAGCGGGAACCGCTTTCCCGTCCTCGAGTGGCCGCTGCGGCCCTCGCCCTCATCGATGAGCGCGGGCTCGAGCAGCTCAGCATGCGCAAGCTCGGCGCGGAGCTCGGTGTCGAGGCGATGTCGCTGTACAACCATGTCGCCAACAAGGACGACCTGCTGCGGGCGGTCGCCGACCTCCTCTACGAGCGGATCCTCGACGACTACGGCACGCCGACCGGCGACTGGCGCGACCAGGCCCGGGCGATGGCGGCCAGCTATGTCTCGGTCGCGGCCGCACACCCCCACGCGTTCCCGCTCCTCCTCAACCGGCCACCGGTGAGTGGCGGCGGTCTCCGCTTCATGGATCGGGTGCTGGCCATCTTCGACGAAGCGACCGACGACCTCCACACCGCCGCGCTGGCGTTCAGCGTCGTGGCCAACTGGGTCATCGGCATGCTGACCCAGACCGGCGGTCCCGGCGACCTCCCGACCCCTCACGAAGAGCCGGGCTTCGACCGGGTCGAGACGTTCCGCAACGAACTGATGCTCGGCATCACCCCCGAGGAGTCGTTCCGCGAAGGGCTCGAGACCGTCCTCGCCGGGATCGAGCTGCGCTACTTCCCGGACTCCGGATCGCGATAGCCGGCCGCGATGTGCTCCAACCACCAAGCCGGTGCGTTGTCGAGCAGGTTCGGCAGGTTCGAATAGTCCCACCACCGCTCGATCTCGCCGTCGTCGTTGAACTCCATCACCGACGCGAACGGGTGCACGATCCGCTCGCCGGTGTGGAACACCCACTCCTCGGCGTGCTCGGTGATGACCACCGCGCCCTCGGCGATCACCAGGCCCTCGACGTGGTTGTGGGCCTCGACCGGATCGAGCCCCAGCTTCAGTCGGGCCACGATCTCCGCCGGGCCGTGGGCGCCACCCAGCGACTCGCCGAGGCCGGTGTCGACATAGTTGGCGTCGGCGGCGAAGTAGCCGGCGACCGCCTCCCAGTCATGGGAGTACAACGACCCCCAGAACCGGGCGGCGGTCGCCTTGTTGCGTGTCTCGTGCTCGGGAGCGGTGCTCATTCCTCGATGGTAGGAGCGGGCTGGTTCCGACGGCGAACGAGGCGAGCACCGAAGAACACGATCACGACGATCGGGACGAAGGGCAAGAGCGCGCCCACGACGACGAGCAGGACGGTGACGATCAGGCTGAGGACCTCGACGCCCCGGCTGAAGCCGTCGGTGAAGCTCGGCAAGGGTGTGTCGTCGTCGGCGACGATCACGACCTGACGCTCCAGGGTGAGGGTGCGTTCCGGGGCGTCGACCGGTGTCGCCTCGACGACGATGTCGATGCCGAGGCCGCCCAGGGCGTCGCGGCGGCGGACCCGGCCGTCTTCGACGTCGAGCTCGACCTCGACCCGCGTGATCGCGCCGGGCGTCATCTCTTCGAGCGAGCCGTCGATCACGGTGAAGTCACGGGTCCGAACCCCCAGCACGTTCGACACCAGCTGGACATCGCTGACGATCGCCTCGCCGACGTTCTCGATTTCGACGCACCAGACGACGGTGCCGTCGCGGGCGGTCTCGAGCTCGGCGGCTCCCGGGCACGCGTCGTCTCGTGACTCGCCGAGGCGGGCGATCACCTCGAGCTGGGCGTCGGCCGACTCCGGCACGAGTTCGGTGATGGTGAGCGTGATCGTCGCGAGCGAGACCTGATCCTGGAGCGTGCGCAGCTGCCCGCGGAGCGACTCGAGCTCGAGCTCGCGAGCGACGAGCTCCCGCTCGAGGTCGGCGACGTCTTGCACGGTCTCCGCCCCGGCGAGGAACTCTCGAAGCCGGGCGACGCTGGTCTCCGCGGTCAGGACCCGGCTCTCCAGGTCGACGACCCGGTCGGTCACGTCGTCCGCGGTGATCGTCTGATCGACGAGTTCGCCGACACCGCCGAGCTGGTCGAGGGCGTCATCGAAGTCGGCGGGCGCGACCTTGAACGTCAGCACGGTGCGGGGCGACGGCTCGATCACCGTCGTCTGTCCGAACACGACGCCGCCGAGTGCCTCGATGCGCTGGGTCGCTTCCCGTCCGGCGGCGGCGACGTCCTCGACCTCGACGGCGATCTCGGCCCGGAAGATGATGTCGCGGCCGAGGTCCGCCGGGGTCAGCGCGGTCGGTTGGGCGAGTGCGTCGCCCTCAGCGGGTTCTGCCTCCGCTTGCTCCCCGTCGGCGGTCGTCGTGTCGAAGGAGTCATCGCTGGCGCCTCCGTCGTCACCGCTGTCTTCGTCGGCCGCGAAGTCGGACGACTCGCTGGTGTCGCCGGAGTCGTCGCTGCCGCGGTCCTCGTCGAAGTCGCCGCAGCCGGCGAGCAGCAACGCCAGGGCGAGCAGCCCGAGCAGCAGGTGATGAAGCGGTCGGCGCCGATGACGCGCAGCCGGAGTGGTCGTTGTGGACATGGGTCCCCCTTTGGTGTTCGGGGGGACTGACGTCAGCGCGGCGGCGACGGTTCCCGAGGTCGCGCGATCGCGGTCAGACCGTCACCGCTTCGCAACAGGATTACGACTGGGCGGCTATTCGGTGATGACGACGCGGAAGCTCTCCGCGGCCGCGAACCCCGTACCCGAGGCTTCGCCGTTGGTCTTCGCCCACTCGCGGATCATGTCCGGCAAGACGTCGGCGCGGGGTCCGTTCTGGCTGTCGTGAGCCATGAGCGCCTCGATCTTGCGGTCGAGCTGCGCCGAGATGTCGACGTGGAGGTTGTTGGTCGACGCGGCGCCTGCCATCAGCCAGATGCGCGGCACGGCATGGGGCTGGTGGCCCTCGTCGAGCAGCTCCGGGAACGACTTCGCGTTGCGGGAGTCGGGATACACGGCGCTGACCACCGCCTCGCCGACAGCGAGATGATCGGGGTGGGCGGCGTAGATGCGGTCCCAGTTGCGCTCGGGGTTCTGGGTGATCACCAGGTCGGGCTTGACCATCCGGATCAGGCGGGAGACCGCCTTGCGGAGCTCCAGGTCCGCGACGACCGCGCCATCGGGAAAGCCCAGCCAGTGCAGCTCGGACACGCCGACGATCGCACCGGCCGGGGTCTGCTCGGACTCGCGCAGCGCGGCGAGCTCCTCGACGGTGATGTCGTCGGGCTCACCGGCCTGGCCCGAGGTCACGAGACCGTACACGACCTCGACCCCGTGATCGGTGAGGGTGGCCACCGTGCCGGCGGTGCCAAAGTCGATGTCGTCGGGGTGGGCGACGATGATGAGTGCCTTGGTGGGCACGAACTCGTCATCGGAGGCGATCAGGGCGCGGAGGGGGGTGTCGGCCATCCGCCCAGCCTACGACGCCACACTCACAGATCCGGGAGCCCGAGATCGAGGTTCGAGCCCTGGATCCCGCCGGACACGGCGAGGATCTCGCCCGTCACATACGCCGCGGCCGGCGACGCTAGGAACAGGACCGCGGCGGCGATGTCATCGGGATCCCCGAGACGCCGGAGCGGGGTTCCGTCGACCATCGCGTCGTGCAGCTCGGGCGTCTGGACGACGATGTCGAGCGCCGAGGTCGCGATCGCGCCGGGGCTGACGGCGTTGACCCGCACCGACGGCGACAGATCCTGGGCGAGCTCACGCGTGAGGTGGACGAGCGCAGCCTTGGCCGTGCCGTACGCCGACATGCCGCGGATCGCGAACTGGCCCGCCGTCGACGCGATGTTGACGACCGAGCCGCCGCCGTCGAGCAGATGGGGCGCCGCGAGCTGGGTGAGGTTGAAGGCGCTGGTCACGTTGAAACGAAGCGCTTGCTCGAACGCGGTCTCCGAGGTGTCGAGGAAGCCGGCCGGCATCGCACCCCCGACGTTGTTGACGACGATGTCGAGCCGGCCGAACTCCTCGACCGCCCGTTCGACGAGGGTGGCCATCGCATCACGGTTGCTGAGGTCGCCCGGGACCGGGCACGCCCGCCGCCCGTGCGCCTCGACCGCGGCGGCGGTCTCGGCCAACTGATCGTCGCTGCGGGCACCGAGCACGACGTCGGCCCCGGCCTCAGCCAGCGCCACCGCGACGGCCGCGCCGATGCCTCGTCCCGCCCCGGTGACGACCGCCACCTGATCATCGATTCGAAATCGTTCGAGCACCATGGACCAGACCGTAGACTTTTGCCGCCATGAGCACCCCGTCCGACACCACCGCCGACGCCGTCGTCGCCCTCAACGACATCATGTTGGCCGACGACGTCGCCGCGGCGTTGTGGGCGGCCATCGACAGCGGTCGTATCGACCCGTTGGTGCCCGAGTTGCGGGCGCTGCGGATGGAGCAGGATCCCATCCACCGCCACAAGGACGTGTTGTCGCACACGGTCGCGGTCGTGGCCAAGACCCCGCCGGATCTCATCGTTCGGCTCGCGGCGCTGTTCCACGACATCGCGAAGCCCAAGACCCGGAGCTTCGAACACGGCGGGGTCACCTTCCGTCACCACGAGGTCGTCGGCGGGCGCATGACCCGCAAGCGGATGACCGCGATGGGCTACGACGACGCCACCATCGACGCGGTCGCCGAACTCGTCCGGCTCTCGGGGCGGTTCAAGGGGTACGCCGAGGGCTGGTCCGACGCCGCGGTTCGTCGCTACGCCCGCGACGCAGGCCCGCTGCTCGGCCGACTCAACGCCCTGGTGCGCTCGGACTGCACGACCCGCAACCAGCACAAGGCCCAGGCGCTGCAGGAAGCGATCGACGATCTCGAGCGCCGCATCGCCGAGCTCGCCGAAGAGGACCGACGCAACGCGGAACGGCCCCAGATCGACGGTGACGCGGTGATGGCCCACCTCGGCATCGGGCCCGGTCGAGAGATCGGCGAGATCATGCGGTGGCTGCTGGAGTTGAAGCGGACCGAAGGCGAACTCCCCACCGAGGAGTTGCTCGCCCGGCTCGACGCCTACTGGGCCGACCGTTCGAGCACCTGAGCCGGCCCTGGCACGCCGGCCTGCGAGTCGCCGTGTACATTGCCGATTGGCCGCTCACCCTCGGGTGGGTCCACGCAGCGTGAGGTTGCCTCAACCTGGGTGGATCAAGGTCGATAGCTACGTGAGTTCACTGCGGGAGTGAGCTCGCTGAGAAAGGGAGCCGAATGCGGCGAACCATGACGATCCTCTTGGGGGCCTTGGCCCTCCTCGCTACCGCGTGCGGTGGCGACATCACCGAGGACGAATTCAAGGACCAGTTGACCGAGGACGGCCTCATCACCGACGAACAGGCTCAGTGCATCGTCGACGGTCTCGGCGAGGCAGGGATCTCCCTGCAGTCGGTCACCGACGAGGAACTCGGCAGCGATCCGCTGCCTGCGGAAGCGGCGGCGGTCGTGACCGAGTGCATGTTCGCGAGCCTCGGCCTCGACAGCGACCCGGTCGACCCGGCGACGCTCTCGGAGGAGGGTGTGGGCGATCCGACGCTCGACGCGCTCTATGCCGCGTGTGAGGGTGGCGACGGTCAGGCCTGTGACGACCTGTTCTTCCAGTCGGCCATCGGCAGCCGGTACGAGGCGTTCGGCAACACCTGTGGCAACCGCTTCGAGGTGAGCCCGGGCCTGTGCGCCAACCTCGACCTCGGCTGAGCCACTCGCTCGTCTGAACGAAGTCATCGTCGACCGGGGCCGCACCGCCGGTGCGGCCCCGGTTGCCGTTTTGGTGATGGTCGCTGAGCCGAAACTCTGCGGGTAGCCCGGAGCCACACCGGTAGCCTGATGTCATGCACGTAGGAATCGTTGGCGCCACCGGCCAGGTGGGCGGAGTCATGCGGACGCTCTTGGCGGAACGCGACTTCCCGGTCACCTCGCTTCGACTCTTTGCATCGGCTCGCTCAGCCGGCAAGACGATCGAATGGAACGGGCACGACATCACGGTCGAGGACGCCGCCACCGCGGACTACTCGGGCCTCGACGTCGCGCTGTTCTCCGCCGGCGGCTCCACGTCCAAGGAACTGGCTCCCAAGGTGGCCGCGGCCGGTGTCATCGTCATCGACAACTCGTCGGCGTGGCGCATGGATCCCGATGTCCCGCTCGTCGTCCCCGAGGTCAACGCGGCTGATCTCCAGTCGATCCCCAAAGGCATCGTCGCCAACCCGAACTGCACCACGATGGTCGCCATGCCCGTCATGAAGCCGTTGTCGGATGAGGCCGGGCTCGAAGCGATGGTCGTCTCCACCTATCAGGCGGTGTCCGGCGCTGGTCTCTCCGGTGTCCGCGAGCTCGACGAGCAGGCCCAGAAGGTCGGGGCCGACGGGCCCGAACTCACCTACGACGGTCGCTCCGTGTCGATCGACGAGGGTCCCAACTTCGTGAAGCCGATCGCGTTCAACGTGCTTCCGTTCGCGGGTGCGCTCGTCGAGGACGGTCTCGACGAGACCAACGAAGAGCAGAAGCTCCGGTTCGAGAGCCGCAAGATCATGGGGCTGCCCGACCTCAAGGTGTCCGGCACCTGCGTGCGGGTGCCCGTGTACACCGGTCATTCGTTGGCGATCAACGCCCGCTTCTCGTCCGCGATCACCCCCGACCGGGCCCGAGAGCTCCTCGCTGACGCCGAAGGTGTCGTGTTGATGGATGTTCCGACGCCGCTCGACTCCGCGGGTGTCGACGAGACCTATGTCGGGCGCATCCGCGTCGACGACACCGTCGAGCACGGCCTGAGCCTGTTCCTGTCGGGCGACAATCTCCGCAAGGGTGCGGCGCTCAACACGATCCAGATCGCCGAGAGCCTCGTCGCCCAGGGCATCCTGTCAGCCTGACCCGGCCGAATCGGTGGCCTAGCCTTCGTGCATGGCCACCTTCGAAGACGTTCGCGCCCTCGCCGCCGACGAAACCGGTTTGTGTGTCGTCGCCACCACGAGAGCCGATGGCTCTGCTCACGCGTCGGTCGTGAACGCGGGCCCGATCGCCCACCCCGTCAGCGGGGTGGAGTGCATCGGCCTGGTCGTGCGTGGAGACTCCGCCAAGCTCGGTCACGTTCGCCGCACCGGCCGTTTGTCGGTGACCTTCCGGCGCGGCTGGCGTTGGGCCGGAGTCGAGGGTCCGGCGACCGTCATCGACTCCGACGAGTCGGCCGGTGAGGCGAGCCTCGCGCCGTTTCTGCGGGACGTCTTCACCGCCGCGGGTGGGACCCACGACGACTGGGACGAATACGACCGGGTGATGGCAGCCGAGGGGCGGGTCGCGATCCTGGTCGAGCCGGCGCGGATCCTCGGGGTCGCCTAGCCGCCGTTGTCGGTGCTGATTGCTACGGCGGGTCGGTGACGTAGCGCTGCATCGCCTCGGTGAGGTCGATGTCCATCTGGTTGGCGAGCGACGCCAGCCAGGCGAGCACGTCGCCGAACTCGTGGAGCTGCTGTTCGGTCGTGCCCTTACGGACGGCCTGGGCCAGCTCGCCGAGTTCCTCCGCGAGCCAGGCGACCGTCGCGGGGACGCCCCGGGCGCGGTCGGCCTCTCCGTAGAGCTCCTCCATCAGGCGCTGCAGCTCGGCGAGTTCCATGGGCTCGATGCTACGGCTCCGTGGGCGCGGCCACGGCCTGGTTGGCCGGATGCTCGCCGAGCGCCCAGCCGATCGTGCGGAGGAGCGCGGTCGCGGCGGGTCGGACCACGAGCGGCTCGCTGAGCGGCGGCACCGGCAAGAGCAGCATGCGCTGTGCGAAGCCGGGCAGCATCGTCACGGCCGCACCGAACAACACGCCGTAGGGGGCTCGCGCCGCGATCGGCAGCGACGGCGGGAAGGCGAGAAAGCGAACCGTCTCCCTCGTGTCGCGGTTCGCGACGAGTTCGGGTCGGTAGCTGCGGAGCCGCTCGCGGAGTTCGGCCCGGGTCTGCGGTGGGTCTTCGACCCCGAGTGCCGCGCCGATCTCGCCGATCTCCGCGACGTAGCGGTCGGCGAGTTCGTCGGTGAGGGGCCCGTCGCCATAGCGGAGACGAGCGCGTAGGAAGCTGTCGGCCTCGGTGCAGTGCACCCAGGCGAGCAGGTGGGGGTCGAGGGCGGAGTAGCTGCGGCCGTCGCGGGCGGTGCCGGCGACACGCTCGTGGATGGCGCGCACGGCGGCGAGGGCTTGTTCGGACTCCTCGACGGTGCCGAACGTGGTCGTGCCGACGAAGGCGGCGGTGCGGTGGAGGCGACCGAGCGGATCGGTGCGGTACGACGAGTGTTGGGTCACGCCGGCCAGCGCCAACGGGTGCAGGGTCTGCAGCAGCAGTGCCCGCAGACCGCCGATGAGCATCGCCACATCGGTGTGGACCGCCCACATGCCGGAGTCGGGTCCGAAGCGGCGGGGCGCGTCGTCGAGTTGGAAGTCGGGTCGGTCGGGAGTGCCGGCGAGCATCTCGCGTATGCCTCGGCCGAGGCGATCGCGGATGTCGTCGAGCGGTCCCTGGGGGCCGGTCGCCATACCTGAACGGTACGGGACCGGCCCCGGTTCCGCCGAGTCGCGCCGCGTCCGGCGCCGGTTCCTGGCTGCGCCTACGGGCGCAGGAGGGTCACCGTCGTTGGAATCGGCGGTGGAACGCCGGGCGGGTCGGCTTCGCCAACCACGCCCGTCGCTTCTCGGCCTCGAGGTGGCGCGCTTGCAGGCGGCGAACGCGTTCCTCGGCCAGGAGCTGGGTGAGCATGTCAGTCATGGGTCCGTTGCTTTCGTTTCGGGGGAGACGGGCGCCACGTCGTGATCTCACCGTAGAAGTTCAAGCACGCTTGAAGTCAAGGAGATCCGACGGTGCCCGCGGTCACAGGCGGTCGGGGTGGGCAGTGCTCGAGGCGCGGCCGAGAGATCGGCGGGGCGGACGAGCGACGGCGGCCGGCGAGATGCCGGGGGCCGGTCAGCCCTGAGCGGAAGCGCCCGGGCGGAAACCGGCCATGTCGGCGATGCCGAGGATGGTCAGGGTTCCGTTCATGGACGTGACCGTACGACGACCCGTCAGTCGTGTCGAACGAATAACCGGCGGCCGGTCAGCCGGCCGCGAGCGAACGCCGCATCGGCCGCTTCGCGTCGAGGTGTTCGTCCTCGTCGGCGAATCCCTGGCACTCACACCACATGCACGCACGGGCGGTGAAGCCGTGATTGTGGGAACCCTCGTGGTGACCACAGGCGCAGTGGCGGTCCTGCTCGAAGAGGGCGTCGATGAAGGAACTCACACCCCCAGCATCGGCGTTTGCTCCAGCGATGTGAGCCGTGGTCGACTCGAGGCATGGACATCCGGGAAGCCCTATACACCACTCGAGCGATGCGGCGGGTCAAGCCGGACCCGATCCCCGAGGACGTCCAGATGCGGATTCTCGATGCCGCGATCCGTGCGCCGAGCGGCGGCAACAACCAGCAGTGGAAGTTCATGCTGGTCGACGATCAGGAGAAGCGGACCCAGATCGGGGAGCACTACCGGACCTGCATCGACATGCTCTGGACCCACGTCTACGGCGACCGGGTGGCTGCCGCTGCGGAGAACCCGGACGATCCCGAGAGCCAGCAGTTCCAACGCATCATCAACTCCGTCACCTGGGCGCAGGAGAACTTCGCCACCTACCCGTTGCTGTTGTTCGCGTTCGAACGGGCCGACCCGTCCGGCGGGTCGATCTATCCGGCGCTCTGGAGCGCCCAGCTGGCCGCCCGGGCCGAAGGTGTCGGCTCGTCGCTGACGACCGTGCTGAGCTTCTTCGCCAAGGATGCGATCTATGAGATCCTCGGGGTGCCCGAGGACCAGGGCTGGAACATGGCGGGGTGCGTTCCCATGGGGTACCCGACGGGTCGGTGGGGCATCGCCAAGCGGGCCCCGGTGCACGAGGTGTCGTACCGCAACACGTGGGGTGACGACATCGGCTTCGTGGTCGACGAGCCCCTCTGGTCGCCGGAAGGCTGAGTCAGTCCCACACCCAGCGGGTCGCGGCTGAGGCGAACTCCTCGGCCCGTTCGATCAGCCCGAACGCCCGCCGCGGCGCGATCTCGAACATCGCGCCCTGGCGGAGGAAATCGCGCGCCTGCTCTCGGCTCTCGTCGTCGACGACCTCGATCTCCTCGGCGTACTTGTCGACCCAGGCCTCGATCAACGGCACGGCGGTGTCGCCCTCGATCCGCTCGGCCACGCCCTCGACCGACACCAGCTCGACGGTGTCCTCGGTGGTGACAACGACCGCCGGGTTGGCGGCGAGGTTGCGGACCTTCTGACTGTCGGGGGAACAACCGAAGCCCCACCGCTGGCGGTCGGGCATCCACGCACCCCACACCGGCATCGAGTGGGGACGGCCGTCGGGCCGCACGGTGACGAACCAGAAGTTGCGACAGCCGAGCAGGCGTTCCTCGGCCCACGCCCAGGGGAGCAGTCCTTCGGGATCGTCGGTGACGCCGTAGCCCTCCATCGACGGGCGTTGGGCGCGAGGTGGATTCGTCATGATCCGCAGCCTAGATGGCGCGTGTGACACCGTTCCCGGGGCAGACTGTGCCGCGATGACCGAGCCGCGCCGCTACGCGTTGGGCGTCGACACCGGGGGGACCTACACCGACGCCGTCGTCTACGACGAACGCGCCCGGGAGATCGTCGCCAAGGCGAAGTCGCCGACCACCCACGACGACCTCGCGATCGGCATCGGCAAGGCGATCGACACCGCCGTCGCCGATGCGGCCGTCGACCCTGCCGCGATCGAGATGGTGGCGCTGTCGACCACACTCGCCACCAACGCACTCGTCGAAGGCACCGGTCGACCGGCATGCCTCGTCACGATCGGGTTCGAGGACGATGCGCTCGACCGGGGTGGTCTGCGCGACGCGATCGGCGACGACGCGGTGATCGTGGTCGCCGGCGGTCACACCAGCCACGGCGAAGAGGTCGAGCCCCTCGATCTCGACGAGCTCGGGGAACTGGTCGACGCCGTCGCCGGCGACGTCGACGGCTTCGCGGTGACCGCCCAGTTCGCGACCCGCAACGCCGACCACGAACTCGCGGCCCGCGATCTCATCCGGGAGCGCACCGGCAAGCCGGTCACGTGCAGCCATGTCTTGTCGGCCAGCCTCGGCGGCCCCAAGCGCGGGGTCACGGCCCTGCTCAACGCCCGCCTGATCGCGATGATCGAGGATCTCGTCGCAACGACGGCCGGCATCCTCGCCGACCGGGGTGTCGACGCGCCGGTGATGATCGTGCGGGGCAACGGCTCGCTGGTGTCGGTCGACTTCGTGAAGGACCGGCCGGTCGAGACGATCCTCAGCGGCCCGGCCGCGAGCCTGGTCGGCGCCGCTCACCTGGCCGCGTCCGACGACGCGATCATCTCCGACATCGGTGGCACGACGACCGACATCGCCGTCGTGCGCGATGGGGTGCCGCAGTTCGGCGCCGACGGCGCGGTCGTCGGCGGCCATCGCACGATGGTCGAAGCGGTGCTCATGCACACCCACGGCCTCGGTGGCGACAGCGAGATTCGACTCGCGGACCGTGCGGTGGGAGCCGAGCTCGAGGTCGGCCCGCGACGCGTGGTTCCGCTCTCGCTGATGGCGGAGGGTCACCGTGACGTGATCGACAAGGAGCTCGAGGCTCGGATCAACGACGAGATCCCCGGCGCGTTCGACGGGATGTTCCTCCAGCGCACCGCCCGCGCCGATGGTGCCACCCTCGACCGGTTCGAACAGCAGGTGCTCGACGCGGTCGATCAGCCGCTGGTGCCCGTGGGTCGGGCCGTCACCACGAGCCTGCAGGAACGAGCGATGCGCCGCCTCGTGAGCCGGGCGGTGCTGCGGCTCTCCGCCTTCACCCCGACCGACGCCAGCCATGTGCTCGGCGATCAGACGACCCATGACCCTGCGGTGGCGCGCAAGGCGGCGGAGGTGTTCGCCCGTCGCCGCGACCGCTACGGCAACGCGATCGCGGAGACGCCCGAGGAGATCAGCCAGGCGGTCGTCGACGCGCTGGTCCGCCGTTCGGCCGAAGCGCTCCTCGCCGCCGCGCTCGATCGCGACGGACTCGACGACTCGCTCGCCGACTCCCCGCTCGTCGCGGCGGCGCTCGACCGCACCGCCCGGTCGGCGCGGATCGACATCGGCCTCGGTGCTCCGCTCGTGGGCCTCGGCGCGCCGGCCGCCACCTACTACCCGGCGATCGGTGGCTTGCTCGGCGCCGAGGTCACCGTCCCAGCCGACGCCGACGTCGCCAACGCGATCGGTGCCGTGGTCGGCAAGGTGCGGGTGCGAACCGAGATCCAGGTCACCGCCCCTCGCCGTGGGGTGTATCGGGTCCACGGAGGCGGCGAGCCCGAGACCACCTGGGAACGGCCGGACGCACAGGCACGCGCCGAGGAGCTCGCTCGCGACGCCGCCATCGCCGAGGTCCAGGCGGCCGGGGCACGCGAATTCGAGGTCGAGGTCGCCTGGTCCGAGAAGGTGATCGATGTCGACGGTCGCCCGATGTTCGTCGAGGGCACGGCCACCGCCACCGCGTCGGGTCGACCCGACCTCGGCTGACCGGGCGCCCTAGTCTCCGGGGATGTCCCTCGAAGACGAACTCGTCAACCGCGTCACCTGGAAGATCCCCAACGCCCTCGCCTTGGTCGGCTCGGCCGCCAACGGCGAACGAAACGGCATGACCACCAGTTGGATCACCCAGCTGTCGATGGAGCCGGTGCTGATCGGGATCGGTGTCGACAACAGCGCCGTCACCCATCGGCTCATCACCGAGGGCGGCTCGTTCACCGTCAACCTGTGGGACAGCGAGGAGACCCGCCCGTTCGTGAAGTTCTCCAAACCCGCCGTCTTCGAAGACGGCGCCCTCAACGGCCGCGCCGTGCGCGACGGCAAGACCGGTGCGCCGATCTTCGAGGAGGCGATCGCGTGGATGGAGTGTGAGGTGCGGCAAGCCCACGACCTCGGCACGCACACCCTCTTCATCGGCGAGTTGGTCGATGCCGCGATCAATGACGACGAGAAGCGTCCGGCGGCGATGAGCGACACCCGGATGAAGTACGGCGGTGTGAAGCGCGGCGGCCACTGAGGTCGATGCGGGTCGCGGCAGCGCTCGCGGTTGCGATCCTCGTCGCAACGAGCTGCGCCGATCAGTCGGTCGCCGACGCGGAGGCCAGGGACGACGGCAGTCATCCCGGCGATTGCACGTCGAACTGGCTGACCCTCGCGAACGCCTTCGTGATGGTCGCTGACCCCGCCTCCCACGCGCCGCGGAGCGACTCGGGGTGGTTCGATCTCGTGCTCGCTCCGGAGGACATCGAGATCGTCGCGACCGCCCATCCGCTCGACGGGGACCTCTCGCTCGAAGTCCCGAGCCGTGCGTGGAGTTCGTTCGTCGAGCGCGAAGCGACGCCGGCCACCGTCGGTGTCCTGATCCGGCGCAACCTCTTCGGCGACTTCTGGATGGGCGCGATCGCGATCGACGACGATCGAGTCTTCGGCCTCGACTGCGAGCACGAGTGGGTCGATGTCACCGAGCCGTTCACCCGCGGAGCGGCGGCGCTCGGAGAGTCCGACGTGACCGCCGCGCTCGAGCACCTCGTGTCTCGGCAGAGTTCTCCGCCCCGCGAATGGTTCGGCAACGCGTGGGAAGCCGACGGCTAGATGTTGTGTCCTGGGACGTTGTTGACGTCCGTTGATGGGTGAGCCTCCTGAGCGAG
>CAZEML010000108.1:0-14605 GCA_964513285.1 uncultured Candidatus Nemicrothrix sp.
TGTCGCCGGGCCGGGCGGCGACGACGGGGGCGCTCGTACCGGCGAACGCACGCTCGGCGACCTCGGCCTCGAGCGCGACGCGGAACGGCTCGCCGAGCCGCTCGGCGAACCCGCCGCCGAGCACGACGAGTTCGACGTCGAGCAGGGTGATGACCGTCGCGATCGCGGCGGACAGCGCGGCACGCGCCTGGTCGACGAGTTCGATGGTCAGCGGGTCGCCGAGTTCCATGCCTTCGGCCCAGGCTCGCGACTTGAGTCGGCCGTCCTTGCGGAGGCCGAGCAGCGTCTCGGCGCGCTCGGCGGGTTCGGCGAGCACCCGGCGCTCGAGCGCGGCACGCCCGGCGTAGTCCTCGAGTTCGCCTCGGCCGACCTCGGCGGCGGCGAGATCGCGGAACGCGACATAGGTGTGGCCGATCTCTCCGGCCAAGCCGCGCGGCCCCTGTCGGAGCTTGCCGTCGAGGATGAGGCCGGCGCCGACCCCGGTGCCGGCGAAGACGCCGAGCATGTTGTCGCAGCCCGCGCCGGCGCCGAGTCGATGCTCGGCCAACGTGCCGACGTTGACGTCGTTGTCGATGACGACCGGGCGACCGTCGAGCTGCTCGCTCATCAACGCGGCGACCGGGACTTCGTGATCCCAGCCCGGCAGGTTGGGCGGTGAGTGCAGGACCCCGGCGCCGGGAACGACGACCCCGGGCACCCCGACACCGATCGCGGTCGCGATGCCGTCGGGATCGACCTTGCGGGCGGCCGCGACCATGGTGGCGATGACGTCGTCGGGGCTCCCGACGCGCGGCGTCGCCTTCTTGCACTTCTCGACGACCTGGCCGTCCTTCACGAGGACCGCCATCGTCTTGGTTCCGCCGAGATCGATCCCGATCGTCGTCATCGAGAGATCAGTCGCCGTCGGCTCAGGCCGACTCTTCCTCGGGATACCCGAGGTCCCATTCGACGAGGATGTTCTCGCGCTCTCCGTCGCGGTTCACGCGCTCACGGTTGCGGCGGAACTGAGGATCGTGCGGCGGGAGCAGCAGCAATCGGGCGTTGACCCGGTCCCGGAACGAATCCATGACCTCACGCTCACCGAAGACGGCCCGGATCTCCCAATGGGGCGCGGCGGGGCCCAGATACACGATGGTGGCCTGCCCGATGGGGGGCTCCTGCTCGGTTTCGACGTCGGCGGTGTCGGTCATGGGCCGCAGTGTACTCGGCGAAGTTCCGCACCGATACGGGGCTCCGAGCGTTGCGAAAAGCACTCATGGGCCACCCGACCTGGTGCCGATGACACCTTTACGGGAACTTTCCACGGGTTCTGGGCGTACTACCCATACGCACAAAGCGGGCGGTTGGACGGCGGTCCGACCAAGGAGATCCGAATGGACACCAACTGGATGGCACGAGGGAATTGCGCCACCCAACAACCTGACACCTTCTTCCCCTCAGACGGCGTTGGCGTCGAAGTCGCCAAGCGCATCTGCGAAGGATGTCCCGCGCAGGAGCGGTGCCTCGAGTACGCCCTGCGAAACCGCATCGACCACGGCGTGTGGGGCGGTTGCAGCGAGCGTCAGCGTCGCCGCATCCTCCGAGCGCGCAAGCTGGCCGCCGCGGCCTGACCCCGACCCCGGGTCGAACGGTCGAGGCGACGAACGTTCTCCCCCTTCGGCGTCGGTCCCCCCGCCGGCGTCAGAACCCCAAACCGAATGGCTCCACGATGGCTTCGGCCACATCGTGGAGCCGTTCGCGTACCCCCGCCTCACGGCCGGGGAGCTCAGCCATCATGTCGTCCATCATCGAGTCCATGGGCTCGTCGACGGCGTTGATGAAGGTCCAGACATAGCCATCGCCGTCGATGACGGTGATGTGCAGCTCGCCGACGTCTTTCGCCCACATCGGATGACCGGCCATCTCGCCGGTGTCGCCGCCGTTCATCTCATCGACGAGCCCGTCGAGATCGAGATCGCCGTCCTGGCGGAACACCGACACGACCGACCCGGTGCCTGAGACGTACACGGCGTGGACGAGATCGTCCTCCACCGTCTCGCTGTGCGCCATCTCGAGGGGTGCAGGCATCGACGGCATGTCGTCCATCGGGCCCGAGTCCATCTCGGGCATGTCGGCGGCGGCCGCGTCGTGGCGGGCCACGAGATCGCCGACCGCCGGAAGGGTCGAGGAACCGCCCAGCCCACCGACGACGCTCACGATGATGGCGAAACTGGCGGCCACGGCCGCGAAGGTCGGGACCCGTCGGCGTCGACTGGCCAGATCGACCACCGGCGCAGCCGGCGGCTGGGCGGCCGTCGGGGCCGGCGCGGTGTCGACGGCGTCGGCCGCGTCGACCGCAGCCACGATGCGATCGAGCGACGACGCCGGCATGGCCATCATCGCCTCGGCCCGGATCAGATCCCGGACTGAACGGAGGGCTTCGAACTCCTCGGCCAACCGCGGGTCGGCCGCGAGCTCGGCTTCGAGTTCGGCGACCTCGGAGGCCTCGAGCTCACCGTCGAGCCAGGCGCTATAGCGATCGTCGAGGTTCACGACAGGACCTCCCGCAGGCGCAAGCGGCCGCGATGGACCCGGCTCCGGACGGTGCCGACCGGGACGCCGATCTGGTCGGCGATCTCGTGATAGGTCAGCCCCGCGACGTCACACAGGATCACCGCCGTGCGGAACTCGTCGGCCAGACCGTTCAACGCATCCTGGAGATGGTCGGGCAACGACTCCATGGCCAGCGCTTCGTCCGCGGCCGGTCCCCCCTCGATCACCCGGTCGGGATCGTCGGGGAGGTGGGTCTGGGGGCGACGCTTGCGGCGTCGGGTTTCATCGAGAAAGACGTTCGTCACGATTCGGGCCAGCCATCCGTGAAGGGAACCAGGGGTGTAGCTCTCGAGACCGCGTTTCACACGGACGAGCGCATCCTGGACAACGTCCTCGGCATCGGATTGGTTCCCGGCGAGTCGAAACGCCACCGAATACATGAATCCCGCGTGGTCGCGCGCGATCTCGTCCCACGTGGGGACGGCGTCAGGGGAAGGTTCCGGGTGACCCGAGGTCACCGGACAGAATCAGGACTTCGAGTCGTCGGAGTCGGAGTCCTCCGACAACCCTTCCTTGAATTCCTTCTGCGCCTGACCCAGGGAACGGGCGAGCTGCGGGAGCTTCGCGCCACCGAACACCAGGAGAACGATGATGAGAATGATGACGAGTTCGCCAGTTCCAAGACCTGCCATGGGCCCGATCGTACCCCGCCGATCATGAAGACGGCATGAGGGGCGGGTAAGGCCCGCGACAAATCCGACCCGCCCTCCTCAGGCGGTGCGGTTGACGCGATCGGGCGGTCTGGGTTGCCTCAGGCCGTGACGTTGGAGGCCTGGGCGGCCGCAGCGGCCCGAGCCAGCGCGCGCTGGCGGCGGATCCGGCGACGCTCACGCTCGCTCATTCCGCCCCAGATGCCGAACTTCTCACCGTTCTGCAGGGCGTACTCGAGGCAATCCTCACGCACGACACAGCCCCGGCACACTTCCTTGGCTTCGCGGGTGCTCGCACCACGCTCGGGGAAGAAGAGGTCGGGGTCGACGCCCAGGCAGTTGGCGTAGTCCTGCCAGGACCGTTCTTCGGCTTCGGTTTCGTCATACAGCGCCATGAGTTCCTCCGGCAACGAATGGCCCGAACTGGGCCCCCGCCAGCTGCCACGCATGTAATTACAGCACTGTAACCCTACGGTTGTAAAGGCCGGACGCGACCTGTGGCCCTGAAATTTCAAGGCAAACCCAGATTCGCGCCGGCTACTGATCAGCGTTCAGTCGACCGGGCGGACCAACATCGACTCCACCTCGCTGGGCGGGGCCGGACGAGCGAGGTGGAATCCCTGCCCTCGCGAACAGCCGAGCCGCACCAACTCCGCGATCTGGGTGGTGTCCTCGATGCCCTCCGCGACCACGTCGAGGCGCAGCGTTCGGGCCAACCCGATGATCGACCGAACGATCGCCGTGTCGTCGGGATCCACACCCACGCCGTCGACGAAGGTGCGATCGATCTTCAAGATGTCGACCGGGAGCCGCTTCAGGTAGGCCAACGAACTGAAACCGGTACCGAAGTCGTCGATCGCGATCAGCACGCCGAGGTCGCGGAACTCCTGCAGCATCCGAGCCGAATCCTGCACGTCGTCCATGATCGCGGTCTCGGTGACCTCGAGGCAGAGCCGCTCGGGCGCCAGGCCCGCCTCGGTCAGCGCCTCGTGCACCTCGGCGACGATCGCCGGCCGGAGCTGGCGAGCAGACAGGTTCACCCGAACGATGAGGTCGTGGCCGGCCTCGACCCATTCCGCGGCCTTGCGGGTCGCGACACCGAGCACCCAGCGCCCGATCTCCACCACCAGGCCGGTCTCCTCGGCCAAGGAGATGAACGAGCCCGCGCTCAACAACCCGCGCTCGGGATGGTGCCAGCGGACCAAGGCCTCGGTACCGACGATCTCGCCGGTGTCGAGCATGTACTCGGGCTGGTAGTGGACCTCGAGCTGGCCGTGCTCGATGGCGCGCCGCAGATCGGTCTCGGTGCGCACCCGCTCCAGGATGGCGTCGCGCATCGAACGATCGAAGCGCACCCAGCGGTCTCGGCCCTGGCCCTTGGCCTGGTACATCGCCGCGTCGGCGTGGCGCATCAGTTCGTCGACGCCATCGTCGGTCTCGGGGATGGCGATGCCGATGCTGGCCGACGGGAAGACCTCTTCGTCGTCGATGCGGACCGGCTCGCTGAGCAGTCGCAACAGCCGATCGGCGACGACCGCCGCGGCCGCTGCGTCCGCCGGTGACCGCAACAGGATCGCGAACTCGTCGCCACCGAGGCGGCACACCAGGTCGCCGGGCCGAAGCGACAACCGGATGCGGTCGGCGCAGGTGATCAACAGCTGATCGCCGGCACTGTGACCCATGGAGTCGTTGATCAGCTTGAACCGATCGAGATCGAGGATGAGGACCGAGAAGTCGAGCCCATGGCTGAGTTCGGTGGCGACGTGGGCCACGAAGGAACGCCGGTTGGGGAGGCCGGTCAGCTCGTCGTGCGTCGCCTGATACTCGAGCAACTGCCGGCTGCGTCGGCTCTCGGTGATGTCCTCGCTGTACATGAAGTACACCGGCTCGAGCCGCCCGGGGATCTCCACCGGCGTCGTCCGGACCCGTGCCCACACGACGCTGCCATCACGGCGCCGATAGGCCAGCTCACGAGCGGCCTGATCGCCGAGGCTGAGCGAGCCGAGGTCGGCCATCGCGTCCTGCAGATGCTCGGGACTGATGACCACGTCGAGCATCGAGTCGAGCAGTTCGTCCTCGCTCCGGCCGGTGAGATCGACGTAGGCCTGGTTGCACGAGATCAGCCGACTCTGGCGGTCGCGGAGACAGATCGCGATCGGCGCGGAACTGAAGGCGGTGGAGAAGGCCCGCTCGGCCGCGGCCCGTGCCTCGTGCTGGCTGATCACCGAGAGCGCCGTCATCATCGACGTGACGAGGTCACGAGACATCGGCGCATCACCCGAGCGGGTGAAGAAGAGGCGCCAGTCCTCCTGATCACCGATCCACATCACGCGATGCGGACCCTCGAGCGACAGCATGCGCCGAGCCCCGGCGACCAGCGGGTGGTCATCGTCGATCGACCATTCGGCGACTCCCGCCTCGATCGCGTCGGCGAAACGGCGTCCCGGGCCGAGGGAGAGCACGTGGTGCTCCGCCCCCATCAGGAACTCATCAGCGACGGCGAACTGCATCCGGAGCTCGGTCGCGCTCTCGTCGTCGCCGTACCGCGACCGCCACACCGAGGCATGGTCGACCCCGAGTTGGGCCATCAGCCAGCCGAACGCTTCGGCGGTCGCATCCTCGGCCGCGGTCGGGGCGGTGACGAGACGCGTGGCGAAGTTGCGCAACAGGTCCTCGGATTCGAGCCGCCGACCGATCGCCGCGTCGGCTTCGAGGCGGCGCCACAGCTGACGCACGAGCTGGGCCAACGCCTCGAGGAAGTCGGCGAGGATCTCGGGGTTCGGCACCAAGCCGACCGGCCGAGCGTCGCTCGTGCCGATCATGCCCAGCAGCCCCGCGCCGTCGGAGATCGGCGCGAAGTTGCAGGTGATGTCATCGAGACCGGGCACCCGGACCTTGGCGCCCGGCGACGTCGTGAAGACCGAGGGGCCCTCCTGACAGTGCTGCACGATGCGGTTGTCGGGCCCGAGGTGCTGATCGGGCGCCGGATCGGCACCCGGGCCTCTCCAGTCGGCCGCGAGGCCGAGCCCACCGGCACCGTCAGCGACCCAGAGCGAGACCGACCGGAGCCCGAACAGCTCGCCGACCCGACGTACGACCTCGTCGACCCCGGCCTCGACATCGTCGCCGGAACGCTCGACGAAGTCGGCTGCGATCTCGCCGAGCAGTCGGTCGGCCTCGGAGCGGAGCGTGGTCGCTCCTTCGAGCTGGATACGGGTCCGGAGCTGGGCGAGCAGCCCGGCGAGGGACTGCACGGCCTGCACCGCGCCGGGGGCGAACGGTACCCCGAGGCGGTTCGCAGCCGAGAGGATGAGGATGTCTTGGCCACGCACCGACGGCACGATGACGAGGTTGGTCCTGTCGGTGCCCTCGGGGAGCCCGATCAGGTCGGTCAAGCGCCACTCGGGCCCATGGTCGCGATCGAGGAGGCGCAGGATCGCCGGGTCGTCGCGGCGTAGCGGTGCGAAGTCCGCCTGTACGGGTTCGCCGTCGACGGTCGCTTCGCACGGGCAGGCGATCTCCAACGTCTCGGCGTCGAGCTCGAACACGGCGACCGAGTCGCACCCGAGGTGTGCTCGCAGCGACTCGAGCACATCGTCGACCACCGATCGGACCGTCGTGGGCGTGACGTCGAGGAAGGCCGAGGCCGCCTCGTTGAGGAGACGTTCGGTGACCTGCTGGCGCCCCAGGGCGCGGGCGACGACCATCCGAGAACGCAGCTGGCCGATCGTGTCGGCCATCGATCGAATCGCGTTGAGTTCGTCCTGGCTCCACCAGCGACCCTGGGGGTCGACGAAGACCAGCACACCGAGGTGAACGGTGCCGGCGGCGTAGGGCGTGACGAGAACACGAGAGGACTCGGGATCGAGCAGCGGCCCCGGGTAGAACTCGGCCAGGTCGTGCAACCGAGTGGAGACGAAGCCGCGGGTGTCGATCGAGCTGCTGTCGGGAAACGGCAGCGTGTGGCCGACCGGACCGGGAGCGCCATCGGTGCGGTAGCTGATGCGGAACGTGGCGATGTCGTCCTCGACCCGCCAGATCTGGGCCTCGGCCAGGTCGAAGAACTCGACACAGCTCTTGAGGATCTCCTCGAGCAAGGCGTCGACCGTCTCGGGCTGAGTGTCGACCGCGAGGCCGGCGATCCGGTGTGAGAGTTGGGTCAACTCCAGGCGGCGGGCGACGGTGCGTTCGGCATCGAATCGGGCGAGGCCCTGCCCGACGATCAGGCCCACGGTGCGACATGCGGTGATCGTCGCGTCGTCCCAGTGGCGATCTTCGTCGCCGGTGAGCACGAGGACGCCGTCCTCGTTACCGGACCCACCGAGGGGGACGACGAGCATCGAGTCGGTCGGCTCCATGAAGTCGCCCTCGAGCGCTTCGAGGTGCTTGTGTTTGAGCACCCCGTAGCCGCGGGCCTGGAAACGCTCGACCGCGAAGATCGACGAGGACGCGCGATCGGCGCCTTGGTCGATCGCGCCGTCGCTCGTCCGGCCCCGGCGCCGCTCGAGGCCCGCGCCGTCGTCGGTCCAGCGCCACATCGAGGCGCCGCGAACGCCGAACTGGCCGGTGATGCCGAGGAGGATCTCGTCGAGGAGTTCGACCTCGTCCTCGTAGGACGCCTTCCCGACCGCGCTGGCGGTCTCGCGCAGGAACTGCTCGGTCGCCGCTCGCTGCTCGCCTTCCTCCATCGCTCGACGCCGCGACAAGAGCTTCTGCACACTTCGCGCGACCGACTTCGCCGTCGAGGGGCGCATGTCGTCGGGATCGATGAAGGCGAGGACACCCTCACCGCCGTCGGGCCCCACGATCGGCACGACGAGGGTCGGAAGGTCGCCGGCGAACGGGGAGACCGACCCGGCGGCGGTCTCGCTGACCTCGAGGCGGGCGTGGCCGAACTCCACCAGGAGATCGAAGTGGGCCCGGGGCGACGGGACCGAGACGCCTCGTTCGACATGGCGGGCCTCCCCCTGCAAGGAGGACTCGGTGAGCCGGAGTTCGTCGCCGTCGAGCTCCCACACGGTGGCCGACGCGATCTCATAGCGCTCGGCGACGGTGACCAAGAGCCGATGCAGCGCATCAGGGGAGTCGATCGCCGCCATCGAGGAGATCCCGTTCAAGAACTCCTGATCTTCGAGCCGGGTTTCGAGCGCACGCGTCGCCTCCACGCGGCGTCGAGTGGCCGAGATCGTCGCCCCGAAGAGGCCGAGCACCGAGGTCTCCTCGGCACTGAAGCCGGCCTCGTCGCCGGCGAGGATCGCCAGATGGTGTGAGAACGAGCCAGGCGGGCTGGGCAGCGCCATACCGGGACGCCCCGACGGCGCCATGATCGAGTACGGGCCACTGGCACCGACGCCGCTCTCGAGCATCGGGATCATCTCGACCATCTCGTCCATGTCGGTCGCCGCAGGGTCGAACCACTTGACGCCCTGCGCGGGGTCGCCGTTGCATTCCCCCATCGCCGCGATGCCGAAGAGCTTGGCGACCTGTTCGATCTCGGCGACCAGCGTCGCTTCGAACGCGCTCGCCTCACAGACCTCGAGCCGAGCGGCAGCCGCTTCGACCTCGCCCGCCACGCGACTCAGCCATGCCGGCGTCGAGTCGTCGGAATTCACCACCTTCTCCTCATCGGCATGCCCGCCCGCCTCCTGAGCCCGCCCCACCGTGCCGACCGCCTCAGCGACCCCGCACGAGGCTGCGCTTGTGATCGACGAAGTCCATCAAGACGTAGTCGCCGAGGTTCTCGTTGGTGGTGAAGAACGCTCGTCCGCCGTTCATCTTGGAGATCTGCTCGACGAAGTTCTGCAGATAGTGGGTGACGTCGAGGACGAAGGTGTTGATGCGGATGTCCTCGCGGGTGCACTTGGCGACCTCGGCGAGGGTGAGGTCGACGGTCTGCTGCGAGGGCGGGTAGCTGAAGTGCGGCTGGCCCGACGGCGTGATGTGCGCGGTGGGTTCGCCGTCGGTGATCATGATGATCTGCTTGGTGCCGCTCTGCTTGGACAGCATCTTGCGAGCGATCTGGAACGAGTGCTGCATGTTGGTGCCGTACACGTAGTCCCAGCTGAGTTCGGGCAGCGTGGCGGCGTTGAACTCGCGGGCGACCTCGCTGAAGCTCACCATGCCGAGGAAGTCGCGGGGGTACTGGCTCGAGATCAACGAGTGCAACGCCATCGTGACCTTCTTGGCCGGCAGGAAGTTGTCGCGCATCGCCATCGACATGGAGACGTCGAGCATCAGCACCGTCGAGGAACGCACGAGCTGTTCGGTGCGCTCGATCTCGAAGTCGTCGGGGTGCAGACGTACTGGCGTGCCGCCACCCGTCCGGGCCACCGCGTTCCGGAGCGTCTTCTCGATGTGGAGGTTGAACCGATCGCCGTACTCGTAGGGCTTGGTGTCGAAGTCGCGTTCGTGACCGGCACCGGTCTGTTCGAGGGCGTGCTTGCCGAGGGTGTCGGCCGACATGCGCTTGAAGAGTTCTTGGAGGGCGCCGTTGCCGATCTTGCGGATGGCCCGAGGGGTGAGCTCGTACTTGCCTTCCTTGTTCTCGATCAGCCCCTGCTCTTCGAGCATGCGGGCGAGCTCGGCCATGCGTTCGAGCGATTCGGCGGACTCGTCGCCGAGGAGCTCGCGGGCGCGGTCGATGTCGACCTCGGCGAGCGCACCCGGGTTGGTGGCGCCGCGGAGCAGGTTGTCGAGCTGATCGATGTCGCCCAGCTCGCCCATCATGTCCATCGCCTGGGGCATGTCGAGGGGGTCCATGCCCTGGAAGTCGTAGGACTGGCCCCAGCCCATCTGCGGAAACTGTTCGCGCAGATTGTCGGCGAGCTGCTGCATCTGGAAGTTGAGGTCCATGTCCTCCATGAGCTGATTGCTCAGCTCCTGGAGTTGCTGACGCTGCTCCGGGGTCATCGAGTTCAGCATCTGCTGGGCCTGGGCCATGCGCTGGGCCATGACCTCGAGGAGTTCGTCGAGGGTCTGGGGGTTCTCGGGGAAGAAGTCGCCGTAGCGCTCCATGAACCCCTCGAAGTCGGGCTCGACCCCGTTGGCGCGTTGCTCGAGCATCTGGTTGAGCTCGGCCATCATGTCCTTGAGGCGCTGCATCTCTTCGGGCGACATGTTGTTGACGCCGTCGGCGATCTGATCGAGCTGCTGCTGCATGAGCTGTTCGCGCAGCTGGTCCATCAGTTGTTCGAACTGCTCGCGGGCCTCGGGGCTCTCGAAGTCGTAGTTCTGCAGCCCCTTCACCTGACCGGCGAGGTCGGGCGGGAGCATGTCGAGCTCCATGTTCTTCATGGCGGCGGTGTCGGACTGGAGCTGCTGTTGCCGCTCGTCGCCCCCCTCACCGTCGGCCGGCGGTTGGGCGAGTTCGTCGAGCGCCGCGCGCTCGGTCTCGACCACGTCGCGCAAGGAGTCGGCGATGTCGTCGTAGACCCCGCCGAGGTTGTGGTCCTCGAGGATTTCGCGCCGCCGTTCCCGGAGGCGCTGCATCATGTCGCGGATGCCTTCCATGTCGCGGCCGTCGCGATCCATGAGGCCGTTCTGCATCATCTGCCGCAGCGCCGAATTGACGTCGCCGTGGTAGAGCAGCTCGTCGGCCATCTCCCCGAAGAGGTGATCGGCGTCGAGGTCGAAACCGGTCTGGGAGCCGTCCCAGCGCGAGTAGGTGAAATGCGCGGGCTGGCGCCGGCGGCGATGTCGGCGGCGCGAGAAGACCATGAACGGAATGTAGTGCCGGGCCCACGGTGTGTGCATGGCGAGCGCGGTGTGTGATCAACCGAGCGCGGGCGCCGCGCGTGGTCGACCCGCGACCGGGCCTGTTAACGTTCGCTAACCATGGCCTCTTCCGCAGTCTCTTCGCAGCCCTCGGCCGGCGGCACGACATCTCGGCGACCGGCCAACCGTCGCGAGCTGATCCTCGAGGCCGCGGTCGGCCTGTTCCACGAGCGCGGCTACCCCGCGACCAGCGTCGACGACATCGGCCAGGCGGTCGATGTGTCCGGGCCGGCGATCTACCGCCACTTCTCCTCCAAGGAGGAGATCCTCGTCGAGGCGATCAAGTTGGCCGCCGACGAGGTCCACGCGGTCAACGGTCGCGCCCGGGAGGAGACCTCCAACCCGCGCGATCTCCTCGCCGGCTACATCCGGGCCTACACCGACGTCGCCCTCGAACGCTCCTCGCTCATCGCGGTGTGGACCAGCGAGGCTCGTCATCTCAGCCACGAACGCCGCTCCCCGATGAGTCGCCGGCTCCGGAGCTGGAGCACCGAGTGGGTCGACGCGCTGTGCGACGCCCGACCCGACCTCCACCCCGACGAGGCGCGGCTGCTCGTCAGCGCCGCGATCGGGTTGATCACGAGTGTGGCCACCGGTCCCGAGCGCCACCATCCCGAACTCGATCTCGCCGAGGCGATCACGGCGATGGCACTCGCCACGCTCGACGCCCCGCTGACGTGACGCCAGAACGACCGAACCCGAAGGACTCCCGATGCCGCTGAACCCCGACGCCGTCGGCTCGACCGGCCCCGAGAACGAGATCCGCTGGACCTCCAAGGACAGCCTGCTCTACGCCCTCGGCGTCGGCGCCGGCCAGACCGATCCGACCGGGTTCGAACTCGAGTTCACGACCGAGAACACCAAGGACACGCCCCAGAAGGCGTTCCCGACCCAGGCGGTCGTCCTCGGTGGTGGCGGCGGCACCGACTTCGGCGACTTCAACCTCGCGGCCCTCTTGCACGGCGAGCAGCACGTCACCTTGCACCAGACCCTGCCCGCTGAGGGTTCGGGCATCGGCCAGGGCCGGGTGGCGGCGATGTACGACAAGGGCAAGGCTGCGTTGGTCGTGCTCGAGACCGAGGTCCGCGACCACGACGGCGCGCCGATGTGGACCACCCGCTCGGGGTTGTTCATCTCGGGCGAAGGCGGCTGGGGCGGCGACCGAGGCCCGTCGTCGGAGTGGGCGCTCCCCGAACGCGACGCCGACCTCGTCCACGGCTTCGACACCCGCCCCGATCAGGCCCTGCTCTATCGGCTCAACGGTGACCGCAACCCCCTGCACTCGGACCCGTCGTTCTCCGCGTTGGCCGGTTTCGAGACCCCGATCCTGCACGGGCTGTGCACCTACGGGGTCACCGGTCGAGCGCTGCTCCACGCACTGTGCGACGGCGATCCCGACCGGTTCGGCTCGATGGGTGGCCGCTTCAAGTCTCCGGTGATCCCCGGCGAGCGGCTCGACGTCCACGTCTGGGACGACGGCGACCAGGTCCTCTTCCAGACCCGGGTCGGCGACCGGGTCGTCTTCGACAGCGGTGTCTTCACCCGACGCTGACCCCGTGCCGTTCCTGAAGGGCGTCACCGCCTCGGCCGTGTCGACCGAGGGCGTCGCGCCGGCGGCGGACTGGTCGACGTGGGAACGCGATGGCCGGGCGCCGCGCTCCAACGACGGCGCCGGACTCTTGACCGACTACCGCGATGATCTCCGCCAGTTCGCGGCGATGGGGTGCAACGCGTGGCGGGTCACGATCGAGTGGGCGCGGATCGAACCCGAACCGGGTCGCATCGACAACGACGCCCTCGACGTCTACCGCGACGTCCTCGCCTTCGCCCGCGACCACGGCCTCCAGAACTGGCTGACTCTGCACTCGACCACCCTTCCGGGCTGGTACCTCGACGACGAGGGCGGTCACCGGGACGAGACCGCCCGAGGCCGGTACTGGCAGCGCCACGTCGACCGGGTCGCCGAGGCGTTCGACGAGTTCGCCGACGGCTTCGTGCCGATCGACGACCCGGTCAGCTGGGCGGTGCGGGGCTACGGACTCGGCTCGCGGCCCCCGGGGCGACGAGATCGGGTCGTGCTCCGCGAGGCGGTCGAGGGCGCGATCCTCGCCGCCCACGACGCCGTGCGGTTGCTCTCGTCAGGCCGACAGCCGGTGATGACCACCTGGCGCGCCGACCCGATCCACGCCCTCGCCGAGGAGGACGGTCGGGTCTCCGTCGAGGCGGCGAAGGCGTCCCGCGGCTGGGAGAACCTGTTCTGGTGCTGGCTGCGCGCCCACGCGAACGGTGTGATCGAACTCGACGGCCGCGCGCCGGTCGACGTCCCACTGTTCGTCAACGCGGTCGACCACGTCGGCATCCTCCACGACCACCCGGTCGGCGTCGGCCCCGACGGCGGCTTCCATCCCTGGCCCGCCGGGGCTCGGGTCAGCGGCGCCGGCCTCGCGCCCGAACCCGACGAGTTGGCCGAGGCGATCCATCGCACCTGTGAGTCGCTCCCCGATCATTCGATCGTCGTGGCCGGTCATGGGGTCAACACCGACGACGAAGCGTGGCGTGAGCACCTGCTCGCCCGCGCCCTCGAGCACGTCCGTGAGGCGCACCACGACATCGGCGTCGCCGGCTACTTCCACGACAGCGGCATCGATGGCTACGACTGGAAGCTCGGCTTCGCCCGCCCGCGCGGCCTGCTCGCCCGCGACCGGTCGCGCAAACCCGCCGGCGAGACGTTCAGCTCCTGGGCGGTCTGACCCGCCCGACGGCGAACGACTCAGCCGCGGCTGCGGAACTGCGCGCGGCCCGCGACCGCGTCCTTGTTGAGGCGCTTGGCGAGATGCAGCCCCTCGAGCACGAGCTCACAGGCGCTCGCGACCATCGCGGGAGAGCCCGGCTCCTCCTCGTCGGCGAGCAGCGCCTGCACCGGTGCGACCAGCGCCGGGACCTTCTCCATCAGCGCCACGTACGCGGCGTCGGTGACGTCCTCACCGGTGTCGACGACGAGTTCGCCGTCGAAGGCGTCGACGACCGCACGATGCGTGTCGGGCGGGACCCGGTCCTTGAAGACCTGAAGCACGCCGGCCTTGACCAGGCCGGCCAGGATCTCGCCATCGCGACCTTCGTCGAGAGTCTCGATCTCGACCTTGCCCGACGTCGACGCCGGCAGGGCCTCGAGATCGACGATGCGCGGCACGGCGGTGGTGTCGCCGGACCGCAGCGCCCGACGGACCGAGTTGGCGACCATGATCTCGAAGTTCGAGATCGACAGGCGCACCGACACGCCCGAACGCTGCGCGATCTGTTGGCTGCGACGGGCGGCGTGGGTGACCGACGCGACGATCTCGGTCATGAACGACGGCACCGCGAGGTCGAACCCTTCGCTCACCGACGTGTCGGCCTCCTGCTCGATGATGGCGACCTCGGTCTCCACGTCGAGCGGGTAGTGGGTGCGGATCTGGCTGCCGAAGCGGTCCTTCAACGGCGTGATCAATCGGCCCCGGTTGGTGTAGTCCTCCGGGTTGGCGGTGGCGACGAGGATGACGTCGAGCGGCAGCCGGACCTTGTGGCCGCGGATTTGCACGTCGCGCTCTTCG
>CAZEML010000109.1:0-14077 GCA_964513285.1 uncultured Candidatus Nemicrothrix sp.
CTCCGCGGCCGACGCCATCGGGTACCCGACCGCGGGGTGCGGAGCACACCGGTCGACCGCCGCGACCCACCACCCGTCAGCGGCGAGGGCGGCGACGGTGGCGGCACCGATGCCGCGTCCGGCACCGGTGACGATCGCGACGGTACGGGTCATGAGGCCATGATCGCAGATGTCACGGTTGCAAGAGGACGACGACCTGGCGCACCCACTCGTCGAGGATCGCCTCGCCTTCGACCGCATCGGCCGTGGTGGGGTCGCCGAGCACACCGTTGGTGGTGACGGCGGCGAGGCCGCCGGCCCGGAGCTCGTCGGCGAGCTCCGCGAACGAGGCGGTCACCCCCGGCTCGGCGCGGTCGAGCTGCACCCGGTCGGCGTCGATCGCCAGCATCACCGATGTCTCGGTCGCCCCGGCGTGAGCATCACCGCCCGCTCGGCTCGCGTGCCACGACCGAAGGGAACGGCCCTCGTGCTCGCAGACCGAGATGGCCGAGCGGACCGCATCGAGGTTCCCGCCGTGGCCGTTGACGACGACGACCCGCTCGAACTCGGGCCCGGCGGTGCGGACGATCTCGATGAGCACCGACGCCATCACCTCCGTACCGATCGAGAGCGTGCCGGCGAAACCGGCGTGTTCGCCGGACGCGCCGATCGCGATCGCCGGAGCGACGAGCGCCGCCGGCACCTGCGCGGCCGCGCGCTCGGCTACCTCGGTCGCGATGACGGTGTCGGTGTCGAGGGGCAGATGGGGACCGTGTTGTTCGGTCGACCCGATCGGCACGACGAGCACCCGACGGTCGCCCACGTCGGGGGACGTCTGATCTCCGAGCCGGGCCATGGAGGGAGCGTAGGAGCCATGACGTCCCCGGGCGATCTCAGGACGGTTAACGTCCGCCGGTGATGACCTCTGCGCCGCCGATCACCTGCTTCGGGCCCGACTTCCCGTTCGACTATCCGACGTGGCTGACCCATCCGGCGGGCCTGAGCCAGCTCCCCGACAACGCGGTCGGCCAGGAGGTCGCGGTCGTCGGTGCCGGCATCGCCGGGGTCGTGGCCGCGCACGAGTTGATGAAGCTCGGTCTGCGACCGGTCGTGTTCGAGTCCGGCCGGATGGGCGGACGACTGCGGTCCCAGCGATTCGGCGCCGCCGACGACGTCATCGCCGAACTCGGCGGGATGCGGTTCCCCCGGTCGAGCGCGGCGTTCTACCACTACGTCGATCTGCTGGGGCTGGAGACGCGACCGTTCCCGAACCCCCTCACCCCTGCCGCACCGACGACGGTGATCGACCTCGCCGGCGAGACGATCCACGCCGAGACGCTCGATGACCTGCCTGCGCTGTTCAAGGAGGTCGCCGCCGCGTGGGCCGAGGCGCTCGAAGACCATGCGTCGTTCTCCGCCATGCAGGCCGCGATGCGAGCCAAAGATGCCGAGGCGGTACGCGCCATCTGGTCCGAGCTCGTCGAGCAGTGGGACGAGCGCACGTTCTACGACTTCGTCGCGTCGGCGGATTCGTTCCAACGGCTGACGTTCCGCCACCGTGAAGTCTTCGGCCAGGTCGGTTTCGGCACCGGCGGATGGGACTCCGACTTCCCGAACTCGATGCTGGAGATCCTCCGGGTCGTCTACACGGCGATGGACGAGGATCAGCATCTGATCGTCGGTGGCGCCGAGCAGGTGGTGCGCCGGCTGTGGGCCCTCGCGCCCGAGGCGATGACCCATTGGGACGCGGGCACCAGCCTCGACTCGCTCCATGGCGGAGCGCCGCGGCCAGGCGTCGCCGCGATCGAACGCGACGGTGTCGGCTTCACCATCACCGACCGCAACGGCGTGCGCCGTTCGTTCCCGGCCGTCCTCGTCACCACCCAGAGCTGGCTCCTCACCACCAGCATCGACGTCGACGAAGCACTGTTCTCCCAGGACCACTGGATGGCGCTCGACCGCACCCGCTACATGCAGTCGGCCAAGACGTTCGTCATGGTCGACCGGCCGTTCTGGAAGGACATCGATCCCGAGACCGGCAAGCCGGCGATGGGCATGACCCTGACCGACCGCAACACCCGCGGCACCTACCTCTTCGACAACGGCGACGGGCAACCGGCGGTGATCTGCCTCAGCTACTCGTGGGAGGGCGATGCCGCCAAGGTGCTGGCCAAGTCAGCGGCCCAGCGGGCCCAGTTGGCGCTCGACACGCTGGAGAAGATCTACCCGACCGCCGACATCACCAGCCACGTGATCGGCGAGCCGATCACCGTCAGCTGGGAGAGCGACCCCGACTTCCTCGGGGCGTTCAAGGGCGCCTTGCCCGGCCACTATCGCTACAACCGGCGGATGTACACCCACTTCATGCAGGAGGGGTTCTCGGCCAAACAGACGGGCATCTTCCTCGCCGGCGACGACGTGAGCTGGACGCCCGGATGGGCGGAGGGAGCCGTGCAGACCGCGCTCAACGCGGTGTGGGGCATCGCCCATCACTTCGGCGCGTCGACCGATCCGGCCAACCCGGGCCCCGGCGACGTGTGGGACGAACGGGTCCCGTTCGCTCGCCCGAACTGACCCGGTTCGACTAGTGATGAAGCCCATGATGCGGCTTCGTCAACTCGTGCTCGTCGCCGAGGATCTCCGTCCCGTCGAGCACGCGATCACCACCGAGCTCGACGTCGAGGTCTGCTACCGCGATCCCGGCGTCGGCCACTTCGGTCTGCGCCACGGGCTCTACACCATCGGCGATCGACTGCTCGAGGTCGTCGCCCCGAAGCAGCCCGGAACCACGGCCGGCCGCTACCTCGAACGCCGTGGCGAAGGCGGCTACATGGTGATCGTGCAGGTCGATGACCTCGCGGTCCACCGAGCACGGATCGAGGCCGGCGACACCCGCATCGTGTTCGACGCCCAGGTGCCCGGCATCACCGGCATCCACCTCCACCCCGCCGACGTCGGCGGCGCGATCTTGTCGATCGATCAGGCGGACCCGCCCGAGAGCTGGGCGTGGGCGGGGCCGGACTGGGCGTACCACGCGTCCTCGTCGGTCGCCGCCGACATGGTCGGAGCCGAGATCCAAGCCGACGACCCCGACGCGATCGCGGCACGGTGGGCCCGCATCCTCGACCGTCCCCTCACGCCACAACGCACGATCGAACTCGACGACGCCACGTTCCGGTTCGTCGAGGCGTCCGATGGCCGGGGCGACGGTCTCGCCGCCATCGATGTCGAGGCGATCGACCGCGCTCGGGCCGGCGACACCCTCGAACTCGGCGGGATCCGCTTCAACCTCGTGTGACGGCTCGCTGCGCTAGACCGAGACCATGACGCCCGAGGAGTACTGCGAACTCGACGCGACGGCGATCGCCGCTGCGGTCAATGCCGGCGAAATCACCTTCGCGGAGATCCACGCGGCCGCGACCGAGATGCACCGCCGAACCGACGACGACATCCACGCGGTCGTCGAGTGGTACGACGAGCCGTCGAACGGCGCTGAGGTCGGGCCGCTCGCCGGGGTGCCGTTCCTCCGCAAGGACTACGGCTCGACCGAAGCCGACCGCCTCCAGGAGATGGGGAGCCGGCTCACCGCCGGGGTTCGGCCGAGGACGACCAGCCCCTACTACCGACGATTGGCCGCGGCGGGCGCCCGGGTCGTCGGCCGCTCCGCCGTTCCCGAGTTCGTGATGCACGGAACCACCGAGTCACTGGCCTTCGGCATCACCCGGAACCCGCACGACCGCACGCTCTCGGTCGGCGGATCGTCGGGCGGCAGCGCGGCAGCGGTCGCCGCCGGCGTCGTCCCCGCCGCTCACGCCACGGACTGCGCGGGCTCGATCCGCATCCCCGCCGCGGCGTGTGGCCTGTACGGACTCAAGCCGACGAGCCGGGCCGTGCCCCTCGACCAGGGCGACTGGGGCGGCATCGCCGTCGAGTTCGTCGTCAGCCGCACCGTCCGCGACCAACGCACGTTCTTCGAGGTGCTGGCCGACGGCACACCGAACCCCGAGCGGGGCACGCTGCGGATCGGCGTCACCACCGACCACTGGGGCGGGGAGTCGCTCGGGCCGGGCATGGTCACCGGGATCGAGGGCGTCGCCGGCGTGCTCGACGACGCCGGCTACGAGGTCGTGCCCATCCCACCGCCGGTCGACATCACCGACGTGATGCGCGGCTGGGATGCCCACTTCGGTCGTTGGGTCGCGCTCGACATCGAACGCTGGGCGGCCGAGACCGGTCGACCGATCGACGAGACGACGCTCGAACCGATCACGCTCATGCAACTCGAACAGGTCCGGGCAACGTCGGTCGGTCAGCTCTCGGCCGACCAACTCGCGGCTGACCATGCCCTCGCAGCGATGGAGTCCCGCCTCGAATCGATCGACATCGTGGTGTCGGCCACGAACGATCACGCCGCGCTACCGCTCGAAGAACTCAGCGGCCTGCTCCCCGACATGGACACCTACCTGGCGGCCAACGACACCTACTTCTCGGCCCTGTTCCCGGCCAACATCACCGGACGACCGGCGATCTCGGCGCCGATGGGCCGGGTCGGCGATGCCCCCGCCGGCGTGCAGCTGATGGGGCGACGGGGCGACGATCTGTTGTTGATCGGGCTGGCGGCCGTGCTCGAGAACGCCGGGATCGCGACCCAGTCACTCGGCTAGGTTCGCCCCATGGCGGACGCATGGATGACCGAAGTCGACGAGCTCCACGAGTTCTTCGAGGCCTACTTCCTCGGCACGATCCCCGCCGACGACCTCACCCGATTCGAAACGGTGCTCGACCCCGACTTCACGATCGTGGGCCCCGACGGTGGTGTGAGCAACCGGGCGACCACGCTCGACGCCGTGCGGCAGGGTTTCCACCACACCAGCGACTTCACGCTGACCACTCGCGACCACCGACTCGTGCACGCCGACGACTCGACGGTCGTCGGGTCCTACATCGAGCACCACGGCTGGTCCGACGGTCGCGAGAACGAACGCCTCAGCACCGTCGTGTTCCGAGTCGATGACTCGATGCCGAACGGGCTGCGTTGGCTGCGGGTCCACGAGACGTGGACCGTGCACGCCTCGATGACCTGATCAGCCGATCGCCGGCGGCGAGAAGCCGTCGGGCACGATCACGTGCTCGGGCGACAGGTCGTGGATCGAGCCCACCCCGATGCCGCGCATGGTCGCGTCGATGCCGCCACGGAGGACGTCGAGCACGTTCTCGACGCCGGCGGTGCCGTTGGCGGCCAGACCCCACAGGTAGGCGCGGCCGATCAGCACCGCGTCGGCTCCCAGGCAGAGGGCCTTCACGACGTCGGAGCCACGACGGATGCCGCCGTCCATCACGACCTGGATGTCGTCACCGACCGCCGCGGCGATCTCGGGCAGGACCCGGATCGACGCGGGCGCCGAGTCGACGTTGTTGCCGCCGTGATTCGACACCGAGATGGCGGTGACGCCGGCGTCGACGGCTCGGCGGGCCTCGTCGGCGCGCACCACACCCTTGACCATGAACTCGCCGTCCCACTGGGCACGAAGCCAGGCGACGTCCTCCCAGGTCGGGGGCGGGGTCATCATCCAAGCGCCGTAGGCCTCGAAGAACACCGGCGGCTTGGAGCCGTCGGTGACGAAGTTCGGCACGCCGAGCATCGGGATCTTGCGGGCCTTCACCCACGACCACATGAACTTCGGCTTGCGGATCACCGACGGCACCTGGGGCAGAAGCTCCTTGATGCTGAACGCCTGCGGGATCTGTGGGCTGCCCCAGTCGCGGCCGTGGCTGAACGACCAGTCGAGGGTGAGGATCATGCCGACCGCACCGGCGGCCTTGGCCCGCTCCATGCGGGCGACCATCGAGTCCTTGTCGCCGGCCCAGTAGATCTGGAAGAACGTCTGGCCGTTGACCTCGACGACGTCTTCGATCGGCATCGAGGCGAACGACGACAGCCCCATCGGAATGCCCCGGTTGGCGGCGGCGCGGGCGACGCCGACCTCACCATCGGGATGGATGGCCTGGGCGCCCGTCGGGCTGATCATCAGTGGCATCGACGACGGCTGTCCCATGATCGTGGTGTCCATCTGTCGCTCGCCGGGCTGGCCGGCGGTGACGGGACGGAAGCCGAGCTCGTCGAACGCGGAGGTGTTGTCGCGCATCGTGACGCCGGCTTCGGCGCCGGCGACGATCGCGCCGTACGACGACGCGGGGAGCCGCTTCTTGGCCCGCTGCTGGGCGATGGCGACGGTCTCGAACCAGGGATTGGCCATGGGCACCTCTCCGAACGAATCGGCTGCCGAGGGTATCGGCGGCTCCGAGACGCTCGACAAATCGGCAACGCACGCCGGGACGATCGCTACCGTGCCGCCATGTACATCGGCATGATCGGCGGCATCGGCCCGGCCGCAACGGACTACTACTACCGAGCGCTCATCCGGCGGGCCGCTGCGCAAGAGATCGACCTCGAGTGCACGATCGTGCACGCCGACACCCCGACCCTGCTCGGCAACATGGTTGAGGATCGGCCCGACGATCAGGTGGCGATCTATCGGCGACTCACCGACCGCTTGGCGGCGGCGGGCGCCGAGTGTGTCGCCGTCACCTCGATCTCCGGCCACTTCTGCATCGACGAGTTCGCGGCAGTCTCCCCGCTTCCGGTCGTCGACCTGCTCGACGAGCTCGCGACGGAGTTGCAGACGCGCTCGATCGCTCGGGTCGGCCTCCTCGGCACGTCGACCGTCATGGCCTCACGGATGTACGGACGCCTGGCACCCACGGAGGTGTTGGTCCCGCAGTGCGACGAGCTCGACGCGGTCGGTGCGGCCTACATCGAGATGGCCACCGCGGGGGTCGGCACCAGCGCCCACAAGGCGGTGTTCGATCGGGCGATCGCGTCGATGCTCGACGCCGGCGCGGAAACGGTCCTCCTCGGCGGAACCGACCTCGTGCTGCTGTTCGACGAAGCGTCCGACCCGGTCCTCGACTGCGCCCGCGTGCACGTCGACGCGCTGGCCGCGCTCGCGGCGCAGTGATCCGGCGCCGGTCACGGCGCCCGAAAACGACGAATGACCGGCGCGATGGCCGGCCATTCGTACCGTTCAGCGAGTAGCTGAGATCAGGCGTCGTCGTCTTCGCCGTCGATCTTGTCGGCGAGATCCTTCGCCTTGTCGACCGCCATGTCGACCTTGTCGTCGTGCTCGTCGGGCACGAGGTTCTTGGCCATGTCGCCGGCCTTGTCGAGACCGTCCTCGACGGCGTCTTCGATCTTGTCAGCGTTCGAGCCGACGATGCCCTTGACCTTGTCGAACAGACCCATGGGTCACTCCTTCCGCGAACACCCTCCAACGGGCGATGCGCAGCGAACACTACCCCCGAGTAACCCTCGACGGAACTGGCTGGTCACAAGTCGGTAGACTGAAGCCAACCCCCAGCGCCCGACAACGTGTCGGGCACCAGCAAGGAGCACTGAACAGCCATGTCGTACAGCGACGTCGACCTTCGTCCGGCGATCCAACTCGACGAGACCACCCGCGGTGATTTCGTCATCCGGGTGTACCAGCACCTGCTCGGCGCGATCGCCGCCTTCGTGGGCATCGAGGCCCTCTTCCTCAACACGCCGATCGCCGAAGGCATCTACGACTTCGTCGCCCAGGGCGGCGGACTCACCTGGCTGCTCGTCCTCGGCGGCTTCATGGCCGGACAGTGGATCGTCACCAACGCGGCGATGGATCTCCTGAACCCGCAGCGCCAGTACGGCGCCCTGCTCGGGTCGGCCGCGCTCTACGCCGTGCTGTTCGCCCCGATGCTGCACTACTTCTTCCGCATCGCCGACGACGGCCAGACCTCCGTCGCCGCGGCGGCGCTCATCACCGCCGTCGGGTTCGCCGGCCTCACCGCCGTCGCGTTCTTCACCCGCAAGGACCTCTCGTTCCTGCGACCGATCGTGATGTACGGCTTCGTCGTCGCCGTCGTGCTCATCCTCGGCGCGGTGATCTTCGGCCTCAGCCTCGGCATCTGGTTCTCGGTCGCCATGATCGCCCTGTCGGGCGCCGCGATCCTCTACCAGACCCAGACGATCATCCGTGAGTTCCCGGTCGCCGCCCACATCGGCGCCGCCCTGGCCCTCTTCAGCTCGGTGATGACGCTCTTCTTCTACGTGCTCCGCCTCGTCGGTGCGCTGCGCGAATAGCACTCACTGACCGTTCCCCGAACGCGGAAACGCCCCCGCCCGGATCTCCGGTGCGGGGGCGTTTCGCGTCTGGGGGATTCGTCTGACCGCTGGCGGCGACGCCGCCTCAACTCGCTGACGGCTACGCCGCCTCAACTCGCTGACGGCTACGCCGCCAGTGCCACCTCGAGGGCTTCGCCGACGGTCGACACGAGATGGATCGTCACCTCGTCACGAACCGACTCGGGGATGTCGTCGGTGTCGGGCTCGTTGGCGATCGGCAGGATCACGTCGGTCACGCCCGCCCGGTGGGCGGCCAGGACCTTCTCCTTCACGCCACCGATCGGCAGCACTCGGCCCTGCAGGGTGACCTCGCCGGTCATGGCGACATCGCCGCGCACCCGACGTCCGGTCAACAAGCTGACCAACGCCACCGTCATGGTGACGCCGGCGGACGGCCCGTCCTTGGGGACGGCTCCGGCTGGGAAGTGCACGTGCACCCGCTTGTCGTTCGGGAGCTCGATGCCGAGCGATTCGGCGTTCGAGCGGAGGAACGACAGGGCGATCGAGCCGCTCTCCTGCATCACGTCGCCGAGCTGGCCGGTGAGGGTCAGCCCTTCGCCCGGCATGATCGCCGTCTCGACGAAGAGGACATCGCCCCCGGCGCCGGTGACGGCGAGGCCGGTCGCCACGCCCGGGTCGACCGTGCGCTCAGCCGGCTTCTCCTTCGGGGCGGGTCGTCCGAGCGCATCGCGCAGCTCGTCGGGCTGGATCTCGATCGGCGCGTCTTCACCGGTGGCGATCCGGGTCGCCGCCTTACGGATCAGCCGATCCAGACGACGCTCGAGCGCACGCACGCCGGCCTCACGGGTGTAGTCACCTACGACGGTGCGCACGATCTCGTCGGTGACGACGACCTCGTCCTCCTTCACCGCGTTCTGCTCGTAGAGCCTCGGCAGCAGGTGATCACGAGCGATGTCGACCTTCTCGTCCTCGCTGTAGCCGCGCACGGGGATGATCTCCATCCGGTCGAGCAGGGGGGCCGGCAGGCGCTCGATCTCGTTGGCGGTGGCGATGAACACGACGTCGCTCAGGTCGAGTTCGACCTCGAGATAGTGATCTCGGAACGTATCGTTCTGTTCCGGGTCGAGGACCTCGAGCAGCGCAGCCGACGGGTCGCCGCGCCAGTCGGCGCCGACCTTGTCGATCTCGTCGAGCAACACGACCGGGTTCATCGAGCCGGCCTCGGTGAGGGCCCGGACGATACGGCCGGGACGAGCACCGACATAGGTGCGGCGGTGGCCACGGATCTCGGCCTCGTCGCGGATGCCGCCGAGCGACATGCGGACGAACTCGCGCCCGAGCGTGCGGGCGACCGAACGGCCGAGGCTGGTCTTGCCGACGCCGGGAGGGCCTGCGAGGGCGATGATCGTGCCGCCCTTGACGGTGGCCCGATCGACACCGCGCTCGTCCCGAAGCCGCCGCACGGCGAGGAACTCGACGATGCGGTCCTTCACGTCGTCGAGGCCGGTGTGGTCGACGTCGAGGATCTCGCGGGCCCGCTCGAGGTCGAGGTCGTCCTCGGTCTCGTTGAGCCACGGGATCTCGAACATGGTGTCCAGCCAGGTGCGAATCCAGGACGACTCCTGCGACTGGGTGCCGCTGCGCTCGAGTCGCTGGATCTCCTTGTCGATCGCCTCGACGACCGTCTCGGCCACACCGCCGCTCTTCAGCTCGTCGAGCTGGGTGCGGTACTCGCCGATGACGTCGTCGTCACCCTCGCCGAGCTCGTTCTGGATGGCGGCGAGCTGTCGCCGGAGCACGGCCTCGCGCTGGGCGTCCTCGAACTCACCGTTGACGCTGTCGTTGATGTCGCGGTTGACCTCGGCCTCGGTGGCGGCACCTTCGGCCCACTCGATCGCGAGCCGCAGCCGATCGCCCACGTCGAGGGTCTCGAGCAGCTCGACGCGCTGGGCGTCTTCGAGCTCGGGCCACCAGGCGATCGTGTCGGCCAGGTTCGACGGGTCGTCGACATCGTCGAGCAGGCGGGTCATGCGGCCGCCCCCGACCGCTTCGAGCAGTCGGCCGGCGGCGGCCCGGTAGCGGGCGACCAACTCGGCGTGGTCGGCGTCGTCGGCGGTGCCGACTTCTGCGGTGGTCACGTCGACGATGAGCGCACCGTTGTCGGCGAGTGAGCCCTGGCCGATCTTGACCCGTTCGATGCCGCGGATCACGAGGCCTTCACCGCCGCCGGGCAACGCGCCGCGCTGCTCGATCCGGGTGAGGACGCCCACACTCTGGCTGGCATCTCGGTGCTTGGGCACCAGCACGACGTGCTGGTCGGTCGCGGCCTTCACCGCGGTCTTCGCCTCGTCGCTCTCGAGGCGGATGGTGACCACCATCTCGGGCAAGACGATGCCCGAGGTGGGGAGCAGCGGCGCCCGCCGGACGGCGGCCTCGGGCTGGTCTGCGCTGCTGGGGGAAGAGCTGGATTGGGTACTCATACGGCAACCTCCGATTACCGACCCACAAGAGGTCTTGATTACAGCATTACAACCACTTACGCTTACCCGTATTCCCATGCGCTCGAAATCCGCCTCCATCCCCCAGCCCTCCACCGACGAATTGGCGTCGTGGTTCACCGACGCCTGCCCCGACAGCTGGTTCGCCTCCTCCCCCACCGTGCGCCACGACACCGACGAGATCCTCGTCACCGGCGACCTCGGCGAACCGGGGGCCGGGCTCGACCACGAACAACAGATCGTCGCCTTCCGCGAGGCCACCCGGGATCAGCGCATGGAGATCGCCGACCGGGCCCAGTCCCAGTTCCAGCGGCGCGTGAGCTGGGGCGTCGAATGCGGCGACAACCAGGTGCTCTTCACCACCGTCAACGCACCCGCCATGACCCGCCTGCGGCTCGACGAACGAGCGGTGCTCGACTCGCTGATCGCCGGCGGCGTGGCCCGATCTCGCAGCGAGGCGCTCGCCTGGTGCGTCCGCCTCGTCGGCCAACACGAGGGCGACTGGATCACCGAACTGCGCGATGCGGTCGACCAGGTCAAGAAGGTCCGCGACGAGGGCCCCAGCGCCTGACCACTCAGCACGCCGAACTCAGGTCGGCCTACTCTGGGCCGAGGCTGATGGACGGATCCATCGGCGGAACGAGAACGGTGTGCGACCGACGGCAAACGAGTTCGCCCGCGTCCTCGAGGCGCTGAGAAGCCCGCTTCGCGCGGGGCTGGCCGCCGCGGTCGTGACGATCATGGCGGTCACCGCGGTCCTGTACGCCCTGCCGTTGTCGCAGGGCGCCAGCGAGACCGCGTCCAACCTCTCGTTCTTCCTCCTCCAGATGGTCGCCTGCGCATCCGCCGGGGTCGCCATCTCCGCCACCACCGGCACCCAGCGGCGGGCCTGGATCGCGATCCTCGCGTCGTGGCTCGGGGTCATGGTGCTCTTCGGGCTCGATCCACAGGTTCCCGATGGCGACCTGACGATCGCACTCGACGCCGCGTTCCTCAACACGGCCGCGTTCATCGCCGCCGTGCTCGTGCTGTGCCGACCCGCCCTCCGCGGTGTCGCGACGACCCGCACGATCTCCGATGTGCTGTGGCTCACGACGGCCCTGCTGGTCACGTTCTGGACCACGATGGTCGAGCCGGTCGCCGGCATCCTCGACCGGACCGCGCTCGAGACGGTGATGCACTCGGCGTTCCTGATCGGAACGCTCCTCCTCTCCGTGATCGTCGTGACGGTCGTGCCGCACACCACCGGACCAGGCCGCTTCGTGTTGTGGCTCCTCGGCCTCGGCGGCGCGTGCGTCTGTGTCGCCGGCGTCCTCCACATCCGGTTCTTCTACGAAGGGACCCTCGAGTTCGGCTCGGCGTTCGACTACCTCTGGACCGCCGGGATCGGATCACTGGCGATGGCCGCACTCCTCGCCGGCGATCACCCCCTGGAATTCCGGCTGCGCGGGACCGCCTGGCACATCGGCTTGACGGTGGTGCCCCTCGTCCCGGCCCTCGTGTCGCTGAGCCTGCTCGAACCCGACATCGAGCGCCCCTTCGCCGTGCTGCTCGTCACGACCCTCGCCGTGCGGGTCATCGCGCTGCTGATCGAGAACGATCGACTCACGAAGACCCTGGCGCTCGAGGCCACCAACGATCCACTCACCGGACTCGGCAACCGGCGAACGCTGACCAACGGGATCAGCGACATCGGGGCGATGGTCGCCCGAGCAGGGCGGTCACGGGTCGTGCTGACGATCGACATCGACCACTTCAAAGCGGTGAACGACCGGCACGGGCATCTCGTCGGCGATCACGTCCTTCGCATCGTGGGCGAGCGACTTCGCAACAGCGTGCGCGAGGACGCGACCCTCATCCGCTTCGGCGGCGATGAATTCATCGTGGCGTTCGGGCTCGCCGACATCGCCGATGTCGGCCCCGCCGCCGAGCGGATTCGCACGACGTTGTCGGGGCGCTACGAGCTCGACGAGACCGTGCTCGAGGTCGCCGTCACGATCGGGGCCGCGGTGGACGACGGCTCCCAGTCGGTGCCGACGATCCTGCAGGCCGCCGACGAGGCGCTCTACGAAGCGAAGGCGGCGGGTCGTGGTCGGGTGGGCTTGCGACGACTGTCGGCCGAGTCGACCGAAGCGGTCGAGGCTTAGTCGAGGACGTCTTCGAGGGCGTCGCCGAGCCGTTCGGCGAACGACTTCTTGCGCTTCGGCTTCTTCTTGTCCTTGGACTTGGGCTTGCCGTCCTTGACCTTGCCGCCCTTCGGCGCGGGGCCGGCGCTCCTCAGCGCGGCAGGGGACGGCGGCACGTCCCAGCGGGGGCTGTCGTCGGCCGCCAGCTTCTCGAGCTCGCCGCGGTCGAGCCACACCCCCTTGCAGACCGGGCACACGTCGATCTCGATCCCGGCTCGATAGGTCGGTTCGAGCGTTTGATCGATGCAGAGCGGGCAGTTCATGGGGGCTCCCGTCAGAGGTCGGCGACGTCGCGATGGGCGTCGGCGAGAAGGGCGGCGTCGCGTTGCAAGGTGCTCAGCTGGCGACGGAACTCGGCGTCTTCGCTGCGGTCGATGGCGGTGACGATCGTCTGCGCCGCGAGCGTCTCCGCGTCGACCAGGGTGCGGCTGATCTGTTCGTCGATGTCGTCGACCCGGTTGGCGAGGCGGCTGATCGTCTCGTGGCGGCGCCGCAGCGCAGCGATCTCGGGCGTGTCGGCAGCAGTCGGCGAGGCCCGCCGCCGCAGCGCGGTCTTGAGCTCGGCGGTGGCACGCGCCGGGTCGAGTGCCGCCAACGAGGCCTCGAGCTTGCGGCGATCGGTGCGAGCGACATCGATCGCGCCGTCGATCTCGTCGATCAACTCGAGCGCGGCCGGGTCGGCGCCGTGATCCGCGATCGTGGCGCGCGCCGCGGCCAACCGGGGATCCCGGGGACCTGGGGCATCGGACTCGCGACGGCGAAAGACCACGCTCCGAATCTACCGACGGGCTCGCTCGTCCCGTCCGCGGCTCAGTCGTTGCGGAGCTTGTCGATCACCGGTCGACAGAACAACGTGTAGGTGTCGGCCATGGCCGGCTCGCGGTGGTCCTTCTGGCCCTCGATGCGGCGAGGGTCGTTCACGACCTCCATGAACTCGCGCAGGCTCGGGAACTCGTTGAACCGGACCTGATCCCACGTGCGGCCGTCGCCGACGATCGTGCCCTCGGCTTCGAACCAGCCCGCGACCCGGGCGCCGTGCTCCCGAGCAACGTCGAAGGCCGCGTCGTGGTAGCCCTCCATCGTCTCCCGACCGCCCTCGTTCCACTTGATGACGTGCAGGACGTGGATCACGCCGTCCTCGTCGTTCGGGGGATGCTCGACGTCGTCCCATGAGGTGCTCTCCTTCTCCAGGGGGCGGAGTGCCTCGACGTCCATCGGCTGGCAGCCGATCACGA
>CAZEML010000110.1:0-13948 GCA_964513285.1 uncultured Candidatus Nemicrothrix sp.
CCGCCCGCACCCACGACGGTGTGCATCTCGTCGATGAACGTGACGATTTCGCCGTCGGCGTCTTCGATCTCCTTGAGCACGGCCTGGAGTCGTTCCTCGAACTCGCCGCGGTACTTGGCGCCGGCGACCATCGAGGTCAGGTCGAGGCTGATCAGGCGCTTGTTCTGGAGGCTGGTGGGCACGTCGCCCTCGACGATGCGCTGGGCGAGCCCTTCGACGATGGCGGGCTTGCCGACGCCGGGCTCGCCGATCAGCACCGGGTTGTTCTTGGTGCGGCGGCTGAGCACGCGGATGACGCGTCGGATCTCCTCGTCGCGGCCGATGACCGGGTCGAGTTCACCACTGCGGGCCCGCTCGGTGAGGTCGAGGCCGAAGCGCTCGAGCGCCTGGTACTGGTTCTCGGGGTTCTGGCTGGTGACCCGATGGCTGCCGCGGATGTCGCGGACGGCGCCGAGCAGGGTCTCGTGATCGAGGCTCCCGAGCACCGGGGTCTGGCCGTTGAGGGCGAGCAGGAGGTGCTCGGTCGACAGGTACTCGTCGCTCAGGGTCTCGCGGACCTCGTCGGCCTTGTCGAAGACGTTGCGGATGGCCCGGCTGAGCTGAGGCTCAGATCCGTAGGCGTTGGGAAGCTTGGCGAGCACCTGCTCGGCGTCGTTGCGGGCGGCGACGATGTCGACACCGACACCGTGCAGCAACGGCAAGACGATGCCCTCCTCTTGGCCGAGGAGGGCGAGGAAGAGGTGCTCGGGAACGATCTCGGGATGGGAGGCGGCGCGGCCGAGTTCGGTCGCGGCGGAGAAGGCTTCGGTGGTCTTGAGCGTCCAACGATTCGGATCCATGGCCATGGGTGGGGGACCTCCGTTCTCGGTCAGGATACAGCAGGAAAGTTGAGTGCATATGACTCAACTTTGGAGGACGGCAGATATTCCCAGGCGGTGTCGGAAATCGTGGGTCCCTCGTCGTTGCGCAGCGACGGGCCAGCGCCGACAGTGGAACCCGTGACCGCCCCTCCCACGATGCCCGACGAGAACCGGCTCGGTGGCGTCGGTTGGCTCCACGACTCCCGGGGTCGACTCGAAACCCGCGAGTGGCGGGTCCTGCGCCGCGCCATCTACCGGGAGCTGGCCGCCGCGTCGGTCGACCGGCTCCGTCTGATCACCCGCCGGCGGCCGACCCACTCGCCATCGGTGCCGAGCCCGCCCGACAGTGCCGCCGTGCGGGCGGCGGAAGCGCACTGCCTCGCCCAACACCCGAGCGTCGAGGGCCACGCTCGCCGGACCTGGGCGTTCGGGCGGGCGCTCGCCGCCGCCGACGGGGTCGACAACCTGGACGAGGAGCTCTTCTACATCGGGTGCCTGTTGCACGACGTCACCCTCGAGCAGCCGACACCGGGCGAGGACTTCACCCTCGAGAGCGGCGCGATCGCGGCCGGATGCCTCACCCCGCACCACACCGATGCGCAGGGGCGACTGCTCCAGGACATGATCAGTGCCCACTGCACCCCCGGTGCGAGCGTCGGACTCGACGGCGAACACGCGGTGTACGTCCAGGCGGGCGCGACCGCCGACCTGATCGGGCGCCGTCTCGCCGACCTCTCCGCACCAGCGGTCGCCGCCATCCACGAACAGCACCCCCGCGGCGATCTCGCCGCCGACTTCGTGGCGTTCATCGCCGCCGAGGCCGACGCCGTCCCGCGCGGCCGGTTCGCGTTGCTCCGCCGCCACGGCTTCACCGTCGCGATCCGCGCGTCGCCGTCTCGACGGGTGCCCTGAGCTCGGTCGCTCGCCGACCTCAGCTCGTCGGCAACACCCCGCGCACGGTCGTCCCTTCGCCGATCTCGCTGCGGATCTCCAACTGACCGCCTGCGGCACCCAACCGGTCGGCCATGTTCGTGAAGCCGTGTCCGTCACCGACATCGGGCTCGCCGAACCCGACCCCGTCGTCGGTCACGACGAACTCGACCCCGTCGTCGACTTCGCACAAGGAGAGATCGACGACCGCGTCGGGCCCCGCGTGCTTGGTCGCGTTCTGCAACGCCTCCAACACCGAGAAGTAGCCCGCCGCCTCGACGTCGGCCCGAAGCCGAGCGTTCGTCGAGATGTCGGTTCGGACCGGGAGCGGCTGTTCGTCCGCGAGCGCTCGTAGCGCGGCACCGAGGCCGTGCTCGGTCAACACCGGCGGATACACGCCACGCACGAGCCTGCGCAGCTCTGACTGGGTGTGGCGGACCTGCTCGCGCACGTCGGCCAGCATCGAGTCGGCCAGGTCGGGATCGTCCCGGAGATGTTCGCGGGCGGCGCTGAGCTGGAGGGTCAGCCCCACGAGGCGTTGCTGGGCGCCGTCGTGGAGATCTCGCTCGATGCGGCGCCGGGCATCGTCGGTCGCGACCACCAGGCGGGCACGCGACGCCGCGAGTTCGGCGTTGACCCGTTGGGTGTCCTCCAGCAGCGCCTGGAGTTCGGTGCTGGAGGCCTCGCTCGCACGGACCATGAGGATCGCCATCAGCGGCGTGAACACGATCATGATCGTGTTCACCAGCCAGCCGGGCATCGACTCGGTCAGGGTCGTCACGTCTTGGAGAACCCCGAGCGCCGCGGCGCCGCCCGCCACCGCGAACGACACACCGGCGATGATCCGCGACAGGGCTCGGGTCGTGTAGGGCCCCGACGCGACGGCCGGCAGCAGCGCGGCGAGCACCTGGATGGGCCACGACACCGGTGCGACGAGCGCGCAGATCAAGCTGATGCCCCAGTTGGCTGCCGCCAGCATGACGAAGGCGGTGGCGATCAGGCCCCGCTGCAGCGGGATGAGCGCCAGCGCCATGATCGATCCGGCCACATAGACCGCGCCGGCGGCGAACGCCGCCCACAGGTCATCGACGATCGTGAACGCGGCGATCATCACCGCGGTTCCCGACGCAGCACAGATGGTGGCGTTCAGGACCAGGAACCGACGGAGGAGTTCGCTGCGCCGATCGCGCCGCTCGGCGGGCGTGGGATCGACGATCCCGTTGACGATCGGCGGGATGCTCACCGATCCGCCTCGATGCCGGAGAGGAAGAGCAGGACCGCCTTGACCCGGCGGTTCACGTGTTCGTCGCCGGAGAGTCCGAGCTTGGCGAAGATCGCGTTGGTGTGTTTCTCGACCGCGTGTTCGGACACGTGCAGCGCAGCGGCGACGCCGGCGTTGTTGCGACCGTGGGCAATCTCGGTCAAGACGTCGAGCTCGCGCGGGGTCAGCTCGCTGATCATCGAATCGGTCGTGCGCGTGCGCGCGCTGATGAGGGCGTCGACCACGTCCTCGTCGATGAACGACCCACCGCCGTGCACCGCCTCGATCGCCCGCTGCAGATGGCCGAGATCGTCGATCCGGTCCTTCAGCACATAGCCGCGGCCACGCGAACCCTCGTCGAGAACCGCCAGCGCATACGCCGGCTCGGCGAACTGCGACACCACCACCACACCCATGTCCGGGTACGACGCGCGGAACGTCGTCGCCGCCTGCACGCCTTCGTCGGTGTGGGTCGGCGGCATGCGGATGTCGGTCAACACGACGTCCGGGCGATGGGTCTCGACGGCGTCGAGCAACTCGGGCAGATCGGTCGCCGCCGCGACCACGTTGACACCACTGAGGGACCCGAGCAACGCCAAGAGCCCCTCGCGCACCAACAGGTTGTCCTCGGCCGGCACGATGCGGATCGGCTCCATGGCCGCAACCTAGTGGGGCGAGCAGCACCGCCCCCAGGGTGCTCCCGCCACCCGCGAGGTAGGGATTCCCCTACCCGTCCGCCGGAGTCGATCGTGCGTGGTGGCCGGATTCTGCGCCGACCCCCGGATCGTCACGATGCGATCCATGTACGAGTACCCCGCACCTCAGCCCAGCCCTCCCCCGCCCGCGGGGCCTTCCGGCCTCCTGGCCCGACCCCGAATCCTCATCGCCGCGTTCGCCGCCGTCGCCGCGCTCAGCGCGGGCCTCGGAATCGTCCTCGTCCAGGGCGGCGACCAGCCCCCCGCGGAGACCACGGGGGCGACCACCGCCGAGGAGCAGTCGGTCACCACGGCGCCTGCGACGGAAGCCGGGACCGATGGCGCAGCGAGCACCGACGAAGGAGCTGGAGAAGCCGAGTCGCAGAACGCAGCCGACGAGGAGGTCCCCGACGGCGACGACCCACTCATCGAGATGTCCGGCACGGGGGCGCCCGACCTCGTCGAGCCGCTCAGCCCGGCGCCGGTCGAGCCCGAACCGCTGGTTCCGGCCGGCGTGAACCCCCTCGACGAGGCCTGCGCAGCGGCGCTCGCCGCGGGCGAGAATCTCGTCGTCCGACCCGACCCCGTCAGCCTGCCGCCGGCGGTGATGGCGAGCACGCTGGAGGTCCACAACTGCGGTGACAGCACCGTGGACTGGACCGCCGCAACCGTGCCCTGGGTCGAACTCGACGACGAGGCCGGAACGCTCGGCGGGGGTGCGACCGCCATCCTCGGCTACCACATCGACACCGACGATCTCGGCGCCTTCGACTTCCGGATCAAGGTGAGCGAGCCCGGCCACAACACCTATGTCGGCGTCGACGGCTTCCGGGAAGCCGTCGGCCGCGACTTCCAAGCGGGCGGCGGCAGCTTCACGGCCGGCGCGGGAGCCGGCGGATGCAACAACGACTGCATCGTCTCCGCCCAGCTGACCGACAACGCCAACTCACCCGACCTCGGGCTCCGGGTGAAGCTCGACACACCGGCGAACGTCAGCGTGTGGGTTCACACCGCTGCGCCGTCCATCGACGACGACGGGGATCCGTTCTTCAGCGGTGTCGGGTTGGCCGCCTTCACCGCTGGTTTCGAGACGGACTGGTCGACCTCGCTGACCGGGCTCGACTGGGCCACCGACTACTTCATCGTCGTGGAGGCGATCGACGAGAACGGCGGGATCTCGCACCGGAGTGGCGGGTTCCGGACCCGCAGCACGGGCGCCGGGATCGACGCCGGTTTCACCAACGAGGTCGACGGCGGCTGTTCGGTCCAGTGCATCGACTTCGGTCAGGTCGTGATCAACCCCTACACGCTCAACGACGTGGAGATCGTGAACAGCGCAATCGTCCCGGCGGACTGGACCCTCTGGCTGAGCACCCAGACCCCGGCGGTGATCGACGGAGTACCGACGTTGGGTGACGAGTGGATCATCGCGACGTCGTCGGCACCCGACCAACTGTTCTCCCATCAGGTCGACGACCTCGCCTGGAGCACGACCTATCACGTGGTCGTCGCCGCCGAAGACGACCTCGGCCGCCGCTCCTACCAGTCCGGGTTCTTCACCATCGCCGATGAGCCCGAGGTGCTGATCACGCACCAGATCCTGCAGGCGGTGGTCATCAACGACGGCGATTCGCTCGGGAAGGGCGAGATCAGCCTGAGCTACGGCGTGCTCGATGGCGGCAATCACTCGATCGGCGAGTTCCGGCTGGGCGATGGCCAACACATCCCCTTCGACACGGGCGAGGGGATCTGGCAGCAGTTCGTGCACGGCGACGGGTTCACGCCACAGTTCGCCGTCACGATGATCGAGCGGGACCAACGGGGTGGCTTCGACTTCCAGATGGAGGACTTCCTCTCCGCGGCGCACGGGTCGAACACCAACTTCCACTGGGACGGCGCCGTCGCCGAGCCGGTACCGCTCGACGCTGTCGATGAACTGCCGCGATGCGCCGAGTTCGGGATCTCCGGAGCGTGGGCCGATCAGGCCTGTGTGCGGCTCGACAGCGATGGCGATCACGGGGCGCAGTTCCCCGGCTTCACCACCCTCGTCGGCATCCACGTCGACACCACCGCACCGAACGACGTGCTCCCGCCGTGGCAGGGCGCCGACGGCTGACGCCAGCGGGTCAGCGAACGACCGAGAGGCTGACGCCAAAGTCCTCGGCGTCGTCGACGTACCACTCGACGACGTCGAGGCCGACGGCCGCGAGTTCCTCGCCGAAGGCCTGCCGGTCGAACTTGGTCGACACCTCGTTGCGCATCAGTTCACCGGCGGCGAACGGCACGACGAGGTCGAGCGCGTCGACCGCGACCAGCTGATCCCAGCGACTGCGCAGGCCCATGTCGATCCACTCGTTGTCGGGATCCCAGCGGGCGACGTACTCGAAGGCGTCGAGATCGAAGCTGGCGCCGAGCTCCCGGTTGATCACCGCGAGCACGTTCTTGGCGAACGCAGCCGACACCCCCTGCGGGTCGTCGTACGCGACCTCCATCCGGGCGACGTCCTTGATCAGGTCGGTGCCGAGCAGGACGTGATCGCCGGGCTGGAGGCCCCGGACGATCTCGGTGAGGAATCCCTTGCGTTCGATCGGCGGGTAGTTGCCGATCGTGCCGCCGAGCAGCATCACCATGCGACGGCCACCGGGCGGCAGCTGGTCGAGGTGGCGGTCGAAGTCGCCAACGACGCCGTGGACCTGGAGTCCCGGGTACCGCTCGGCGAGCATCAGAGCCGCGTCGCGGAGGAACGATTCGCTGACGTCGAAGGGGATGAAGCGCTCGAGCGTCCCGGCGGCGGTGGCCGCGTCGAGGAGCGCCCGCGTCTTGTCGGAGGTGCCCGAGCCGAGCTCGACGATCGTGTCGGCCTGGCTCCGCTCGACGATGTCGGCGGCGTGGGCGAGCAGGATCGAACGCTCGGCCTCGGTCGGGTAGTACTCCGGCAGCCGGGTGATCTGATCGAAGAGGTCGCTGCCGGTGGCGTCGTAGAGCCACTTCGGCGGGAGGTCCTTCGGCGTGCTCGTCAGCCCGTCGCGGATGTCGGCCCGCAGGGCGGCGTCGAGATCGTCGGGGCCGAGATGGACGTCGATCTGGGGGACGACGACGTGGCTCACGACGCACCTCCGTCGCTCGCGAGCCGCAATCCGGAGAACATCCAGCGGGTGTGGGTCGGGAAGAAGTTGCGGTAGGTCGCCCGCGTGTGACCACCGGGGGTGACGCAGGCGCCGCCGCGCAGCACCTGCTGATCGATCATGAACTTGCCGTTGTACTCGCCGACCGCGCCTTCGGCGGCGCGGAAGCCGGGGTACGGGGCGTAGGCGCTGGCGGTCCATTCCCAGACGTCGCCGAAGAGTTGCTGCAGGTCGCCGGCACCGTCGGCGGGAAGCGGGTGCAGAGCCCCGGTCGGCAACAGGTTGCCGACGACGGGCCGACCGGCCGCGTGCGCTTCCCACTCGAACTCGGTGGGCAAGCGGTGCCCGGCCCACCGGGCGTACGCGTCGGCGTCGTAAAACGCGACGTGGACGACCGGTTCCGCGTGGTCGACGGGCACCACGCCGTTGAGGGTGTGGATCTCCCAGCCGTCGTCGCCGACCCGCCAGTACTCGGGCGCTTCCCAGCCGACCTTGCAGATGTGGTGCCAGCCATCGGACAGCCACAGCTCGGGCCGGTGGTAGCCGTCGTCGGCCATGAAGTCGAGCCACTCGCCGGCGGTGACCAGCCGATCCGCGAGCCGGTGGGGGTGGATCAACGCCTGGTGACGCGGGCCTTCGTTGTCGAAGTGGAACCCGTCGCCGTCGTGGCCGATCTCGACGATGCCGCCGTCGTGGTCGACCCAGCCGAGCTCCGGCACCGGCCCGGCAGGGCGACGCTCATGGGCTCGATACGCGGGCGAGAACGGGTTGCGGGAGAGGACGTGTTTGATGTCCATCAACAGCAGCTCCTGATGCTGCTGCTCGTGATGGAGACCGAGCTCGATCAACGTCAACAGCTCGGGCCGATCGGCGGCGACGGTCTGGATGAACGCCACCATCGACTCGTCGACCCGCCGGCGGTACTCGGTGACCTCGTCGTTGGTCGGGCGGGTGATGAGGCCCCGATCCGGGCGGGGGTGCCGGGCACCGACCGCCTCGTAGTAGGAGTTGAAGAGGAAGTTGTAGAACTCCTCGACCCGCTCGTAGCCGGGCTGATGGGGGACGAGCAGGAACGTCTCGAAGAACCAGGTGATGTGCGCCCGATGCCACTTCGTGGGGCTCACGTCCGGCATCGACTGGACCTGCTGATCCTCCGGCGACAGCGGCGCGGCGAGGGCTTCGGTCTCGTGTCGGACCTGAAGGAAGCGCTCGACGAGCTGCTCGGTCGAGGCGAGGGACTGCGGTTGGGGCACGGGGAGGGCTCCGAGGGCTGGGGGATTCGGGCTGATTCCATCCAAACCCGGTGAGGGCGGGATTTGGTCCCCCCAATGGGGGAATCCGGGTGTTGGATCGCCGACGATCGGGGGATGTCCGGTTCCGGCGATACGGTTCGCGGCACGATGCGAGTCCTGATCGACGCTGTGCACCCCGCCGACGTGTGGACCCTCGGAGCGGTCGAGGACCGCCTGCTGGCGAACGGCGAGGAGACGCTCTGGGTCTCGCGCCCCGAGAAGGACTCGGTGGTCGAGCTGATCGAAGCCCGGGGTCGCCCGCACGTGCGCGGCCCGAGCGCGGGCACCTCGATGCTGGGCCTGGCCCGGGAGCTGATCGTGCGCGACTGGCGGGTCTGGCGCACGGTCCGCTCGTTCAAGCCCGACGTGATCCTCACCCGCTCCCCCGCCGGCGTGCACGCCGGTCGACTCACGCGCACGCCGGTGATGTACGACACCGACGACGGTCACGTGGCCGGGTTCCTCTACTACGTGGCCGGGCCCTTCGCGAACATCATCGCCAGCCCCACCGCCACCGAGAAGAACTACGGCAAACAGCACCGCCGATACCAGGGGTACAAGGAGCTCTTCTACCTCCACCCGTCGCGCTTCACGCCCGACCCCGGGATCCGAGCCGAGCTCGGCCTCGCCGACGACGAGCCGTTTCACGTCCTGCGGCTCACCGCGTTCACCGCCAGCCACGACGTGAGCGAGGCCGGCATGAACCGCAGCCAGATCGATCGGGTGATCGAGCGGCTGTCGACGACCGGCACCGTCCTCATCTCCTCGGAACAAGCTCTCCCCGCCGACCTCCGCGATCGTCGGATCCCGTCGTCGGCTGAGCGCTTCCACCATGTGCTCGCGGCGGCCGAACTCGTCGTCGGCGACAGCCAATCGGTGTGCTCGGAGGCCGGGGTGATCGGCACCCCGTCGCTGCGGTTCAACACGTGGGCGGGCCGCCACCCCTACCAGGTCGAGCTCGAGGAACGGTGGGGTCTCACCAAGGCGTTTCTCCTCGACGACGAGGACGCCTTCTTCGCCGAACTCGATCGGCTCCTCGCCGACACCCCCGCCGCCTACGCCCGGCAGGCCGACGGCCGCGACCGGATGCTGGCGTGGTGTCGCGATCCCGTCGACGACCTCACCGAGTGGACCTACGAGCTCGCCGGGCGGCCGGTCCCGGGCTGATGACCTCGGTCTTCGTCAGCGCGTGGGTGGGCGCCGGCAACCTCGGCGACGAGCTGTTGCTCCGGCGCCTCCACGATCGTCTGCGGTCGGCCGGGGCCGACGAGATCACGGTCGTGTCGCTCGACCCGTCGGCGACCGAAGCGCTCCACCCGGTCCGCGCCGTCCATCCGCGAGCGCTCCATCGGGTCGTCGGCGCGATCCGGCGAGCCGATCTCGTCGTGGTCGGGCCCGGCGGCCTGCTGCAGGACGCGAGCAGTCCGTTCAACCTGCCGTACCAGCTGCACCGGGCGATGCTGGCTCGCGCGACCGGCACCCCGGTGCTGGGAATGGGGCTCGGCGCTGACCCGATGCACCGGCGCGGCAGCGGCGCCCTGCTCCGCCTCGGACTCGGTGGCGCCGACGCGATCGCTGTCCGCGACGAGCCGTCGCGGGCCGTGCTCGACCCGCATCGCGTCACCGCCCACGCCACCGCGGACCTCGCGCTGGCGACCCCGACCCCGGACGGCGGCGAACCGTCACCGACCCTCGTGGTCAGCCTCCGGCCCTGGCGGACCGGAGGCCGAGTCCCGGTGCGATGGCAGCGGCACGCCCTCAGCGACGAACAGGTCGCCGTCACCGCGCCCGCCCTCGATCAGATCGCGAGCAAGCACGAGCTCGCGGTCCGGTTCGTCGCCTTCGAACCCCACACCGATCACCCGCTCCACCTGGCGATCGCCGAGCGGATGGAGGTGGCGTCGACCTGTGTGGTTCCCACCCTCGACGAGCTGGTCGACACCGTCGCCGACTCCCGCGCCGTCGTGGCGACCCGCTACCACGCCGCGATCGTCGGTGTGGTCGCCGAGCGACCGGTCACCGCGATCGGTTACGCCCCGAAGGTCCGGGCGCTCGCGGACGATCTCGGCGCCGCGATGCCCATCGTCACCGATGACACGACCGGGCTGGCACAGCTGCCGACGGCGGTCGCGGGCGCGCTGGCCGTGGACGCCACCGAGCGTCACTCCGGGCTCGCCACCTTGCGCGATCGCGAAGCGGCGAACGCCGCGCTCATCGCGCAGGCGCTCGCCCGCTGATCGCTAGGACCCGCGCTTGTAGATCGTGATGCTGCGCTGCTGATGCAGCGGCACGAGATCACGCCGGTGCTCACGATGAGCCTCCGCGACGGCGCTGGAGGTCCGGGCGTCGGCCTCGGCGAGACGACCCTCGAGCTCGGCCACCCGGGCCTCGAGCTCCAGCACGCGCTTCACGCCGGCCAGGTTGAGCCCGTCGTTGGTGAGCTCCTGGATGCGTGACAGCAAAGCGATGTCGGCGTCGCTGTACCGACGGCTGCCGCCGCCGGTGCGCTCGGGCTCGACCAGTCCCTTGCGTTCATAGATGCGAAGGGTCTGCGGGTGCATGCCGGCGAGCTCGGCCGCGACCGAGATCACATACACCGCCCGGTTGAATCGATCGTTCTCCATCACCATCTGCCTTCTGATCTACACGCCCAGGTGGGCGCGCGGTGAATCGGTGGATGCCGCGGCGTAGGCCTCGACCGCCGCTTTCTGCTCGGCGGACAGATCCCCGGGCACGACGATCTCCGCGGTGACCAACAGGTCGCCGTCGCCACCCTTGCCACGCAGTCGGAACGTCTTGCCCGAACCGGTCCCGGCCGGAATCCGCATCTTGACCGTGCCGCCATCGAGGGTCGGCACCGCGATGTCGGCGCCCAGCGCCGCCTCCGCGAACGTGATCGGTACCTCGAGGGTGAGGTCCTTGCCGGCCCGGCCGAACAAGGGATGGTCCTTGACCCGCACCTTGACGAAGAGGTCGCCGGGTTCACCACCGAACCGACCCGGCCCACCGCGGCCCTTGAGCCGGATCTTCTGGCCGGTCTTGACGCCCGCGGGAATCCGGACCTTCACCTCGCGCGGGCGCACCTCTGAGCCGCTCCCGCGGCAGGTCGGGCACGGGTCGGTGATGACCGAGCCACGACCCGAGCAGTTCGAGCACGGGCGGCTCATCGAGAAGAAGCCCTGGTTGTCGTCCTGGACGCCCTTGCCGTCACAGACCGGGCAGGTCTTCGGCGTGGTGCCGGGCTTTGAGCCGCTCCCCGAACAGGTCGAGCACGAGGCTTCCGACGTGAGGTGGATCGTGGTCTCGATGCCGTTGACCGCATCCTCGAAATCGAGGGCGAGGTCGGCTTCGAGATCCGAGCCGTTCTGGGCGCGCGACGCCTGACCACCACGGCCGCGGCCACCGCCGCCTCCCCCGCGGCCGAACAAGCCGCCGAGCAGGTCGCCGATGTCGCTGAAGTCGACGTTGAAGCCACCACCAGGGCCACCGGCCCCGCCGAAACCGCCGGCCATCGGGCCGAGGCGGCGGACCTCGTCGTAGGACTTCCGCTTCGCTTCGTCGCCGATGACGTCGTAGGCCGCGGAGACCTCCTTGAAGCGCTCCTCGGCCGCCGTGTCGCCGGGGTTGGCGTCGGGATGCAGCTCGCGGGCGAGCTTGCGGTAGGCCTTGGTGATCTCCTTCTCGGAGGCGTTCTCGGCCACGCCGAGCACCTTGTAGTAGTCCTTCTCGAACCATTCGCGCTGTGGTTCAGCCATGGCCAACCTCCTCTCGCGTCACACCGTCGTTGGCTGGGATCAACCCTTCACCTTCACCATCGCCGCACGCAGCACCCGCCCGTTCCAGGCATAGCCGGTGCGCAGAATCTGGGCGACGACCGGACCGTCCTGGTCGTCGTCGCCGGGCTCGCTCATCGCCGCTTCGTGCAGGTTCGGATCGAACGGGGCGTCGACCTCGCTGATCACCTGCAGACCGGCCCGCTCGAGCTCGCCGCGCAGCTGACCGGCGATCGGTTCGACGCCCTCGACCCCTTGGAGGGCCGCGGCGTCGCACGCATCGAGCACCGGGAGGAGCGCCTCGGCGACCCGCGACCCGGCCTGGGCCGCGAAGTCGGCGTTGCGCTTCTCGGTCTGCTTGCGGAAGTTGGCGAACTCCGCCGACAACCGCTGCCAGCGGTCGAGATAGTCGTCGCGCTCGGCGGTGACCGTCTCGAGGGTGCCGACGAGGTCCTCGACGGTGAGCGGGGCGTCGTCACCGGCATTCGCCGGACCGGCGCCACCCTCCGCGGGGGCCTCCGGGGCACCGACCGATTCCTCGACCGGTGCCTCGTGGGTCTCGTCGCTCACGACGCCTGCTCGTCGTCGTCGATGATCTCGGCGTCGACGACCTCGTCGTCGGCCGGAGCGCCGGCTTCGGCCTCGGCCTCGCGGTCGGCCTGGGCGGCCTGCTCGTACAGACGCTGACCGAACTCCTGGCTCGCCGCCATCAGCGCCTCGGTGGCGTCCTTGACCGCTTCCATGTCGGTGCCCTCGAGGGCTGTCTTCACGTCGGCGATCTTGGCCTCGACGGTGGCCTTCTCGTCGTCGGTGATCTGATCGGCCTGCTCCTTGAGCATCTTCTCGGTCTGGTAGACGAGCCCGTCCGCCGTGTTCTTGACCTCGGCCTCTTCCTTGCGCTTGCGGTCTTCCTCCGCGTGCGCCTCGGCGTCCTTGATCATCTGGTCGATGGCGTCCTTGTCGAGGCTGCTCTGACCGGTGATCATCATCGACTGCTCCTTGCCGGTCGCCTTGTCCTGGGCCGCGACGTTGACGATGCCGTTGGCGTCGATGTCGAAGGTGACCTCGATCTGGGGCATGCCACGCGGGGCCGGGGGCAGGTCGACGAGCTGGAACTTGCCGAGCGTCTTGTTGTAGGCGGCCATCTCGCGCTCACCCTGCAGGACGTGGATCTCGACCGACGGCTGGGAGTCCTCGGCCGTGGTGAAGGTCTCGCTGCGGCGGGTCGGGATGGTGGTGTTGCGCTCGATGAGGGTGGTCATCACGCCGCCCTTGGTCTCGATGCCGAGCGACAGCGGGGTCACGTCGAGGAGGAGGATGTCCTTCACCTCGCCGCGCAGCACGCCGGCCTGCACCGAAGCGCCGATGGCGACGACCTCGTCGGGGTTCACCGTCTTGTTCGGCTCGTTGCCGGTCATCTCCTGCACGAGGTCCGCGACCGCGGGCATCCGGGTCGAGCCGCCGACGAGCACGACGTGGTCGATCTCGCCCTTGGTGAGCCCGGCGTCCTTGATCGCCTGCTCGAACGGCTTGCGGGTTCGCGCGAGGAGGTCGGAGGTGAGGTCCTGGAACTTGGCCCGGGTCAGCTCGTAGTCGAGGTGCAGCGGACCGGCATCGGTCGCGGTCACGTACGGCATGTTGATCTGGGTCGAGGTGGTCTGCGACAGCTCGATCTTGGCCTTCTCCGCAGCCTCCTTGAGGCGCTGAGCGGCCATCGGGTCCTTGCGCAGATCGACACCGTGCTCACCGTTGAAGGTGTCGGCCATCCAGTCGATGATCGCCTCGTCCCAGTCGTCGCCACCGAGGTTGGTGTCGCCGCTGGTGGACTTCACCTCGAAGACGCCGTCGCCGAGCTCGAGCACCGACACGTCGAAGGTGCCGCCGCCGAGGTCGAAGACGAGGATCGTCTGATCCTCGGTCTCCTTGTCGAGGCCGTAGGCGAGGGCTGCGGCGGTGGGCTCGTTGATGATGCGCAGCACCTCGAGACCGGCGATCGCGCCGGCTTCCCGGGC
>CAZEML010000111.1:0-5591 GCA_964513285.1 uncultured Candidatus Nemicrothrix sp.
CGGGTGCTCGCCGCGTCGGCCTCGGCGGCCTCGCGAGTGGAGGTCGCATCGGTCGCCGCCGTTGCGGCGATCTGCTCGGCTTCGGCGCGGGCCTCGTCGCGCAGGATGGTGGCTTCCTGGACCGCGACGTCCATCGTCTCCTTGGCGTCGGTCGCGGCCTTGCTTCGCTCGGCTTCGGCCTCGGTCAACAAAGCGTCGACGCTCTCGCGGATGCCGTCGGCGTCGGCGGATGCCTTGGCCCGGATCTCGTCGCCGGACTTGGCGGCCTGGTCGAGCATCTCGGCCACCGTGCCACCGACGGCACGAACACCGTCTTGTTCGAGTTCGCGGATCCGCGCGGCGGCGCGAGCGAGGAGGTCAGCGATCGCGTCGACGTCTGACACGTCCGCGTTGTCGAGCTCCTCGGGTTCGATCGCCATATGCGCAGTGTCCCACGCACCGTGGTGCTGGTGGTGGCAACTCACGCTCCGAGTTGGACGTTGCGTGGTGTTTTCCACACCATCAGGTCAGGACCGGAGCTCGACCATCCCGTTCGGGGTGAAGAGCGTCGCCCGCAGCGCCGCCGGTCCATCGGTGACCGCCCACGGCAGGGCGTACTCCCTCAGTCGACTGGCGACGCCGCCGTCGTCGTGCTGGAGCGTGAAATCGAGCAACTCGACGCCCCTCGCGGCGTCGGCCGCCGGGGTCGACCCCGGCCACTCGATGAGGAAGGGGATCACGCCGTCCCCCTCGGCCGGCGGGAGGGTGAGGCGCCACCGAAGGACGTCGCCGTCGGGTTTGGTCCGCGACATGTCGATCGCAGGGCCGGGATCGACCTTGCGGGCGGCACACCACTCGAGCCAGAGATCCAGGTGGGGGACCGACGCCGCCCACGTCACCAGTCGCGGTTCGGTGGTGTCGTCGACCCCGAACGGGCGAGGCCCGGCCGGGTCGGGCTGCTCCGGGTCCGGTCCGATCACCTCCAGGTACGCGGCTCGGCCGAGCGCGAGGAGCGCGTTGCGTGTGCCGAGACCGTCGTGGGCGCCGCCTGCGGTCGGCACCACGCCCCATTCGTCGGCGATCGTCGCGACCGTCGCCGCGAGGTCGGGCGTGGCATAGACGAGATGGTCGAGCCGCGCTTCCAGTCGCGCGGCGCGGTGGACGGCGCCGCGCTTGCTCCGTGGATCGATGTCGACCGCGACGACGCCGGCACTCGTGCCAATCGCCTGACGGTGATCGAGGGTCAATCCGGTGCCGTCACTGGTGACGAACGCGCCCCGGGTCGCTGCCACCGAACGGGCGATCCGGTCGGGGAAGCCGAGGGCGAGCGCGGCGCCCAACTCGTCGAGTGGCGCTTCCGACGCGACCACCCCGGGCTCGATGTCGGCGCGTCGGGCCAGCGCTCGGGCACGGTCGCGGGCCTGCCGAATCGCTCGTCCGTCGGCTTCGGGGTGGTGGGCGTCGGGGTCGATCACCAGTCGGACCCGTTCCGCGAGATCGATCGGGAGATCGGCGGGCCGACCGCGGAGGAGATCGCGCTCGTCGAGGACCGCAGCGACCACACAAGCGAGCCACGGGTGGCGGGCGCCGACGACGACCCGTCCGAGACGCGGGTGTACCGGGAGCCGGGCCATCGCACGGCCCGCGTCGGTGACGGCACCGTCGTCATCGAGGGCGTGGAGCCGAGTCAGGAGCTGGCGGGCCGAGCGCCACCGATCCGGCGGTGGCGGGGTGAGGAACGGCAGGTCGGCCGGGTCCACGATTCCCCGCCGGGCGAAGTCCAGCGCCACGTCGGCTAGGTCGGCGTCGGTGATCGCGGGCGGAGCCGCCGCGACGCGTGCACCGTGCTCGGCCTTCGACCACAGCCGGATGGCGATACCCGGGTCCAGTCGGCCGGCCCGCCCCGCCCGCTGCTCGGCGGAGGCCTTGCTGACGGGAGCGGTGTGCAGCGCGCTCATCCCGGTGCGCGGATCGAAGCGCGGCGTGCGTTCGAGGCCGGCGTCGACGACGGCGGTGATGCCGTCGACGGTGAGGGAGGTCTCGGCGATGTTGGTCGCGAGCACCACCCGGCGTCCGGCCCGCGCGACGAGCGCCGCGTCTTGTTCGGCGGCGGGCAGCGAACCGTGGAGTGGCAGCACGGTGGGACCGTCGGGACCGAGCTCCGCGGTCAGCTCCCGCTCGACCGTGCGGATCTCGCCGACACCCGGCAAGAAGACGAGCACATCGCCCGGCCCCTTCAGCGCCTGCCGGACCGCTCGGACCACCGCCGGCCCGAGTGGGTCGCGCCGCTTCTTCGGTCGCCACACGATCTCGATCGGGTGGGTCCGTCCCGCGCTCGAGATCACGGGCGCATCGCCGAGATGGGCCGCGACTTCGTCGGCGTCGATGGTCGCCGACATCACGAGCAGTCGGGCGTCGTGTTCCTGTTTGGCGCGGCCGGCCAAGAACAAGGCGAGACCGACATCACCGGGCACCGAGCGTTCGTGGAACTCGTCGAAGACGACCAAACCGACGTCGCGGAGGTTCGGGTCGTCGACGAGGCGGGCGGTCAACACCCCCTCGGTGACCACGAGCAGACGGGTCGACGGTCCGACCGATCGGTCGTCACGTGTGATCCAACCGACGGTCTGCCCGGGCTCCTCGCCGAGGAGCGACGCCATGCGCCGCGCGGCCGCTCGGGCCGCCATCCGGCGCGGTTCGAGCAGCACGATCGTCTGACCATCGAGCCACGCCTCATCGAGCAGGCGGAGCGGAACGATGGTCGTCTTGCCCGCACCCGGCTCCGCGGTCAGTACCGCCTGGCGGCGCTCGGCGAGCGCTCGACGAAGCTCGTCGACACAGGCTTCGACGGGAAGGTCGGTCGGAGGGAGCGAGATCGACATCGACACCATCGTGCCCCGCCGAACTGTGCGAGGCTCCGACCATGCGAGTCCATCTGGTCGACGGCACTTATGAGCTGTTCCGCTTCCACTATGCGAAGTCCAACCGCGACCCCCGCCGCGGGGCCCAGCGCGGGGTCCTCAACACCGTGCTCGATCTCGTGGCCGACGGGGCCACCCACATCGGGATCGCCACCGATCACGTCATCGAGTCGTGGCGCAACGACCTGTACGACGGGTACAAGGACGGATCGGGCATCGATCCCGATCTGTTCGCCCAGTTTCCCGAGATCGAGGAGCTCCTGACCCTCGCCGGCTTCGAGGTCTGGCCCCAGATCGAACACGAAGCCGACGACGCGATGGCGGCCGCCGCGGCCAAAGCCGCCGCCGACGACCGGGTCGAGCAGGTGATCATCTGCACCCCCGACAAGGACCTCGCCCAGTGCGTGACCGCCGACGGCCGCGTCATCCAGCTGGATCGTCGACGCGAGATCACGTACGACCGCGACGGGGTGATCGAGAAGTTCGGGGTTCCGCCCGAGTCGATCCCGGACTATCTGGGCGTGGTCGGCGACACCGCGGACGGGTTTCCCGGACTCGCCGGGTGGGGCGCCAAGTCCGCCGCGACGATCCTGACCCGCTACGGACACATCGACCAGGTCCCCCACGACGTGTCGGAGTGGGACGTCAACGTCCGCGGGGCGGCCAAGCTCGCCCACACCCTCCACGAGCATTTCGACGACGCGTTGCTGTTCCGCCGCATCGCGACGGTCGATCTCGATGCGCCGGTCACCGACGTCGATGCGATGGCCTGGCGAGGTCCGCAACCCGGGTTCGACGAACGATGCGAAGCACTCGGTGCGGATCGACACCGAGCCCGCACCCACAAGCTCTGGGAGCAGCATGGTGGATCGTGACGCCGCCCTCGCCATCGCCGCCGAGCACGGCGATGAACTCGCGAGCCGTCTCGCCTTCGTCTATGAGCTCGACAAGCTCAAGACGGTGCTCCGCCAGAGCATGCTCGCCGACGACTCCCGCCAGGAGAACTCCGCCGAGCACTCGTGGCATCTGGCGATGACGGCGATGACCCTCGCCCCGCTCGCCGACGAGCCGATCGATGTCGCCCGGGCGATCAAGATCCTGCTCGTGCACGACATCGTCGAGATCGACGCGGGCGATGTCTTCATCTACGACGACGAGCAGCGGGCGGCCGCCGAAGCGGCCGAACAAGCGGCCGCGGACCGGATCTTCGGCCTGCTCCCCGACGAGCAGGCGGCGGAGTTCCGAGCGCTCTGGGACGAGTACGAGAGCCACTCCACACCGGAAGGCCGCTTCGCCTACGCCTGCGATCGGTTGCAACCGCTGTTGCTCAACGTCGCGATCGGCGGTGGGAGTTGGCGCCGGCACGGGATCACCGCCGATCGGGTGAAGGCGATCAACGGTGCGATCGACGATGGACTCTCTCAGGTGTGGGCCGTCGCCGAGCGGTTCATCGATCAGGCGGTCGCTGACGGTCAGCTCCTTCCGCCCCCTGCGGACGCCGACTGATTCGTTCGCTCGGCGACGTTCGGGGACCCGAACGGGCGGTTGGATCCGTTCCACCGACGATGACACGCATCTCCCCGAGGAGGTTCCCCCATGCGAGCCGTCGTCCACGCCACCGATCGTCTCAACCATCTGCTGCTCGCGATGGCGGCGGATGCCGCCGATCATGACGTGCAGGTCGACTGGGTCGACCGCGCCGATCAGCTGCTGCCGACGCTCTCGGCGGCGCTCGACACGGGCTGGTTGCCCGACGTCGTGCTGGTGATCGCGGGCGACGACGGTGCGCCGCTCGACGCGGTCGCGACCATCGATCGGGATCCGATCCTGTGGCCGACACCGATCGTCGTCGCGTCCCTGCAGCCGAGCGAGCAGGAGCGCTTGCGGGCGTACGCGTGCGGCGCCGACTGGTACCTGACGTTCCCCGACCGGTTCTCCGAGGTCGTCGATCTGCTCGAGTTCTTGCCGTCGCGGGCCAGCATTGCGGCCGGCCTCGTCGATGGGCCGGGTCTGGTCGACCGGGTGGCGCTCGACATGGTCGAGCAGATCGAGGCGTACCTCGCCGCCTGAGCCGGCTCGGTCCTGCCGCTACGGGCGCAGCACGACGACGCCGTCGAGATCGGCGTAGAGATGATCGCCAGGGTGGAAGGTCACGCCGCCGAAGTTGACCGGCACGTCGCGCTGGCCGACGCCGTGCTTCTCGGTCTTGCGGGGGACGGTGCCGAGCGCGTGCAGCGCGAGGTCGGTCGCCTGAAGCTCGAGCGTGTCGCGGACCGCACCGTTGACGAGGATGCCGACCCAGCCGTTGCCGGCGGCTTCGGCCGCGACGTTGCCGCCGACCATCGAACGCCGCATCGAGCCGCCACCGTCGATCACCAGGATCTTGCCGGTGCCGTCCTCGGCCACGGCGTCCTTCACGAGGGAATTGTCCTCATGAGCCTTCACGGTGACGATTTCGCCGGCCATCGTGTCGCGCCCGCCGAGCGAGCGGAACGCGAGCGTGACGATGGCGGCATCGTCGTGGTCGTCGCAGACGTCGGATGTGGGCCGGAACTCGATCGACATGGCGCTCATGATCGCAGATCGAGCCGCGGTCGGCCGAGGCTCGGCTCAGGCGTCGGGATCGCCGCCGAGTTCACGAACCAGCTCGCGGAGCCGGTTGACCTCGTCCTCACGAACGAGGTCGAGCTG
>CAZEML010000111.1:5691-13923 GCA_964513285.1 uncultured Candidatus Nemicrothrix sp.
CTCACCGATGGCGATCGGGGTCGGGACCTCGAGCTGGTCGTAGGTGCACGACGCAGGATCTCGGTCGCCGCGCCAACGCACCCAACGAGTGGTGCCACGGAAACGACCGTTGAGGACCGCTTCGTACTTCACCTCGGCGACGAGCTCGCAGCGTAGCGGAACCCACGAGGCGGTCTCGCGGCCTCCCGACCACCGGTTGGGCGCTCCTGGCATGAGCCCGTCGGCATGCGCCTCGGCGATCATCCACTCACCCCACGGGTGCTCGTTGGGGTCCTCGGTGATGTACGGCGCGAGCGAGTCCATCAGCTCCTCGCGCATGCTCGCCTTGAAGCTCGACGCGACGCCCATGTGTTGTAGCCGTCCGACCTGACCGTCGTCGTCGACGGTGTGAAGCCCGACGAGGAGCGAGCCGACGCCCTTGCCGTCCTTGTGCATTCGGTAGCCGGCGACGACCACGTCCGCGGTACGCGTGTGCTTGACCTTGAACTGCACGCGCTTGTTCGGCTGGTACGTGCCCTCCCGGGGCTTGGCGATCAGCCCGTCGAGCCCGGCGCCTTCGAATGCGACGTACCAGTCGTGGGCCTTCTCGCGGTCGAGTGTCGACGGAACGAGATGGATCGGCGGTTCGAACCCGGCCCCAATCGTCTCGAGCACGGTGCGTCGATCGCGGAACGGTTCGTCGGTCAGATCGGTCTGGTTGACCGCGAGCACGTCGAAGGCGACGAACTCGGCTGGGGTCTCCGCCGCCAGGCGGTTGATGCGCGACTCCGCGGGGTGGATCCGCTGCTGGAGGGCGTCGAAACCGAGGTGGTCGCCGATCGTCACGATGATCTCGCCGTCGATCACACACTGGTCGGGGAGGCAGTCGCGCAGCGGGTCGAGCAGCTCCGGGAAGTAGCGCGTGAGCGGTCGCTCGTTTCGCGATCCGAGGTGGATCTCGTCGCCATCGCGAAAGACGATGCAGCGGAAGCCGTCCCACTTGGGTTCGAACGCGAGGTCGCCGGTGTCGGGGATGCCGTCGATGGCCTTGGCCAGCATCGGCTTGACGGGCGGAACGACCGGCAGGTCCATGACCGCCGACTCTAGGTGCGCAGGCCGGCGCTAGCTGGCGTCGAGGGTGTCGCCGTGGAGGTCCGGGAGTGGGTGGTGCCCGTCGCGGAGGTCGATCGTCGCGCTGGTTTCGTCGACGCCGAGGATCGAGCCGACCGGTGCGGGTCGGGCCAGGTGAAAGCCTTGCACCAGGTCGGCGCCGAGGTCGGTCACCGTCAACAGGTCGCGTGCGTCCTCGATGCCCTCGGCCACGATGCGGGCACCGAGGGCGTGCGCGAGCCCGATGACCGAACGGCACAACGTGCGGCGAGTCGCGTTGTCGGCGATGCCCTGCACGAACGAGCGATCGAGCTTCACGTAGTCGAGCTCGAGGTGGGGGAGGACGTCGAGCTGGGCGTGCCCGGTGCCGAAGTCATCGAGCGCGATGCGAACACCGAGGGAGCGGAGCCGGTCGATCGCGCTCTGCTGACCCTTTCCGGTCAACGACGACTCCTCGCCGAGCTCGACGACGAGTTGCTCGCCGTTGATCCCGTGCTCGTCGAGCGCCTGCTCGATCGTGTCGATGATCGGGAGGGTCAGCGACACCGGTGACAGGTTGACCCACATCGAGAGGGGGACGCGCCGGTCGCGGTTCCAGGTGGCGGTCTGGGCGATCGCCCGGGGGATGAGCTCGGTGTCGAGGTCGGCGCGGAGCGCGGCCTGGTCGAGGATCGGGAAGAAGTCGGCCGGGGCGAGCGTGCCGTGGCGGGGGTGCTCCCAGCGAACGAGCGCTTCCACGCCGACCACCACACCGTCGCGGATGCGCACGATCGGCTGGTAGAGCAGTCGCAGCTCTTCGTCGGTGGTGAGGGCTCGGCGGAGATCCTGTTCGAGCGAGACCCGGCGGCGAGCGTCGTCGCGCATCTGCTGGTCGAAGACGCGGATGAGGCCGACCCCGTCGCCCTTGGCGTTGTACATCGCCATGTCGGCCTCGCGGAGCAGCTCGAGACTGTCGCGTGGCACTCGAGTGGTCGTACACCCGATCGATCCGGCGATCGGCAATGCGATGTCGCCCACCTGCACCGGTTCGTCGAAGACGCCTCGCACGCGTTCGAGGAACGGCAACGTGTCCTTGCCGCCGAGCCGTCGACACCAGATCGCGAACTCGTCGCCACCGAGCCGGGCGACCACGTCGCCGGGACGGCACGCTCGGCGGAGGCGATCGGCGACCTGGATCAGGACCGAGTCGCCGGCGTCGTGACCCCACGTGTCGTTGATGCGTTTGAAGCCGTCGAGATCGAGCATGGCGAGGGCGTAGGGGAAGTCGACCGTCGCCGGGTCGCGGAACGTCGCCTCGACGCTCTCGATGAAGTACGAGCGGTTGACCAGGGTGGTGAGGCGGTCCTCGTTGGCCCGGCGGAGCAGTTCGCGAACCGACAGCTGCGAGCGGGGCAGCGGCAGGATCGTGACGACCCACTGCCCGGCTTTGTCCTGGAGCGGGGCGAGGCCGATCTCGGCGGGGACCCGCTCGTCGTCTCGGCCGACGAGCGTGCCGAGTGCACGCTGCGGGGTCCGGCCGCGCAGGTTTCCGAGTCCCTGCCCCGCCCGGAATTCGAGCAGCCGGTTGAGGTCGGTGTCGACCAGTTCGGCGACGCCGAGCAGCGAGTGCGCCGCGTCGTTCGCCCACGTGATCTCGTCGGCTTCGCCGACGATGAGGAGGGCGTCCGACGAGGAGGCTGCCGCGTCTGCGGCACCTCCCCGTTCGGAGCGCTCATCGCCCGCCATGCGACGACGGTAATCGGTGGGATTCGGGGCTCTCAGGGACCCACCGACAAGTCCTACCGACCGTGGGTATCGGTCGCGAAAATCTCACGGAGGCGGGTGGTTTGGCCACTGACCGGTGCGACTTCCACCAGGCCACTACCCTCGATGGTCACGGCACTGTGCTGCGGGGCGCAGCGGCCGACGGAGAACCCATGCGTCGAACGACGACCCTTCCCGCCCTCGTGCTCGCCTTCGGCCTGGTCGCGGCGGCCTGCTCGGATCCGGCGACCGAGACGGCCACGAACGATGGCATCGCATCGTCCTCGACGTCGGCACCGCCCGCGTCGACGGAGGCGCCGACGACGACCACGACCGCGGCGCCGGCCACGACCGAGAGCCCGTCGACGACCACCGCGCCGAGCTCGACGACGACGCCCGCAGCGCTGGACGACGACGTCATCGTCGAGTTGTACGTCGAGGACGAGGACGAGTTCTGCGGCGACTGGATTCCCGCTCGGGTCGGCGACAACCTGACCTGTCGTCGCCCCGACACCCTGCCGCCCGATCCGGTCCCACGCGGGACCGCCTGGGAGCTGCCGGTCGTCGACCCTGCGCTGGTCGACCGCACCGGCTGGCATCCACCCCTTGCCCTGCTCAACTGGGACACGGTTTCGTTGTTGACGGTCGACGATCCGCTGTCGACGCCGACGGTGACGCCGTGGGCGCGACTGCACAGCTGGGCCGACGAGTTGCGGGTCGCCTCCGACGGCACGCTCGTCGTCGCCCAGGAAGGGCCGGTCGGGGACGAGGCCTCCTGGCCCTGGATCGACGTCGCCGTCTACCGGCCCGACGGCACCGCGCCGTCGATCGTTCCCGACGGTCAGTACCTCTACGACGTCGGGTGGTACGAGGGCCGAGAGGTCGTCGTGTACCAATCCCAGCCGACGGACGATGAAGACCTCCCGCTCCTGACCATCCCGCTCGACGATCTCGCGTCGCCCGCCCCGGCGTTCGGCACGGCGTGGGGCGACGAGTGGCTCACCACCCACGTCGACCTCGAAGACGGCTGGGCGACCGTGCTCGGGTATCTCGGAAACGACAGCGTGATCGAGTTCCGAGAACCGGACGGGTCGCTCCTCGACCAACCCGATCCGATCATCGAACACGGTCATCCCGATCTGGACTCGGTCGTCGCGGTGGCGGTCTCCGCGGACGGCGCTCGCGTGACCTGGGTGGAGTACCCGGCCGACCTGTTCGACGATCCCGACGAGTACGTGCGGGTCAAGTCGGCCGATCTGGTGACGAACGATCTGATCTTCGACATCCCGATCGAAGACCCGCTGATCGGCCCGACGAGTGAGCCGGTGGTGTCGGTCTTCGATCTCGGCGACCACGTCATCGTGAACACCGTCGGCTACTGGGCGAACCGTTGGTGGCCGAACCCGGCCATCGTCGTGTCGTTCGCCGGCGAAGAACCGGATTGGTGGAAGCTGCCGGTGACCGGGATCGCCGTCCCCGTCCCCTACACCCTCAGCTGACCGCGAAGATTGGCGAGCGTGCGGCGATGGCCGCGAGCATGGCGCGATGAGCGACGCCATCCGCCCCTTCACCGTCAGTGTCTCCGACGACGAACTCGCCGATCTGCGGGACCGTCTCGCCCGGACCCGCTGGCCCGAAGCCGAACCGGTCGACGACTGGAGCCAGGGCATCCCGCTCGCCTACACCAAGGAGCTCTGCGACTACTGGGGTGCGGGCTACGACTGGCGTCGGTTCGAGGCCGAACTCAACGCCTACGACCACTTCCTCACCGAGATCGACGGGGTCGACATCCACTTCATGCACGTGCGGTCGTCCCACGACGACGCCACACCGATGGTGCTCACGCACGGGTGGCCCGGGTCGGTCGCGGAGTTCATGGGGGTGATCGGTCCGCTCACCGATCCGACCGCCCACGGCGGATCCGCCGAGGACGCCTTCCATCTCGTGATCCCGTCGCTTCCCGGCTACGGCTGGAGCGGTAAGCCGACCGCGACGGGATGTGGTGTCGGTTGGATCGCCACCGCCTGGAACACCTTGATGGTCCGGCTCGGCTACGACTCCTATGTCGCTCAAGGCGGCGACTGGGGTGGTGCGGTCACCACCTACATCGGGATGCAGAACCTCGGCAACGTCCGGGCGATCCACACCAACATGCCGGTCGCCGGCCCGTCGCCGGAGTCGCTCGAGAACCCGACCGAACAGGAACAGGACGCGTTGAACGCGCTCGGCCACTACGACCGCTGGGACTCGGGCTACTCCAAGCAGCAGTCGACCCGCCCCCAGACGCTCGGCTACGCGCTCGTCGACTCCGCCGCCGGCCAGGCCGCGTGGATCGCGGAGAAGATGTGGGCCTGGACCGACAACGACGGTCATCCCGAGTCGGCCCTGAGCCGCGACCAGATCCTCGACAACATCTCGATCTACTGGTTCACCGGCGCCGGGGCCTCCAGCGGCCGCCTGTACTGGGAGAGCTTTGCCGACTTCGGGAGCGGAGCGGTCGAGGTGCCGACCGGCTGCTCGATCTTCCCCAAGGAGATCATCCGGTGCTCGCGCCGGTGGGCCGAGCAGCGCTACACCAACATCCAGTACTGGAACGAGCTCGACGCGGGCGGCCACTTCGCCGCCTGGGAGCAGCCGGCGACCTTCGTCGAGGAGCTCCGCGCCGCCTTCCGCGTGCTCTGATCCCGGGGCGCGGACACGCGTCTCACATTCCGTACTACGTTCACTTCCGTGGCGGCGCGGGCCGGCCGGGCGGAAGAATCCGCCCGAAAACGGAACCGAAACGGTTGCTCATGCGTCTCCCGGCGGAAGGGATGGTTTTCATGAGACGAGATGTGCGGTGGATGGCGGTCTTCGCCCTGGTGGTCCTCTTCGCGTCGGCCTGCGGCGGGTCGAGCGACAGCGACGATGGCACCGAGGTCGGTTCGGAGGACGCCGCAGCGTCGGTTGCCACCAGCGATGATGCCAGCGGCGGCGGTGACGACACCGGTAGTTCCGGCGATGACGCCGAGGACCGGTCCGGCGATGTGGACGGCGATGCCGATGCGGGCGGGAACGACGATGGCGACGGGTCTTCGTCGTCGGAGGGCGACGACTCCGGCACCGTCGAGATCACCAGCGACATGTCGGTCGAGGAGATCACCGAACTGCTCTTCCCGGCGTTCGACGAGACGACGGCCGAGGAACAGCAGGCCCAGTGGGAGGACGAGGAGCGTCAGCGCCAGCAGATCATCGCGGAGTGCATGGCGGAGCAGGGGTTCGAGTACATCCCGGTCGACTACGGCGACTCGTTCTTCTTCGGCGGTATCGACGAGGGCATCGATCCCACGTCTCGTGAGTGGGCCGAGACCTACGGCTTCGGGTTCACCACGTTCGCGTTCGAAGACGAAGGGTTCGAGGAGCAGGCCGAGGAATGGGTCGACCCCAACCAGGACTATGTCGACGGCCTCTCCGAGGGCGCCCGTGACGCCTACTACGAGGCGCTCTACGGCACACCGCCCGAGTACGACCCGAGCATGACCGAAGAGGAGTACGACCAGCTCTTCGAGGAGAACCCCGAACTGTTCGCGCCGCAGGGCTGCGACGGCGAGGCCTGGGAGGCCACCAACTCCTACGCCCAACTCGACGACGTCTACTTCGCGCTCAGCGACGAGTTCGACGAGCTGTACGAGCGGGTCGAAGCCGACCCCCGCATCGCCGCCTTCCAGCAGGAGTGGGCGGAATGCATGGCCGGCAAGGGTCACGCGTACAGCGACATGGAGGACATGTACGAGCACCTCAGCGAGCGCTCGAACGAGCTCTGGAACTACGACGACTGGGTCGACCCGCTCGAAGGGATGACCGACGAAGAGATCCAGAACCTGTTCGACACCGCGACCGAGGACGAGCTCGACGAGCTGTTCGCCGGCCCCGAACCCGACCCTGAACTCCAGGCCGAGATCCAGGAGTGGGAGATCGCCCTCGCCCTCGACTCCTTCGACTGCGGCGGCACGTCGCAGTGGGAGCAGTGGGACGAGATCTATCAGGAGTACCAGGCGCTCTTCATCGAGGAGAACCTCGGCGCCATCCAGGCTGCGCTGGCCGGAAACGGCTGAGCCGTGACGGGGGTTGGAGCGAAACGGCAGCGCACGCTCGCGCTCGTCGTCGTTGCGGCGGTCGTCGCCGCTGGTCTCGGCTTCGTGGCCGGGCGTTCGATCAAGTCGCCGGCCGATGCGGCGGCGGAGGCCGAGGCCCCGGAGCCGAGCCTGATCACGGTGCCGGTCGAGCTGCGGGAGCTGGCGTCCAACGTCGTCACCCGCGGCGACGCGCGCCGAGAGGGCAGTGTGCAGGTGTCGGTCGACGGCAGTGCGGGCGCGGCCAGCGGTGGCGTCGCCGTCGTCACCGGCGTCACCTCGCCTGAAGGCGCAGTGGTCGAGGAAGGTTCGGTGCTCGTCGAAGTGTCCGAGCGGCCGGTCATCGCGTTGCAGGGACAGCTGCCGATGTTCCGTTCGCTCGGCCCCGGCAGCCGCGGCGATGACGTCACCCAGCTGCAGGAAGCGCTCGTGCGGATCGGGATCGAGGTTCCCATCGATGGCTTCTTCGGCGAGGAGACCGAGCGAGGTGTGGAGCAGCTGTACGTCCAGGTCGGCTACAGCGCGCCGGGGCTCACCGACGACGAAGGAGCCCAGCTCGACGCCGCTCGCGAGTCCCTCGACGGCGCCCAGGCGTCGCTCAACGCCGCCTCCGCGGCACTCGCCGAACTCCAATCGCCGCTCCCGGAATCGCAGCGCCTCCAGGCCGACGCCTCGCTGGCCGCGGCCGAGGATGCCGTAGAACTGGCCGAGGCGGCAGCCACCGAGGCGAATGCGCTCGCCGAGGCCGACCTCGCGGCCCGCAAGGTCGAGCGCACCGAGGCCCAGGAAGCGGCGGATCTCGCCGCCGCCCGCCTCGCCGAAGCCGAGGGCGGCATCCACCCCGACACCGGTTTGGCGCCGACCGCCGACGAACTCGCGGTGCTCACCGCGGAGGACGCCGCGGCCGCTGAGGTGCTCGCGAGCGCCGTTGCGGCGGTGACGGCGGCCGACGCCACCGTCACCCGGACCGCGACCGAGCAGGAGGAGTTGGTCGACTCGTCCACGTCACAGCTCGAGATCGCGCGGGCGCAGCACGAGGAGACCCTCGCGCCGCCGGACACGCGGTCGGCGTCTCAGTCGGTGACCGATGCGCGGCGAGCTCGCGACCGAGCCGCCGTCGAGGTCGACGAGATCGAGGCCCGCACCGGTGTGCGGCTCCCCCTCGCGGAGGTCATCTTCATCGAGGCGATGCCGACCCAGGTCCGGCGGATCGACGTCGAACGGGGCGGCGTCGTCGGTGGCGGGCCGCGCATGACGGTGAGAGGCGCCGACGTCACCGTCGAGTCCG
>CAZEML010000112.1:0-13565 GCA_964513285.1 uncultured Candidatus Nemicrothrix sp.
ACATCTGCGGGTGGGTCGTGCCGGAGTTGAACAGGGTCGGGCTCGACGGCAGGTAGGCCAGCGACGACATGAGGTCATAGAACTTGATCGCCTCGTCGGCGTTGGTCGACAGGCCACAGGCGACGCGCAGGAAGAAATACTGCGGCGTCTCGATGACCTTGCGGGTCTCGGGGTGACGCAGCAGGTAGCGGTCATAGACGGTGCGCAGGCCGAAGAACTCGAAGTTCTTGTCGCGCTGGGAGTCGATGGCGGCGTTGAGTTCAGGAGCGTGGGTGGTGACGAACTCGAGCACGTCGTCGCCGATCAGGCCGAGCTTGTGGCCGAGCGTGACCGACTCGGAGAACCACGGCACGTTCTGGTTGCGCACCTCTTTGTCGACATAGGTGCCGAGCATGCGAGCGGCGAGCTTGGAGTAGTTGGGCTCCTCGACGATGAGGCCCGCCGCGGTGCGGATCGAGAGTTCGTCGAGTTCCTGGGTGGTCGAGCCATCGGCCAGGGCGGAGATCGTGCGGGTGGAGACCACCATCGGGTCGACACCGATCAGGCCTTCGGACGCTCGGGCCACCGCGTTCACGATCTTGTTGAGATCGACGGGTTCGAGCGCGCCGTTGCGCTTCTTCACCCGCATCGTGGTGGCCGTTTCGACCGTCGCTTCGTTGTTGCCGACTGCGGACAGCCGGTCCTCCGTGATCGCCATGAATAAGCCCCTCAAGCCGCGTCGAGATCACCAATCGGGCCCACCGGTGGCTCTCGACATCACCACCGCCCCGCACCCAGTCGAAACCAACCGGGTGTGTAAGTACACATGGGTAATTACACATCCGTCAAGGGGCAGTTTCCCCAAACGCCGAAATCCCCAGTATTCCAGGGCAAACCCGGGTTTTCCCCAAACACCAAGGGTGACATCGGACCGTCATCTGGCGGTTTGTGGCGGCTTGTCCCCAGCCTGTGTGTCATTTGGCGGTGCGCTGTCAACAGGCCAAAACGCTTCAACCTTGAAGGTTCGCGCCGCTAGCCTGGGTCCCATGGCCGTTTCTTCTGACGTGCACTGGCTCAGCGAGGCCGAACAAGCCGCCTGGCGCGGCTGGATCGACGCCAGTCGTCGGGTGCTCGCGGCCACCGATCGTCAGCTCAAGGACGACGCGGGTCTGACCACCGACGACTATGAGGTGTTCGTGCGGCTGAGCGAGGCCGACGAGAACCGCTTGCGCATGTCCGACCTCGCCTCGTCGGTGACCAACTCACCGAGTCGGCTGTCCCAGCGCATCGATCGATTGAGCCGCAACGGGTTCGTCGAGCGGGTGCGCTGCGACGAAGACGCACGCGTGTGGTGGGTCGAGCTCACCGCGACGGGCCGCGAGAAGCTGGAGGCGACCGCGCCTGGCCACGTCGAAGAGGTTCGCCGGGTCTTCGTCGATCACTTCACCGCCGAGGAGATCGAGGTGCTGGCGAAGGTCTTGCCGCGCCTGGCCGACTCCCTCGACGCGGACTGAGCCGCCGGGCCGACCGGTCGCCGCTCAGGCGGCGGGGCGGTGGAACGGCCGGTCGCCGCGAACGGTCACCCGCCGCAGCACGCGACGATTCGGGTAGTAGTCGCTCGCCGCGTAGTGCTGCACGGCCCGGTTGTCCCAGAAGGCGATCGAGCCGACCGTCCACGCGAAGCGGCACTGGTACTCGGGCCGGGCGTGCTGTTGCAGCAGCACCGAGACGAGCCCCCTCGACGCGTCGGCGCCGAGCGGTTCGCCGGTCGCACGGTCGAACAACGAGTCGTGGCGAAGGAAGCCGCCATGGAGGTACAACGCCTGCTTGCCGGTCTCGGGATGGGTGCGCACCAGCGGGTGCTCGACCCCGAACGGGATGGCGGCCTTGACCGCGTCGACGATCTCGTCGTCGAAGCCGGCCTCGCCCCGGCCGGCGAGGAAGATCCGGTAGTCGTGCACCCCCGACAGGCCGTCGACCCGATCGCGGACGTCGGAGGGTAGGCCGAGGTAGGCGGCGTGGCTGTCGGCGAACAGGGTGTCGCCCCCGGCCGGCGGGGCCTCGATCAGCTGCGCGATCGAGCCGAGCGACGGCTGCTCCATCCAGGTGACGTCGGTGTGCCAGCCGTTCTCGTAGCCGGGAGAACCGGGCCCGTGGCCGATCTCGAGGATGTACGGATCCTCACCCGGCTTGCCGAATGGGAACGCATCGAGCTCGCCGAACCGGCGACCGAGCGCGACCTGCTCGCGCTCGTCGAGATGTTGATCGCGGAAGAACACGACCTTGCGTTCGAGCAGGGTGGCGCGGACGAGGTCGATGACGTCGTCGGACGGGTCGCGCAGGTCGACGCCGTGGATCACGGTGCCGAGCGTGAGCCCGAGATGCTCGAAGCGGGCGCCGTGGGCGGCCACCCGCGCCGCGAGGTCGTCGCTGACCGGGCGTTCGCCCATCTGTTCCCACTCCCGGGCGACGCCCAGCGCAGCCTTGTCGAAGCGGGGGAGGAGCTGATCGAGCGGGGTCTGGCTCCGGTCGGTCGCCCGCTCGCGGCGGGCGGTCATCAGCCGCTGGGCGACCTCCATCGCGTGGTCGTTGTAGGTGTCGGTCATGTCAGGTCGGGGTGAGCCGGAAGATCCGGAACTCGCGGTCGGTGATGTCGGTGTAGGCCTGCCAGCCACCGAAGTGGGCCAGCGCCTGCTGCCAGGCTTCTTCGCGTGCGTCGCCCTCGAGGAGGGTGGCCATGGCTGGCATCGTCTTGCCTCGCACGAGGATCTCGCACTCGGGATTCGCGATCAGGTTGCCGGTCCAGGCGGGATGCCGTTCGCGAGCGAAGTTCGAGCCGACGACGACCCACGTGCCCTCGGTGCTCGGCACCGCTTCGAGCGGGCTCTCGCGGCGCTGTCCCGACTTCGCGCCGGTCGTGTAGAGCACGAGCCCGGCGCCGGGTACGAACCGGCCGCGCGTGAGTCGGTTCATCGCCTTGTGCATCCGCGGGATGGTCTTCGGGGCGATCGCTCGGAACCAGTCCTTGGTGACGATCTTGGCGATGGCGTCGTCGGCGCCGGCGCGTGGTTTGGGGGCGTCGCTCATCGCCTCACCGTCGCACGGATCGCCGTCGAGGCGCCAACGGTAGGGTTGGGCCATGGAGATCCTCGACGTCGATCTGCTCGCTTTCGAGACCGGGACGGCCGACCAACGCGCCGCGGTCGTCGACGGCGTGTCGCGCAGCCTCGCCACCGGCTTCGTCTATGTGGAGCACGACCTGTCGGTCGATCTGATCGACGAGGCCTACGCCCAGCTCGAGGCGTTCTTCACCCTTCCTCAAGAGCGCAAGGACACCTACGTGGTGCCCGGCTCCAACGGGCAGTCGGGCTACACCGGGTTGCTGGTCGAGACGGCGGCGATCGCCGACGTTCCCGACTGGAAGGAGATGCTCAACTGGGGCGCGCCGCTGGGCGACGGCCATCCGTTGCGGGCGAAGTACCCGCATCGATACGGCCCGCCGACCCTCCCCGAAGCCGATCTTCCCGGCGTGCACGAGTTGCTGATGACGTTCCACCACTCGGTCGCGGATCTGCAGCGGCGAGTGCTGCGGATCATCGCCGAGGGGCTCGGTGCGCACGAGTCCTTCTTCGACGAGATGCTGACCGATGGTGCGACCCTCACCCGGGCGATCCACTACCCGGCGATGGAGCAGGCCCCCGGCGAGCAGCACGTGTGGGCCGGCGAACACGCCGACATCAACCTGATCACCGCGCTGCCGCGGGCGACCGCGGCGGGTCTTCAGCTCAAGACCGACGACGGTGGCTGGGCCGACGTCGCCCCGCCGGAGGGGTCGGCGATCATCAACACCGGTCTGATGCTCGAACGGCTGAGCAACGGCATGATCCCGTCAGGCATCCACCGGGTGGTCTCCGGCGACGGCCAGCAGGGCGACCGGTACTCGGTGGTGCAGTTCGCCCATCCGACCCCGTGGACGATCCTCACGCCGATGGCGAGCACGGTCACCGCCGACAACCCGCTGCGCTACAGCGCGATGGCGGCGAGCGACGCCCTCGACAAGGTCCTCTACGAGATCAACCTCGTCGAAGACGGACGCCGCGTCGACTAGAGGCTGGTTCCACGGGAATCGGAGGCGGTTCCGCCGGATGGCGGCTAGGAAGCCGCGCGGGTCTGTTCGCGGTGCAGGAAGGTGACGGCCTGGGCGCGGTCGACGGGGTCGTGCGGCGAGAAGGTCGTCCGGCTGGTGCCGGTGGTGATGCCTTCGGCGGACATCCAGGCGACGGCTCCGGTGTAGAACCGTCCGCCCGCGACATCGTCGAAGTTCTGCACCGTCGCGACGCTGGGGCGTCCTCGCGCTCGCCACATGAACGTCGCGCACTCGGCCCGGGTGAGCGTGCGGGTCGGTTCGAACGTGGTGGCGCTGGTGCCGGTGGTGATGCCCTGCTCGACCATCCAGACGACGGCGTTGGTGTACCAGGTGTTGTTCGGCACGTCCCGGAACGGGTTGGCGCCACTCGGGTCCGGCTCGCCGGCAGCGCGCCACAAGATGGTGGCGAACTCGGCGCGGTTCATCGCCCGGTGCGGGTCGAAGGTCGTCGGGCTGGTGCCGTTGATGATGCCCTTGTCGACCGCCCACTGGAGGGCGCCGGCGTAGTAGCGGCCGCCGTCGACATCGAGGAACCCGGCGAGACCGGTGCCGCTCGGCCCGCCGGCGAACAAGCCGTTGAGGGTGCCCGGGTTGCTGCCGAGGATCTGGTCGGGGTCGGCGTCGAGCCAGGTGTCGAGCACGGTGGCGTAGAGGCTGCGGAAGTCGACGCCGAACTTGAGGTCGCCGCGCCGGGTGACGTCGGTCAGTGACGGGTAGCCACCGATCAGGCCGCCCTTGACGCGTTGGCCGATGACGAATGCGCAGCCGGCGGAGCCGTGGTCGGTTCCGTTGGAGTTGTTGCGACGGAGGCGACGGCCGAACTCCGAGACGATCACGACGGTCGTCTGCCCGTGCAGCGACGGCAGCAGGGTGTCGAAGAAGCCGCGCAGGCCCCCGTCGAGCGACGCGAGCTGTTCGGTGTGACGCGGGGCTTGGTCGGAGTGAGTGTCGAAGCCGCCGAGGGTGGCGGAGACGCATCGCACGCCGAGCCCGAGGTTGAGCAGGTGGGCGGCGCGCTGGAGATCAGCGGTGAACCGGTCGTCGCTCCGAACGACGCCTTCGGCGTAGAGCGGGAGCTGGTCGGTGGAGAAGCGGGCGGCGTCGCCGAGCGCCGCGCCGAACGCGTCGCCCATCGGGCTCAACCCACCACCGTCGTGGCGTCGCAGCGCCACGTTGACCGCTTGTTCACGCGAACCGGTCGGCAACAGGTTGCCCTTGCTGCGGCTCACGCCGACGACGCTCGCGTTGACGCCTCGGATCTGCTTGGGTGATCCGCCGTCGACACTCGCCCCGAGGACGTCGTCGCCCTGGGCGTCGAGCCAGCGGCCCATCCAGCCGGTCGACTGGTTCTCGCCGGGGAGGCGGCCGCTCATCCACGTCGACGTCGAGGAGAAGTGGCTGCGGTCGTTGTTGGGTTCGCCGATCGCCGGGATGGCCGCGACGTCACCGTTCTGCCATCGCTGGTGGAGGTAGCTCAGCGATGGATGGAAGTAGAGCCCGTTGCCGGCTGCGTGGGCCGATCCGGGGTCGATGGCGAGCGAGAGGCGTTGGTCGTTGTAGGTGCCGTTGCCGAACGGCCCGAACGTGTTGAGCGAGTCGTTCCCGCCGCGCAGGAAGATCGTCAACAAGATGCCGTCGTTGGGGCCGGGGGGTGCGGCGCCGGCGGCCTGGGCGAGTACCGAGAGCGGCAGGGTGGCGGCGAGTCCGGTGGCCCCGGACGCGCCGAGGAAACCGCGGCGGGTGAGGGTGAGGGTCATGCGAGGTTCACCTCCGGAAGCAGTGCGCCGAAGCGAACGGCCTCTCGTTCCATCCAGTAGTCGTTGAGTTCGTTCTTGGCGGTCGTGCACCAGTTGGTGACGACGGTGCGGGTCTGGCTGCTGGCGTCGGGGACGCCGAAGGCGGAGAGGATCCGGTCGGCGCCGTCGGCGGCACTCTGGTCCCGGAGTCCGGTGAAGAAGCCGGACTTCTGCACGGCGTCGCCGATCTCTCGCACGGTGCGGGCTCGGCCGAGCACCGCCGCGGCCGAGAGCCAGGCGGTGTTGTGGCCCCAGCCGGCGACCGACGGCGGCAGGAAGAGCTGTTGGCCCATCACCGAGCCACGGCCGTCGAGGCGTCCGTCGTTGAGGCGGACACCGGTGCGGCGCTCGAGTTCGGCGATCCAGGCGATCGGCTGCTTGACGACCGCGTAGCGCCGTTCGGCCAACCAGAACTCGTCACGCATGAAGATCGCCCGAACGACCTCGAGCGCGCTGCCGTCGTTGGCCTTCCAGACATCGGCCAGGTGGGTGATCAGTTCCGCGGACGCCCAGCCGGGGTCACCGAACTCCCGCCAGAGCTTCGTCGCCATGAACCACGCGGTCTGGTCCTTGCGAGCACCGTTGACGAGTTCGTTGATCGTTTCGGGGCCGTCCCAGTCTCGGGTGATGCCGAACAGGGTCTTCTCGTGTTTGTCGTGGCGGTTGGAGTGGAACTGGTACTCCGGCGGCTTGGCGCCGTCCTTGAGGTTGTGGCCGGTCCAGGCCCGGGCCATGGCGATGACCTCGTCCTCGGAGAACATGCCGTTGCCGATCGTGTACAACTCCATCAACTCGCGGGCGAAGTTCTCCTGCTCGTCGCCGGCGACGTTGGAGGCGTTGTCGAGGTCGATCAGCATCGCCGGGTCGACACAGACGCGGTCGAGCATCGGCTTGAAGGCGCCGAGCCCGTACTGGCGGAACAACCAGTGCTGGTTGCGCATGTTGCGCTGGTCTCGCACCCGATCCGATGTGCACGCGAAGTGGCTGTGCCAGAAGTAGGTGAGCCGTTCGGCGATCGGCGCCGGCGAGTTGACCATCTGGTCGACCCACCAGCGGGCGAGCATGCGCCGCTCGGAGGTGCGGCTGGTCCCCGCCACCGATGGCACGTCGTCGGCGGTGGTTCTCCCCGCCGTCGAGGTGGCGAGATTCACGGCGACGGTGCGGGTTTTGCCGACGAGATTGGCGACCTCGGCGTCGAGGCCGCCATAGCCGGCGCGCCGCAGGAGATGGCGGGCGTCTGATGCGGTCAGAGTCACGATGGGTCCTTCGACCGCCCGGCCCTAGGACTATAGACCTATTTCCGTTTTCGACAGGTCGCGCCTCGGCGACGTACCTGTTTGCCTCGAGCCGCCCTACTCGGCGGGGAGTTGCAGCACCTCGCGGTTGGGTTCGAGGGTCAGTTCGAGGGTCGCCGTGATCGACCCGTCGTCCTCGAGGTCCATGGAGATCGAGCCCGGGTAGCGGTCGAGCAGGATCACCGACTGGGTCCAGTCCCGGAAGCCGCCGGTCGACGGCGGGCGGACCTCGATGAACCCTTCGTCGAAGAAGCTCTCCTCACCTTCCTGGAGCACGGTGCCCGGCAGGGCGGCAAGGTACGCCTCGCCCGCGGCGTCGGGGCTCGCCGCCGAGACCGACCACTCGAGGTCGAGTTCGAAGTACCGCAGTCCCTCTTCGGCGTCGAAGCTGTCGGCCGAGCGGGTGAAGGTCCGGAACGCGAGATCGCGCAGCGAGCCGTCGACGGCGGGGAGTTGGGTGAGCAGCGAGTCGATGAGCGGAACCGGGACGGTGCCGACCGGGGTCAGGACGTTGATCTCGATCTGATGGCCGGGCGTGCCTTCGGTCGGGCCGAAGCCGATGTCCTCGTCGACCCAGGCGCGAGCGGAGGTCGGTTCGGTTTCCAGGGTGCCGATCACGAGGACCCCGTCGTTGTCCTCGTAGGCCCAGTTGACCGACTGGGGTCCGCCACCCCCGCTGCTCGGGTCGCTGATGACCTGAGCGACGTTGCGCCAGCCGAGGCTCTCGAACAGCGGGTCGTAGTAGAGCCGGCCCTCGATGGTGCCGGGTCCGCCTTCGGGGAGTTCGGTGTCGATGTCTTGGACCGAACCCGGCGTGCTGAACGCCCGGTAGAACCACTCCCACCGCCACACCGACGGATCGCTGGTGCGGAGGCGGAGGTCGAGGTCGGCGGGGGCCGTGTCGCCGGGCGGCGCGACCTCGAGCGGGAATCCGATGATCCGCTGGGCGAGGTCGAGCGGGTCGCCGGTGCCGTTCCCCCAGGTCACGACGAGGTCGGGGAGATCGGTGACCGTCGTCGCCGGAAGGGTGCTCGCCGGGATCGTCGTGGTCGTGGTCGTGGTGGTCGTGCTGGTCGTGGTGGTGGTCTCGGCCGGTTCGTCCGCAGCCGCCGCGGCGGTGGTCGTCGTCTCCTCGACGGCGTCGGCCGTCGCTTCGGGCTCCGCCGCGACGGGTTCGTCCTCGCCGCTGTCTCCGCCTCCACATGCCGTCGCCGCCAGCGCGAGGCACGAACCGATCGCCATCATCCGCATCCGCATGGCGAGCACGCTAGAGCAGGGATCGTCAGATCAGCAGGGATGTGCCGATGACGGAGAGGCCTGCCCCGATCCAGGCGCCGAGCGTGGGGGGACGGCGGGTCAGGACCCACAGCGCCGGGAGCAACAGGACCGGGGTGGTCGACGACAGGATCGTGGTGATGCCGGCGTCGCCTTCGCCGAGCGCGTAGAGCACCAACGACTGGCCGATCACCATGGCGATCGTGCCGCTGATGACGATGATCACCCAGTCTCGACGGGTGATCGCGCCTCGCCGGGTGGCGCCGAGATGGGCGTCGGTCGGGCGGGCGACGATCCACATCGCGACGGTGGCGATGATCGCGCGGGTCGCCGCGACGGCGAGGGTGTCCGCGCCGTCGTCGAGGATCGGCTTGGCCGCGAGGGCTCCGGCGGCCTGGCCGACTGCGCCCATCAAGCCCCAGAACGCGCCGATCGGGAGTGAGCCCTCGATCTTCTCGAACGTGTCGGTGGCGCCGGCCCGGTTGCCGTAGACCACCGCGAGCAGGATCCCGACGACGGTGAGCACCGCGCCGGTGCCCGACACGAGGTCGAACGTCTCGCCGAACAACCAGACCCCACCGATCGCGGCCATGGGCGCGTTCGCGGTGAACAGCACCGAGGTGCGACGCGGCCCGATCTGGGACATCGCGGTGAACAGGGCGATGTCGCCGATCGTCAGGCCGACGAGCCCGGAGATCCCGACCAGCCAGAGGTCCTCGACCGCGAGGGTCGACCATCCGCCGCGGATCGTGACGATGGCGGTGAGCAGAACGCAGACGACCAGCATCCGGATCCGGGTGAACCGGGGTCCGCCGATCCGCCGCACGACGTCGGTGGCGATGATGCTGGACGTGGCCCACATGCCGGCGGCGATGAGCGCCGCGAGCTGGTACGGCATCCCGGGACGCTATCGAGCCGTGGTCGGCCGCCCTCGGCGATTTCGAGGCTGATTCGACCCGCTCACGCCATGGTCAAACCACCGCTCACCGACAGGGTCTGGCCGGTGATGAAGTTGGCGTCGTCGTGGGTGAAGACCGTCGCCCCGTACGCGATCTCGTCGGGCTGCGCCATGCGGCCGATCGGCATCGCCCGGTCGAGCCCACCGACGATCTTCGCCGGGAGGTCGCCCTGCTCACCCATCTCCCGGATGAGGGTCGTGTCGGTGGGGCCCGGGCACACGACGTTGCACGTCACGCCCTTCTTCACCGTCTCGCGGGCGATCGTCTTGGTGAAGCCGATGACGCCGGCCTTGGCCCCGGCGTAGACCGACTCGAGCGAGCTGCCGACCCGCGCCGCGTCGCTGGCGAAGTTGACGATGCGCCCCCATCCCCGGTCGGTCATGCCGGGCAGAACGGCGTGGCAGGTGCGCAACGTGCCCTTGTAGTTGATGTCGATGATCGTGTCCCAGAAGTCCTCGTCGGTGTCGACGAAGCGCACGAAGCGGTCGTAGCCCGCGCAGTTCACGAGCACGTCGATCGGTCCGAGGTCCGTCTCGACCGCGTTGACGAGGTCTCGAACCCCGTCGGAGTCGGTCACATCGCACCGGTAGGCGCGGCCGTCGAGTTCGTCGGCCAACTCGGCGCCTTCATCGGTCAAGAGGTCGGCGATCGCCACCCGGCGGCCCTGCGCGTGGAGGCGGCGGGCAACCGCGGGGCCGATGCCGCGGGCGCCGCCGGTGACGAGGGCGATACGTGGGTCAGCCATGCTTCGAACCCTTCCACAGGTCGGTCGTGATGGCCCACCGGTCGTGGTCGCGCCAGTCGCCGTCGATGAACAACAGGGCGGGCGAGAACCCTTCGTGCCGGAAGCCGAGGCGTTGCACGAGTCGGGTGCTCGCCTCGTTGGCCGGCTGGATGTTGGCCTCCAGCCGGTGGAGGCCGAGTTCGTGCGGGTCGAAGGCGGTGTCGATCACCTGCCCGAGGGCCTCGGCCATCAGGCCCCGGCCCTCGCTCCCGGTGAAGGCGTAGTACCCGAGCGCGCCGCTCAACATGCCGCCCCGGACGATGTTGTTGATGTTGATCACGCCGACGAGGCGGCCGTCGTCGACGGCGCGTACGAGCACGCCCCACTGGTCGTTGCGGCGGCGGGTCCGGGCGTAGGCGAGATAGCGCCGATGGTCGTTCGCCGGGAAGACCCACGGGTGGTGCAGTTCGGTGCTCGCGGCGACCGCCGCGAGGAAGTCGGCGGCGTCGGCGCGCCCCGGCGTGTGCAGCGAGACGCGAGCCGAGCCCATGGCCCGACGCTAGCGATCTACGATCGCCGCATGGAGATCCAGCTGCGTCACAACCCGTCGTTCTCGGTGGCTCGCGCCATCCTCGGTCCGTCCGAAGCGATCCGCGCCGAGTCCGGCGCCATGATGGCCATGGCGGCCGACACCGACCTCGACGCCAAGATCGAGGGCGGCCTCATGAAGGGGCTGAAGCGCAGCGTGCTCGGCGGCGAGTCGCTCTTCATCACGACGGCGACGGCGGCCGCACACGGCGGGTGGATCGATTTCGCGCCGTCGTTGCCCGGCGACATCACCGTCTTCGACGTCACCCCGGAGACCCCGCTCCTGATCCAGAAGGGGTCGTTCCTCTGCGCGGAGCAGGGCGTCGAGATCGACACCCAGTGGGGCGGGATGCGCAATCTGATCGGCGGCGAAGGTGGGTTCCTGCTGCGGGCCAGCGGGCAGGGCAAGGTCGTGCTGTCGACGTACGGCGCACTCGACCGATTCGAGTTGCAGCCGGGCCAGCAGGTGATCGTTGACACCAATCACATGGTCGCGTTCGCCGAGAGTGTGCAGATGGAGCTCAAGCGGGCGAGCGAGTCGCTGATGAAGTCGGCCAAGACGGGCGAGGGCCTCGTGTTCGTCTTCACCGGCCCCGGCGAGTTGATGATGCAGTCCCGCAACCCCGACGACATCGTCAACTACATCGTCGCCAACATGCCCGGGGCCCGGAGCTGACTCGTGCTTGGTCGGCGTGACGAGATCAGCTGACCTTCAGCGAGAACCGCAGGACGTCGCCGCCGACCTTGGCGTCGTGCACCGTCAGGTCGTCGGCGCCTGCCCCCATCGTGATCGACGTGCCGAGCACCTGCTCGGCGATGTAGCCCTCGTGGGTGCCGATGGCCGCGGCCACGGCGTCGGAGGCGACGTCGATCCAGATGTCGATGCGGTCGGTGACGACGAGGTCCTCGGCCTTGCGGGCGGTCTGGATCTCACGGACGACGTCGCGGGCCAGGCCTTCGGCTTCGAGCTCGGCGGTCACATCGGTGTCGAGGGTGACCACGGCATCGTTGGATCGGAGGGCCGCGGCGACGACACCCTCGGGCGACTCGAGCGCGAGCTCGTACTCGTCGGGCTGGAGGGTGTGGCCACCGACCTCGACGGTGCCGTCGTCGTTGGCGGTCCAGTCGCCCGAACGGGCGGCGCCGAACACGGCCTGGACGTCCTTGCCGAGGCGGGGGCCGAGCGCCTTGCCGTCGGGACGGAGGATGAAGGTGGCGAGCCCACCGATCTCCTCGGTGACGTGCACGGCCTTCACGTTGAGCTCGTCGCGCAGCAGTTCGGCGAACGGCTCGAGGGTGGAGGCGTCGCGGCCGGCGACGGTGACCGACGCCAACGGTAGGCGAACCCGCAAGCCCTGATCCTCACGAAGACGGAGGCCGGTCGAGGCGACGTCGCGCAGGCGATCCATCGCCGCGACGAGGGCGGCGTCGTCGGTGTAGTCCTCCGCGGTCGGCCAGTCCGAGAGATGCACCGACGACGGCATGGCGTCGTCGCCGTTGCACAGCCCGGTCCAGATCTCTTCGGTGATCATCGGCAAGAAGGGCGCGGCGACCTGCACCAAGCTCACGAGCACGGTGTAGAGCGTGTCGAGGCCGGCGAGATCGGCACCACCATCACCGGTTCCCCAGAAGCGGTCGCGGCTGCGGCGGATGTACCAGTTGTTGAGCGCGTCGATGAACGACTGGATCTCCATCGCTGCGCCCGGCAGGTCGTACTCGTCCATGCGGCACTCGACCTCGGTGACGAGGTCGCTCGTCTTGGCGAGGATGTAGCGATCCAACAGATCAGCGTCGGGCCCCGGATCCGGCGTGAAGCTCGCCCGGTGCCCCTCGACGTTCGCGTAGAGGGTGAAGAACGAATAGGCGTTCCAGATCGGCAGGATGACCTGGCGGACGACGTCGTCGATCGCCTGGTCGGAGATCCGGGTGTCGCCGCCCCGCACGATGTTGGTGGACATGAAGTACCACCGCAGTGCGTCGGAGCCCTGGTTCTCGAAGATCAGCTCCGGCTCGGTGTAGTTGCGGAGCTTCTTGGACAGCTTGGCGCCGTCGTCGGCGAGCAGGATGCCGTGACAGATCACGTTCTGGAAGGCCGGGCGGTCGAACAGCGCCGTCGCGAGCACGTGGAGGGTGTAGAACCAGCCACGCGACTGGTTGATGTACTCCACGATGAAGTCGGCGGGGAAGTGCTCGTCGAACCAGTCCTTGTTCTCGAACGGGTAGTGGACCTGAGCGAACGGCATCGACCCGGACTCGAACCAGCAGTCGAGGACTTCGGGGACGCGCACCATCATCGACTGACCGGTCGGGTCGTCGGGGTTGGGGCGCACCAGTTCGTCGATGTAGGGGCGATGCAGGTTGGTCGGGCGGACGCCGAAGTCGGCCTCGAGCTCGTCGAGGCTGCCGTAGCAGTCCATGCGCGGGTACTCGGGGTTGTCGCTGACCCACACCGGGATCGGTGAACCCCAGAAGCGGTTGCGGCTGATCGACCAGTCGCGAGCGCCTTCGAGCCACTGGCCGAAGCGGCCGTTCTGGATGTGGCCGGGAACCCAGTTGATCTCCTGGTTGGTCTCGAGCATCGGGTCGCGGATGTCGGTGACCTTCACGTACCAGGACGGCATCGCCTTGTAGATGATCGGCGTGTCGGTGCGCCAGCAGTGCGGGTAGTTGTGGGTGTAGCTGTCGTGGCGGACGAGCTGCCCGGTCTCGCGCAGGGGCTGGATGATGCCGCTGTTGGCTTCGAGCACGTTCTCGCCGGCCCACGCGGGGAGGTCGTCGGTGAACCGGCCCGGGTCGTCGACC
>CAZEML010000113.1:0-13482 GCA_964513285.1 uncultured Candidatus Nemicrothrix sp.
TCCGGGCGTCTGGTCGTCGACGAGGTTGCCCATGACCTGCAGCGTGATGTCGGCGATCTTCTGCGTGCCGACAGCGAGCCGGAGGCCCGACCGCAGGATCCAGGGATGGCCGATCAGGAAGCTGAACCGACGGCCGGTGCGCAAGAAGGCGTCGAAGCGCTGGCCGACCAGGCGGTCGTACTCGACCGGGGCGGTCGCCGGGTCGGCGACGAAGAGATCGGCGGCGAGCATGCCGGACTCGAGGCCGTAGTCGATGCCCTCGCCGTTCATCGGGTTGACGAGCCCGGCGGCATCGCCGATCGCGACCCAGCCGGCACCGTGGCGCTTGAGTGCGCTCATCGGGAGCCTCCAGGCGCGTGGTCGTTCGAGGTCGGGACCGAGATCCCACTCGTCGGTGACGAGGCTCCGGTAGCTGTCCTGCAGCTTGTTGAGGTTGAGCTTCTTGAAGCCCTTCATCGTCGACAGTGCGCCGACGCCGATGTTGACGGTGCCGTCGCCGGCCGGGAACATCCAGCCGTAGCCCGGCACCGCGGTGCCGTGTTCGTCCTTCAGGGTGAGGCACGCCTCGAGGTGCCGATCGGCGTGACGCGGCGACTCGGCGTAGGTGCGGATCGCGAGCCCGAACGGCTCGTTCGGGTCGCGTTCGGCGCCGAGCATGCGGGCGACCGCCCCCGGGGCACCGGTGGCGACGATCACCAGGTCGGCGCTCCATCGGACGCCTGCGGCTTCGACGCCGGTGACCTCGCCGTCGTCGCCCAGCGTCGGGAGTGCCTCGGTGCCGAAGACGACCTCGGCACCCGCTTCTTCGGCCAGGGTGATCAGGCGTTCGTCGAGCCGTCGACGCGGCCACACCGCCCCGTGGGGTGCGAAGCGGCCGTTGTCGGGCCACGGCAGCTGACGTCGGGTGTTGCCGGCGATCATGCGCAGCCCGTCGATGCGATGGGCGTCGGCGAGATCGACGTCGAGTTCGTTGAGCGCGGCGACCGCTCGTGGCGTCAGGCCATCACCGCACACCTTGTCGCGGCCGCGCTCGCCCTTCTCGAACACCGTCACCGACACGCCGGCGCGCGCCGCCCGGATCGCTGCGGCCGCCCCGGCGGGGCCGCCACCGATCACGATGATGTCGCGGTGTTCCATGTCTCTAGGTTGCCGCGTGGCGCGACCGAACCCGCACTCGGGCGGCGAACGTCACAACCCGGGTCAGGGCAGCTGACCGACGTGGGCCAGAGCGAGCCGCAGGAGGCGATCGTGGCCACCGGTCATCTCCGCGCGCACCTCGGGGCTCATCGCCTCCTCCGGCGTGACCCACGCGAGGTCGAGGGCGTCAGCGGACGGCGACGCCTCGCCGTCGATCGGGACGACGAAGGCCAGACTCACGGCGTGCTGGCGGGGGTCGTGGTACCCCGAGATCGACGGGTCGGGGAAGTACTCCGCGACGGTGAACGGGGTCGGGTTGGCCGGGAGGCGGGGGAGTGCCATCGGGCCGAGATCCTTCTCGAGGTGGCGCAGCACCGCATGCCGGATCCGTTCGCCGAACAACACGCGTCCGGTCACGAGCGCGCGGCTGACCGTGCCGTCGGCCATCGCTCGCAGCAGCAGACCGATGTGGGTGACCTCGCCGATGCTGTCGACGCGAACGGGCACGGCGTCGACATAGACCATCGGCACGCGACCGCGAACGGTCTCGAGATCGTCGTCGCTGAGCCAGGCTTCCTCGGTGTCCACGTCGATGTAGTCGCTCACTCCCAGATCATCGCATCAGGAGCGCGACCGGCGGGGGATCGCCGATCAGCTCGGCGCGCCGGGTCGCGTCTCGTCCTCGACGGCGCGGCCGACACCGAGCTTGTGGCCGACGGTGTGGCCCCAGAAGCCGCGCGGCGCGGCGAGCCCGTCGATGAGGAACTCCATCTGGGGCGCCCAGGGTGAGCGCAGCTCCCGGGCGACGACACGGGCCTCCTCGTAGGGGATGAGGTCGAACCCGGCCGCCTCGAGGTCGGCGTAGAGCGTGCGCAGCAGCCCGTCGCCGCCTTCGGTGTCGGTGAGGCGCACCTGCTCGGCCCACTCGGCCTCGTACTCGGACAGATCGACGCCGTCGGTGAGCTGGTCGAAGAGGATGATCGCCCGCCGCAGGCACCAGTAGGCCTCGCGGTTGCGGGTCTGTTCGATCAGCTGGGCGTGGAGAGCCGCGTCGGCGACCAAGCCGAGGGCGGTGACCCAGTGCTGCCCAGGGTGCTTCGAGCGGAACAGCATCAGCATCGGGAAGGCACTGTGGGTCTCGATGACCCCGGCGATCCAGGTCTCCCACTCCTTGAAGAAGCCGTTGAGGGGGGTCGGGTCACCGTCTGGACATCGGCTCAAGACGAGGTTGGTGGGCGTGATCCGGCCCTCGCTGCCGTCGTCGAGCATCATCAGCTGGCGTTCGCGTTCGCTGTAGGCGCTGTACAGCGACGGGAGGTAGCCGATCACCAGCGCGGTCGTGAGTACGCCACTGAACGCCTCGATCAGGGCGCCGTACCGCGGGATGGTCTCGACCGGTACGAGCTCGCCGAAGCCGAGGGTGAAGTAGACGACGCCGGAGTAGTAGATCTCGTCGGCCAGGGTGTCGGCACCGCTGATGCTGTCGAGCCCCCACCAGATGAGCCCGAACCCGATTACCTGCTGGATGATCCAGGCGCACAGCAGGAGCAGGACCGAGACGGGCGCGAACGTGCCGAGGATCATCTCCCGCCGACGCTCGCTGCTGATACGGGTGACGACGAACCGCAGGACGGCCCAGGCCCGCAGGTAGAGGATGCTCGTGAGCCAGAAGCGCCCTCGTCGGGTCTGGGTCGTGACCAGGGTGTTGACCATGTCGGCCAGCACCGACAGGACCATCACGATGCCGACGACGATGGCGAGCTGCTGCACCGCGGGAGCGTAACCCGCGGGGTCGGCGGCTTCACGGACCTGGATATACGGTGTATATTGGCGTCGTGCCGGCTCTCGACCTCTCCCCGGAACAGATCGTGAGCGTCGCTCGAGACCTCATCGCACGCGACGGGCTCGACCGCTTCAGCATGCGCCGGCTCGCCGCGGCCCTCGAGGTCAACCCGATGACCATCTACCTGCGCTTCGAGAACAAAGAGGCGCTGCTCGACGCCGTCGCCGCGGCGGGACTGGCCGACTACGAAGCCCCCGCCGTCGATGGCGCGTGGGCCGACCAGGTCCTGGCCCTCGCGGTGAGCCTCCGTCACCACTTGCTCGCCGACCGGGCGACGCTGCGCCTCGTCGCCGACGGCGATCAGCTCACCGCCGGCCTGCTCGGGGCGCTCGACCGCGGCCTCGAACTCATGGCCGAGGTCACCCGCACCCCCGCCGAGGCGGTCGACGCCTTCCGGATCCTGTTCTGGCACGTCGTCGGTGCCGCCCTCGTCGCCAACACCTTCGAGACGATGCCCGGCAGCCGGGGCGGGCTCGACACCGCCCTCGCGGACGCGGGCGAGCGCTATCCCCATCTGGTGGCGCACGCACCCCATTTCGGCCCGCTCGACGGCGACGATCTCTTCCTTCGCACCACCACCCAACTGATCGCCGGTCTCCGCGCCGGCCAGGAGGCCACCCCATGACCACCGCCGACCCCAAGACCAAGGATCCGATCGCCCGGATCGTTCCCCGCCGGGTGCAGATCAAGAAGTTCGGCGTCGAACTCGGGCCGGTCGTGCACGTCGCCGACGAGCGGGCTCGCCTCTCCAACCCGACGTACGACCACATCACCGTCACGCCCAAGGGCGTGACCCTCGGCGCCGAGATCAGCGGCGTCCGCCTGAGTGGCGACCTTCCCGATGAGGTCATCGCCGAGATCCGGCGAGCCTGGCTCGACTACAAAGTCGTGTTCTTCCGCAACCAGGACATCACCGGGGCCGAGCATGTCGAGTTCGCCCGCCGATTCGGCGAGCTCGAGGTCCATCCCTTCTTGATGGGCAGCGAAGACCACCCCGAGCTGGTTCGCTTCGAGAAGGGCGTCGAAGCCAGCGGGTTCGAGAACGGCTGGCACCACGACGTGACCTGGCGCGAGGAGCCCTCGATGGGCGCCATCCTCCGGTCGATCCACGTACCCGCCACCGGTGGCGACACCGCGTTCTCCGACATGGCCGCGGCCTACGACGGCCTCGACGACGAGATGAAGGAACGGCTCGACGGCCTGCAGGCCGCCCACGACTACACGCTCGCGTTCGGCCACTTCGTCGACGACGCCAAGAAGGCCGAGATGCGTGAGCAGTACCCGATCGTGCACCACCCGATCGTGCGCACCCATCCCGAGACCGGTCGCAAGCTGCTGTACGTCAACGCCTACTTCACCTCCCACGTCGTCGGCATGGACGAGGACGAGGGCAACGAGCTCCTTCGCTACCTGATCTCACGTGCGGCGATCATGGAGTACCAGTACCGCGTGAGCTGGGAGCCCAACCAGGTCACCTTCTGGGACAACCGGATCGTGCAGCACTACGCGCTCAGCGACTACTACCCGGATGTTCGGATCATGGAGCGAGCCAGCATCATCGGTGACCGACCCGTCTGAGGGTCCGGCGCTCTACGATCGGCGCCGATGGCCGCCACCACCGACTGGAACCCGATCCTCCGGGGCGAGTTCGACAAGCCCTACTGGCCCGAGCTGATGCAGTTCGTCGCGTCGGAGCGGGCCGCGCACGAGGTGTACCCGCCCCACGACGACGTCTTCGCCGCCCTGCACCTGACCGCGTTCGCCGACGTCAAGGTGGTGATCCTCGGCCAGGATCCGTACCACGGCCCCGGCCAGGCCCACGGTCTGTGCTTCAGCGTCAACCCAGGGGTCCGACAGCCGCCATCGCTCGTCAACATCTTCAAGGAGCTCGACGCCGATCTCGGGATCCCGCCCGCCGCCTCGGGAGACCTTCGCCCCTGGGCTCGCCAGGGCGTGCTGTTGCTCAACACCACCTTGACCGTGAGAGCCCATCAGGCTGCGAGCCACCAGGGCCAGGGATGGGAGACCTTCACCGACGAGGTGATCCGGGCGGTCGGGGCACGCGACGAGCACGTGGTGTTCGTGCTGTGGGGTTCACACGCCCGCAAGAAGAAGACGCTGGTCGATCAGCGCCGCCACACGATCATCGAGTCACCCCATCCGTCGCCGCTGTCCGCGCATCGCGGGTTCCTGGGGAGTCGTCCCTTCAGCGCCGCGAACGCCGCCCTCGAGGCCGCCGGCCAGACGCCGATCGATTGGCGGCTCGACGACCGCTGAGCCCGTCGCGCAACTCGGCCCGCTCCTCGGCGGTGATGGCATCCCACTCGCCCGGAGCCAGCCCTTCGAGGGTGATCGGTCCGATCGCGATGCGCACGAGGCGCAGGGTGGGATGACCAGCTGCGGCCGTCATCCGGCGGACCTGGCGGTTCTTTCCCTCGGTGAGGGTGAGCTCGATCCACGAGTCCGGCACCGACTTGCGCACCCGGATCGGGACCGGCCGCGGCGGGAGGTCGGGCGTGGTCGGAAGGAAGCGGGCGGTCGCGGGCCGGGTCCGGCCGTCCTTGAGGTCGACGCCAGTGGCCAGATGATGGAGTGCGTCGTCAGAGGGGATGCCCTCCACCTGCACGAGATAGGTGCGGGGATGGCCGATCGTCGCGTCGGTCAGATCGCCACGAAGCCGTTTGTCGCGGGGGAGCAGCAGCAGCCCTTCGCTGTCGCGGTCGAGGCGGCCGGCGGGGTAGACGTCGGGGACGTCGATGTGGTCGGCGAGGGTCTCCCGCCCGTCGCGGTCGGTGAACGCGGTGAGGCAGTCGTAGGGCTTCCAGAACCGGAGGACGAGATCGCGATCGTCGAGCCCGCTCATCGATTCAGAAGTACCAGGGGAACGCCGACCAGTCCGGGTCGCGCTTCTCGAGGAAGGCGTCGCGGCCTTCGACCGCCTCATCGGTCATGTAGGCCAGGCGCGTCGCCTCGCCCGCGAAGACCTGCTGGCCGACCAGCCCGTCGTCGACGAGGTTCATCGCGAACTTCGCCATGCGCTGGCCCGTCGGGCTCTTCTTGTTGATCTCGGCTCCCCACTCGAGCGCGACCGCCTCCAGTTCGGCGTGCGGCACGACCTTGTTGACCATGCCCATGTCGAAGGCCTCCTGGGCGGAGTAGTTCATGCCGAGGAAGAAGATCTCGCGCGCTCGCTTCTGGCCGATCTGGCGAGCCAGGTAGGCGGACCCGTACCCGCCGTCGAAGCTGGCGACGTCGGTGTCGGTCTGCTTGAAGATCGCGTGTTCCTCGCTCGCCAACGTGAGGTCGGCGGTCACGTGCAGGCTGTGGCCGCCGCCCACCGCCCACCCGGGGACGACGGCGATGACGACCTTGGGCATGGTTCGGATGAGGCGTTGCACCTCGAGGATGTGCAGGCGGCCCGCCCGGCCCGGCTCCACCGTGTCGGCGGTCTCGCCCTCTGCGTACTGGTAGCCGGAGCGACCACGGATGCGTTGATCGCCGCCCGAGCAGAACGCCCAGCCGCCGTCCTTCGGGGACGGCCCGTTGCCGGTGAGCAACACGCAGCCCACGTCGCTCGTCATCCGCGCGTGGTCGAGGCAGCGGTACAGCTCGTCAACGGTGCCGGGACGGAAGGCGTTGCGAACCTCGGGTCGGTCGAACGCGATCCGGACGGTGCCTTGATCGATCGCTCGGTGGTAGGTGATGTCGTGGAGGGGGCCGGGATCCTCGACCGCACGCCAGCGGGTCGGGTCGAAGGTCTCAGAGACGCGGTCTTCGCTCATGGCGGGCAGCGTACGCCAACCGCTCCGGCTCCCTGGTCACGGACGGTGGTGGCCGAGCGTGCCGGACGCCCAGTACTCAAGGTGACCGGCCGTTCGCCGACCGGAAGGACATGGCGGGAACCGAACGAACACCCGACACCCCCGACGCTCTCGACCCTGGTCTCGTCGACGACTTCGTCACGACCGGGCGCGACACGCTCGAACGGCTGGAGGGGGAGCTGGTGGCGCTCGAACGGGCGCCCGCGGCCGACCGCGCCATGGCGGCGGCACTGCGCTCCCTGCGGACGTTGCGCGTCGCGGCGGGAATCCTCGGCCTGTCGCGCTTCACCGAACTGGCCGACGCCGGTATCGGGCTGCTCGCCGGCCTCCGGTCCCAGAGCACGGGCATCGATCGGGACGGGATCGACGCCCTCCTGTGCCTGGTCGACGCGAGCCGACGGGTGATCGACGACGTCGCCACGACGGGCGACGAGGGCCACAACTCGTTCTCGGATCTCGTCGCCGAGTTGCGGCGCCTCGCCACGGTCGACTCTGGAGCCTCCACCGCGGGGACAACGCCCGGGCCGGCGACGGTCGAAGCGAGCCCGCGTCTGGGCGACGACACCGTCCGGGTCGACCGAACGGTCCTGGCCGACCTCGCCCGGCTCTCCGACCAGCTCCTCGTCACCCGCAACCAGCTCGCCCACCAACGCCACGGCAGCCGCTCGGCCGGGCTCGCTCGTGTGACCGAGACGATCGACGCCATCACCGACGAGCTCCAGAGCCTCGCCGGCCAGACGCGGCGCCTACCGATCGCCAAGGCGTGGACGCGACTGCCCCGCTTCGCCCGCGACCTCGCGATCGAACACGGCAAGCTCGTCGAGCTCGACCTGTCGGACGAGAGCGACGTGCACGTGGACCAAGCGGTGCTCGACGCGGTACGTGAACCGGTCGCCGCTGCGCTCGCCGAGCTGATCGAGCACGCGATCGAAGCACCCGAGGTCCGCGAGGCAGCGGGCCGCACGCCTCGCGCCCGCATCTCGCTCCGTACCCACCGAGCCGACGGACATCTCGTCGTCGACGTGGAGTGCGACGAAGAGGCGTTCGAACCGACCGACGCGCTCGGCCGCGTCTCCGATCAGCGCGGACTCGCATTCCAGATGATGCGGTGCGAGACGGGTCAGCGTCTCCGGTGGACGCTTCCGATCGAGCGCGATCGTCTCGATGCCGTCCTCGTCCGATGCGCGGGTGACGTCTACGCGCTCCCCAGGGCCTCGATCACCGACCGTTTCACACTCGACCTCCGTCGAGCCCTGGTCACCGACGTGGCCGGCGCCGAAGTCGTGGAACACGACGGCCGGTTGGTCCCGCTCGTGTGGCTCCGGGACGTGCTCTGCCTCGAGCCGACCTCGTCACAGCGTCACGAGGTGATCGTCCTCGGCCACGACGGCGAGTCGCTCGGACTGGTCGTCGATCGCCGGCTCGGCGACGAGACCGTGCTCCTCCACCAGGTGCCCGTCGAGCTCTCGGCGTGGGGACCCTTCGACGCGACGACCGTCTGCGGCAGTGGGGAGGTCGCGCTCGTCGTCGACATCCGGGCGATCGTGGGAACCATCGGTCTCGCGGGATCGGCCGGGCGACGGAGTGCCGGGTCCGGCGACGATCGGTCGGACCGAGACGGCCCGGTGCGGGTCCTCGCCGCGAGGATCGGCGACGCCACGGTCACGATCCCCACCGCCCTCGTCGACGAGCTGGCTTCGGTCGAGTCGCGACGCTTCGTCACCATCGATGGCTCGACCACCGCCGACGATGGTCGCGGGCCGATCTCGATCCTCGCCTTGCCCGACATGCCCCATCGCCCGCGGAGTGGGGCCTGCCCGGTCATCGTGCACGAACGCGACGGCGTTCGGTTCGGCATCCCCGTCGATGAGGTTCTGGGCGAACATCACTTCCCCCGACCGACACCCGCGGGCCCGACCACGATCGGCATCGCCGCGTCACCCCTCATCGGGAGTCGGGCCCTCGACGAGATCACCCTGGACGACCTCATCCAGCAGGCCGAGACCGCGCCGCTGGCCGATCACGGATGAGCGACGCGATGCCGACCACACCCCACCGAATCGTCACCGTCGACGACACGAGAATCGCCATCGCCGAGGCCTGCATCGTCGGGACCTCCGACGACGTCGCGACGACGAGCACGCCGCTCACCCCCCGCCCGGTCTCCGGCCTCACGAACCACGAGGGAACCGCCACCGTGGTGGTCGACCTTCGGGCTGCGGTCGGGCTCGATGAAGACGAGCCTCTGGATGCGGGTCCGGTGCTGTTCATCGAGACTCCCGAGGGACGCCTCGGCCTGCGGGTGCAGCACATCGACGGCACGGCCGACATCGCGACCGACGCGTTGCAGCCCACGCCGATGACGATGATCCCGGCGGCCCGTCGAGTCCTGACGGGGCTCCACGTCGCGGCCGGCGAGGTCACCGCGGTGCTGGACCCCAGCGCCACCCTGGCCACGCTTGGCGAGGCCGACGACCCGTTCGCCAGCTGAACGACAGGGATTCCCCTGGACTCCGTCTCATGCAGGAGATGGGCCGTCCGAGACTGTGCATGGGCCACCCCGCCCACCCCGCTCGAAAGGTCTCAGGCCCATGGAACGCTCGCTCCATCTGCTCGGTCTCCACGCTGACCAGCAGACGACGACATCGCCGGACACGGCTGATGAGATCGCCGAGCGCGTCCACCGCGAGTTCGCGAACCGCCGCCCGAGCGCCGGGCTGCTCCTCCTCACCGTTCGAGGTGGTACCGAGTTCTACCTCGACGGCACCGAGGCCGATGTCGAGCTCCTCCACGGTCTCATCCGGCAGGTCGACGCCAACGACGACCCGACCGGCCGCTTCGCCCTCGTCGGCGATGCCGCCATCGCCCACCTCTTCCGCTCGGCCGCCGGCCTCGAGTCCTCGATCCTCGGCGACACCCAGGTCATGGCCCAGCTCCGCAAGGCGGCGGAACGAGCCCGCCGACACCATGCGCTGTCGGCCCTGCTCGCCGAAGCCGTCGACCGCGCCCTGACCCTCGGCAACGAGGTCCGCCGCCAGACCGAGATCGCGGCCGGCCGCGCCGACATCGGCGGCGCCATCTCCCGTGCGATCGGGGAGCGAGGCCTGACCTTCGCCCCGGTGGTCATCGTCGGCACCGACGACGTCGCCACCCGCACCCTCGCCGCCTTCAGCCACGCCCCGCGCCCGGTCGGCATCCTCGGTCGCGACCGTGACGAAGCCGACTCGCTCGCCTCCGCCTTCGACGCGGAGGTGCTCGACGTCGAGCGCCTCCACCTGTGGGCCGGCTCGGTCTACATCCTCACCACCCCGATGGTGCCGGCCGCGATCCGAGCGATGGTCGACGAAGCCCGTCTGGTGATCGACGCGGTGCCCGGCGGCACCTCCGTCGGCGCCGACCTCCTCGCCGAAGATCTGTCGGACTGGTCCGACCCTCGCCGCCTCGCCTCGGTCGTCCCGGCCGCCGACCTCTGCGACGCCGCCGTCGCGGAATGGAAAGCCTGGAACGATCGCCGACCCTTCGAAGCCGCGGTCGGCACGCTCTACCAAGATCTCGACCGTCTGGTCGAGGACCTCGAGGCCGGCGACGCCGCCATCGTGGTCCGCAGCGTCGTGCGCCGCTGGCTCAACCCGCACGTATCCGCCCTCCGCGACGCAGTGACGCCTCCGTCGTCGGATCCCGAACCCATGCAGGAGGCCGTCTGATGCCCCCCATCCGCGTGTTGGTCACCGACGACTCCGTCGTGGTGCGCCGCATCGTCACCGAGATGATCGAACGCGACCCCGGTCTCGAAGTGTGCGGAACCGCCCGCGACGGCGCCGACGCCCTGCGCCAGGTCGAAAGCCTCGATCCCGACATCATGACCCTCGACGTCGAGATGCCGGTCATGGACGGCCTCGAGACCCTCCGCAACCTCCGCACGGTCCGCCCGAAGCTGCCCGTGGTGATGTTCTCGACCCTGACCACCCAGGGGTCCGCCGCTGCCCTCGACGCCCTCTCCCTCGGCGCCAAGGACTACGTCGGCAAGCCGTCGAACGTCGGCCGGACCAAGGACGTCGCATCTCAGCTCGAGGAAGAGCTGATCCCGAAGTTGAAGGCGCTCGTGCCCCGAAAGGGCACCAGTCCGATCGCTCCGGCCTTCCCCACCCGGGTCACCCAACGGGCCAACGAGGCCTTCGGCGACCGCGTCAACCGCATCGATGCCCTCCTCATCGCCTCGTCGACCGGCGGGCCCGTCGCCCTCGAGTCGGTCTTCGGCGCTCTCAAGCAGCCGCCTCCTGTGCCGACGCTGATCGTCCAACACATCCCTCCGGTCTTCAGCGAGATGCTGGCGACCCGGCTGGACAAGGTGGGACCCACCCGCTTCGTCCACGGCGAAGCAGGGATGCCCATCGAGGCAGGAACGGCCTACCTCGCCCCCGGGGGACTGCACATGACCGTCGAGAAACGGGGAGCCAGCGTGGTCCTCGGCACCAACGAAGGGCCTCGCGTCAACCACTGTCGTCCTGCCGCCGACATCCTCTTCGAGTCCGCTGAGTCGATCTGGGGCGGCAACGTCTTGTGCGTCGTGCTGACCGGCATGGGCAACGACGGTTCCGAAGGCGCCCGTCGCCTGAGTGCCCGCGGCGCCTCGGTGATCGCTCAGGACGAAGCCAGTTCGGTCGTCTGGGGCATGCCCCGTGCGGTCGCCGAGACCGGCGTGGCCAACGAGATCGTCTCGCTCGACGAGGTCCCCGGCCGCCTCGACACCTGGTTGTCCCGCTACGGACGCCGCACCGCAGGGAGCATCCGATGAGCCTCAGCGCCCTCTCCACCAACACGAGCGCCGGGAACGACAACGGACTCGCCTCCGGCGACTTCGACCTGCTGCGCAAGCTGCTCCTCGACAAGGCCGGCATCGTCCTCGAGCCGAGCCAGGAGTACCTCGCGGAGGCTCGCCTCCCACCGGTCGCCCGCCAGCACGGCATGCAGGCGATCACCGAGATCATCGCGGCGCTGCGCACCGGCCGCAGCCGCGAGCTCGAGATCGACGTCGTCGACGCGTTCACCACCAACGAGACGTCGTTCTTCCGTGACAGCCATCCCTTCGACGACTTCGTCAAGGTGGTGATGCCCGAGCTGCTCGCCGCCCGAGGCCCGGCCTCCACCATCCGCATCTGGTGTGGTGCGTGCTCGAGCGGTCAAGAGCCCTACACCCTCGCCATGCTCCTCAGCGAGCACTTCCCGGAGCTGGTCACCTCGCGACGGATTCGCATCCTCGCCACCGACCTCTCCCGCACGATGGTCGCCCGGACCAACGAAGGCCGCTACAGCCAGTTCGAGGTCAACCGTGGCCTCCCCGCCCCGATGCTCGTCAAGTACTTCGACCAGGCCGGGCGCGACTGGCAGGCCAAGCCCGCGCTGCGCGACATGATCGAAGCGAAGGAATGCAACCTGCTCGAGGCCTGGCCGATGGTGCCCAAGTCCGACATCGTGTTCCTGCGCAACGTCTTGATCTACTTCTCAGCCGAGACCAAGACGACGATCCTCGAGCGGATCCGCACCGAGGTGCTGCAGAACGACGGCTACCTGTTCCTCGGTTCGAGCGAGACGACGCTCAACCTCGCCACCCATCTCAAGGCCATGCGTTTCGATCGCGGCCAGTGCTACCGCCCCTGACCGATCGAGGAACCATGACCCCGAACCCCAAGACCCCAACCCCAACCCTCCGAGCCACGGAGCACTGACATGCGAGTAATGATCGTTGACGATTCCCGAGCCCAGCGGATGATGCTCCGCCGAATGGTGGAAACCCTGGGATTCGAGACCGAGGAGGCCGAGCACGGCCAGGATGCCCTCGACAAGCTCCAGGCCGACGATCCCGTCGACCTGATGCTGGTCGACTGGAACATGCCCGTGCTCGACGGCCTCGACATGTTGAAGGCCGTGCGCAAGCAGGGCGCTTACGCCGACACCACCATCATGATGGTGTCGAGTGAGTCGGACCCTCGAAAGATCGCCCGAGCCCTCATGTGCGGTGCGGACGACTACCTGGTCAAGCCGGTGGACGCTCCGATGATCCGCGAGAAGCTCATCATGCTCGGGGTCCTCGAGCCCGAGACCGTCTGAGGAGACCACCATGTCTGATCAGCTCACCATGCCCCACGCCGACGAACTCGCCGAGATGCTCACCACCGTGCTCTCCGGCTTCACGTTCCCAGCTGCGACCAGCGTTCCGGACCCGGCCGCGCAGCCCTTCGGCGCCCGCCTCGTCATCGAGGGCGACGCCGAAGTCGGCCTGTACCTCGAGGCCGACCCGGTCGCAGCCCCGGCCCTCGCCGAAGCGTTCTTCGCCACCGGCGAGCCCACCGACCAGGACAAGCGCGACGCGATCTCCGAACTCGCCAACGTCACCGCCGGCGCCATCAAGACGCTCCTCGGCGGCGAAGGCGAATGGTCGATCGGTATCCCCGAAGCGGAGATGCCCGAGAGCTTCGACGGCTGGATCGTCACCCAGGCCCCGGCCGGCAGCGGCCGGATCCACCTCGCCTTCAAGCCGGTCTGATCCGGGCGCCGATCTGCACCCGGATCAGGTGATCCGGGCCCTGCTCTCCACCCGGATCAGGTGATCCGGGCCCTGCTCTCCGCCCGGATCAGGTGATCCGGGCCAGGCGAGCATCCATCCGAAGCAACCAGGTGTCG
>CAZEML010000114.1:0-13478 GCA_964513285.1 uncultured Candidatus Nemicrothrix sp.
AGACCGCCGCCACCATCGATGCTCTGTCCGGCGGTCGGTTCGTCCTCGGCCTCGGCACGTCGGGGCCGCAGGTCATCGAGGGATAGCACGGGGTGCCGTTCGAGAAGCCGATGGCCCGCACCCGAGACACCATCGACATCTGCCGCAAGGTGTGGAGCGGCGACAAGGTCACCCACGAGGGCAAGGCGTACTCGCTCCCCTTCGAGGGCGGCACCGGCCTCGGCAAGCCGTTGAAGTTCATGAACCGTCCGCCGGCGCGCGACATCCCGATCTCGATCGCCTCGATCGGCCCGAAGAACGTCGAGCTCACCGCCGAGGTGGCCGACATCTGGCAGACGATCCACTTCGTGCCCGATCGCTTCGAGCAGGTCTGGGGCGAGGCCCTCGCGGCCGGCAACGCGAAGCGCGATCCGGAGAAGAAGCCGCTGGAGATCATCGCCGGCCAGTTCGTCGCGATCGGCAAGGGCGACCACATCCAGGAAGCGCGCGACGCAGCTCGCGGCCTGATCGGCTTCTACGTGGGTGGCATGGGCGCCAAGACCAAGAACTTCTACAACGACCTGTTCAAGCGCTACGGCTGGGAGCAAGAGGCCGAGGAGATCCAGGACCTCTTCCTCTCGGGCAAGCGGGCCGAGGCGATGGCAGCGGTGCCCGAGGAGTACATCGACCTGTCGGCGCTGATCGGCGACGAGGGCTATGTCCGCGAACGCATCCAGGTGTTCAAAGACGTCGGGGTGACCCACCTCAACGTGAGTCCGGTGGGACCCGACCCGCTCAAGCAGATCGAGATGATCAAGGCCTGGAGCGAATAGTTCGGTGCCGACCGATGTGATCGATGTGTGGATGCAGCACCCGACGCTGCGTCACTCCCAGCACGAGATGTTCGACTCGCTCCGCCGCTGGACGAACACCGACACACCGACCGAGGAGCTCCCGCTCGACCTGACGCTCGCGATGATGGACGAGGGCGGCGTGTCGGTCGGACTCACCGCCGCCTGGTACGGGCCGGCCGACGACATGATCCACAACGACGACGTCGCTGGGTTCGTCGAGGCGGCGCCCGATCGTCTCAAGGGCATCGCCGGCGCGGACATCCGCAAGCCGATGGAAGCCGTTCGCGAGCTGCGCGATCGGGTCGAGCAGGGTTTCGTCGGGTTGCGGGTCGTGCCCTGGCTGTGGGAGGTGCCGCCCACCGACCGCCGCTACTACCCGCTGTACACGGCGTGCGTCGATCTCGGCATCCCGTTCTGCACCCAGGTCGGCCACACCGGCCCGCTGCGTCCATCGGAGACCGGGCGGCCGATCCCCTACATCGACCAGGTCGCCATCGACTTCCCCGAGCTGGTGATCGTCTGTGGTCACATCGGCTACCCGTGGACCACCGAGATGATCGCGGTCGCCGACAAGCACCCGAACGTCTACATCGACACCTCGGCCTACACCTCCCACCGCTACCCGGCTGAGCTGGTCGACTACATGAAGGGTCGCGGCCGATCGAAGGTGTTGTTCGGCACGAACTACCCGATGATCATGCCGGCACAGGCGCTCGCCCGGCTCGACGAGCTCGGTCTCGACGCCGACACCGAGCACGACTTCCTGCGCGGCAACGCCCAACGGGTGTTCGGGCTGTGAGCGAGTTCTCCCTCACCCCCGAGAAGCTCAACGACTCGATGGACACCCTCTTCACGAGGTCGTCGTTCCGGTGCCTCGAGGTCTCCCCCACCCATGTCCTCGCCGAGCAGAAGATCGACCAGAACGGGCTCCGACCAGGCGGATTCGTGCCGGGACCGGTCCAGTTCAGCCTCGCCGACCTGGCGCTGTGGTATCTCACCTCGGCGGCGATCGACCGGATCGAGCCGATGGCGCTCACCTCGGACCTCTCGATCCGGTTCCTGCGGCCCGGGCAGGGCGAGATGCTCTACGCCCGCGCCGATCTCGACAAGGCGGGGCGGCTGATGATCATCGGCACCGTCAAGATCTGGGTCGACGACCGTGAGGACAAGCCGATCTCGGTCGCTCAGGGCACCTACGTGCTCCCCCAGGGCGACTGATGAGAACGGCCCGTCCGGGAGCCGGATCCCTCTACGCCGCTGGGATGTTGTTGGCGCTGGCGATCGGTCCGCGCAACTTCCTCACGAACGACGACGTCGCGATGAACGCGCTCGCATCGGGAGCGTTCACCGGCGAACCCGATGCCCGATGGGTCTTCACCGGGCCCCTCATCTCCGTTCCCATCAGCGCCCTCTACCGAGCCGCTGGAGACGTCCCCTGGTATGCGCTGACCTACTACGGTTTGCAGCTGCTGGCCGGCGCCATGCTGGTACGAGTACTGGTGCGCAAGGGATCAGGCCGGGCGACACCAGCGATCGCCGTCGCGATCGCCTCGTTGGCGATCGTCCAACATTGGCTTCTGACCTTCCTGAGCTTCACCGGCACTGCGTTCATCCTCGCCCTTGCCGCAGTCGCCTGGGTTCTCGACGACGAATCCGACCGACGAGACGCAGTGATCGCGTTGGCGCTCTTGTTCGCCGCAACGACCATCCGCTCCGACGCGGTGATCGGGTTGGTGGCGGTGGCCACACCTGCGCTCCTTCTCTCGAGAAGGCCTCGGGCGATCGCGGCGTTCACCGGGTCGGCGCTGACCGCGTTCACGGCCAACGCAATCTTGACCCGTCTGATCTTCGGCAGCGACTACCGCGAGTTCCTCGAGTACGACGAGTTGCGCGGATCACTTCACGGCACCCCGAGAATCTCAGCCGAGGCCATGAATCCCGAGTTGCTCCAGGCCGTCAACTGGACCGGCGTCGATCGCGGCATGTTCGTGTGGTTCCTGCACGATGACCCGGGCCGCTTCTCCGCGACCCAGCTGGAGACCATCGCGGCTGGGACCGAGGCCACCCGACTTCCCTTCGACGTCGACATCTTTCTCGACGTCGTCGCGCTCCGGTACCCGACACTCCTCATTGCACTCGGCGTGATCCTGTTCGCCCATGCGCGGGGTCAACGACCATCGCGCGCCGCGGTGGCCGCAGCAGTGGCCGCCGTTGGCGTAGGGGCGATGACCTGGTTGTGGCTGACGCAACGCCTGCCGAGCCGGGTCGCCCTTCCACTTTGGCTCAGCCTCATCGTGGTCGCTGCGCTCTCGCCAGCGCTCCGAGGAACCGATACCGAGCCGCCCGACACGACACCTCGGCGGGCGACCGTTCACATCGGACTCGCGTGCGCGGCCGGGCTGCTCATCGTCACGGTCGTGTTCACCGACCTCGACCCGCGCCGGACCCGACTCATCGCCAGTGACTTCCAACGCGCGAACGCCGAGCTTGAGATCCTCCTCGACGGAGCGGACCTGACGCCGATCGTCGCCTACGGCGGTGCGCTCGTCGTGGAAGGAGGCGACCCTCTCAATGGCCCGACGTCGTTCGAACCGGCCCGGCATCTCCCGCTCGGTTGGTGGGTCTTCTCACCGATGTTCGAGGACCGCAAGGATGGAGCCGGTGTCGAGGCACCCCTCCTCGTACCACTCGTCGACGACGAGGCCCGCTTCCTCGGCCCCGAGCGGGTGGCCGCGTACTACGCGCCGTATCTCACTCGAGAAGCAGGCGAAGGGGCACTGGTGAAGGATCGATGCTCGGCGTTGGTCCCCGACACGTGCGTGTGGCGGTACGAGCGCGACACCAACCCCTGACCCGTCACGGCCGTCGAGCGACGATCCGGACCTCGGCGCGAGCGTCGGGCGTGGCGAGCCCGGTGCACCCGATCGCCGTCCACGCCGGCCACGGCTCGACGACGAACCGATCGCGCACCTGATGGAACACGCCGAGCTCGGTCATGTCGGTGTGCCAGCTCGTCATCTCGATCACGTCGGCCCAGCCGAGCTCGGCTTCGGCCAACACCTCGGTGATCGAGTCGAACAGCCGCGTGAACTGGGCTTCGGCGTCCGCGGCGAAGGTGCCGTCGGGTTCCATCCCCGTGACACCGCTCAGGAAGGCGATGCCGTCGTGGATGACCGCGGGACTGAAGTGCCAGGCGTCGTAGAACGGTCGCTGAGACTCGGGGACGATGTGCTCCATCACCGGAGCGTACGACAGGTCAGGCTTCGTAACCGGGGGCGATCAAGGCGCCTCCGAGCTCGCGTTCCATGAACGCGGCGAACGCCAGTGACTCACGGTCGCGAAGGTGGCCGGCGACGATCTGCAGCCCGCACGGCAACCCGGATGCGGTCAGTCCGGCCGGGGCGACGGTGCCCGGGAGGTACACGCCGCACGAGTACCCGGCCCAGAACAGCTGATCGACGGTCGGGACCTCGCGGCCGTTGACCGCGATCGTCCGCGTGGCCCGGATGCCCTCGTGGTCATGGGGGTAGGCCGCGGTGGCGGCCGTCGGGCACAGCAACAGGTCGTAGTCGTCGAAGAACGCGTCCCACGCCGCCTGCATCTGCATGCGTTCCCGGTCGTAGGCGGCCCACTCCCAGTGCGACAGGGAGATGCCGTGGCCCATCTTGGCGAGATAGTCGGTGTCCCCCGCTCGGAATCGGTCGCCGTGGGCGCGCCACTCGTCGATGTCTTCGGGCGCGGTCTCGGTTCCGGTCGCCGCCCGCAACAGCGCGGTGTACACCTCGTGGGCGCGCTGCTGATCGATGTCGGGCCGCGCCTCCCAGTCGAGCTCGACACCGAGCTCGGCCAGCGCTTCGACCGTAGCGGTCAGCTGGGCGGTGAGCTCGACGTCTTGGTCGACCATCGGGCTTTCGAGCATGACGGCGGCCCGCACGCGCTCGGGCCGCTCGAACCGCGGTGCGGGCAGGTCGAGCCGCCACCCGCGAGCATCGAGACCGCCCGCCCCTGCGACGATGTCGAGTCCGAGAGTGAGATCGGCGGCGGTGCGTGCGATGGGGCCACCGACACCGATGTCGAGGGTGCGAGGATCGCCCGGCGCGCCGTGACCGTCGATCGGGACCAGGCCATAGGTCGGCTTGTGCCCGAACACGCCACAGTAGTGCGCCGGGTTCCGGATCGACGCGCCGATGTCGGACCCGAGCTCGAGCCCGGCCATGCCGGTCGCGACCGCGACCGCCGAACCACCCGACGACCCACCCGGAACCAGGTCGGGGTTCCAGGGATTGCCGGTCGTGCCGTAGATCGGGTTGAAGGTCTGCCAGTCGGCCATGCCGACCGGCAGGTTGGTCTTGCCGTAGATGACGGCGCCGGCATCGAGCAGGCGCTGCACCGCTTCGTCGTTGCGATCCGCGACGTGGCCTCGCATCGCCTCATAGCCCGACGTCGATGGCGTGCCTTCCCAGAGCCACGCCTCCTTGATCGTCATCGGCACCCCGTGGAGTGGCCCCCACGACTCTCCGCGCGCCGTCGCGGCATCGGCCTCGACGGCCCGAGCCCGGGCGTCGTCGATGCGCTCGACGACGACAGCGTTGAGGGTCGGGTTGAACCGCTCGTAACGACCGATGACCGCGTCGAACAGCTCGACGGCGCTCACCTCGCCGCGAGCGATGGCCCCCGCCTGCGCGGCCGCGCCTCGGAGCGCGAGTTCCATGTTGCTCAGTCCCCGCTGCCGGTCTCGGCCGGCAGGGACTCGTCAGCGCCCCATTGGGACCAGCTCCCGACGAAGAGCTTGGCGTCCGGCAACCCGGCGAGCCGCCGACCGAGCAGATCCGCACACGCCGTGACACCCGACCCGCAGTAGGCGACGACGTCGTCGCCGGTCGCACCGACCGCGGCGTAGTGATCGACGAGTTCAGCCCCCTCCCGGAAGCGACCGTCGACGAGATTGGCGCCCGCCGGGGCGTTGACCGCACCGGGGATGTGACCGGGTCGTGGATCGACCGGACCGCCATCCGCGTAGCGATCGGGAGACCGGGCGTCGAGGATCGTCATCGCCCCACCGAGCGACGCGGCCAGATCGGCCTTGGTGATGACCCGGTTGGCGGGCCACGGCACGGGCGAGAAGACCGCCGACGCGGGCTCGACCGGCCCGGTCGCCATCGGCCCCGACCACGCGGCCAGCCCACCGTCGAGCACCGCAGCCGAACGCCCGATGACGTCGAGCATCCACCACAGCCGAGCGGCGATGACCCCACCCGCATCGTCGTAGACCACGACCCGCGAGTCGTCGCCGACGCCGAGCCGCGCCATCGCGTCAGCGAAGGCATCCGGCGTCGGGAGTGGATGACGCCCGGCATCGGTCGACGCCGGTGCGGACAGGTCGACATCGAGATCGGCGAACACCGCCGAGGGGATGTGCGCGTCGTCGAACGCGGCGCGGGCGGGTCCGCCGTCGAGCGACCAGCGAGAGTCGACGACGACGAGCCCGTCGTCGCCGAGGTGTTCCTCCAACCACGCGGCCGAGACGGTCGGCCCGAACAACGACGACATCAGAACGGCCGATCGCCGACGACGGTGACGCGCTCCATCCGTCGATGCATCGGGAGGAAGTCGTTGGTTGCGGCGTGTTGGGCGGACCGGTTGTCCCACATCACGAAGGTGTCGGGCTGCCATCGCACTCGGCACTGCACCGACGGGCTCATGATCTGCCGTTCGAGGTGCCGCAGGATCTCCGTCGACTCCTCGGGGTCGACGTCGAGGATGTGGGAGGTGAAGCCAATGTTGGTGTAGATCGCCCGCTCGCCGGTCTCGGGATGGGTCCGAATCACCGGATGATGCTGCACGGGATACTTCTCCCGCATCGCCTCGCGCTCCTCCGGCGCGACCCGCGCCGCGAAGACCCGGGTGTAGTCGTGGGCCGCGACCAGGTCGTCGACCCGTTCCTTCCACTCGTCGGAGAGCCGCTGGTACGCCGCGCAGGCGTTGGCGAAGCAGGTGTCGCCGCCGTAGGGCGGGACGATCACACCCCGAAGGATCGAGCCCATCGAGGGCTCCGCTCGCCAGGTCACGTCGCTGTGCCAGCCGGCCGCCACGAACGTCTTTCCGGTGTCGCCGCCCGCCTCGAGCACGACGATCTCGGGATGACCGTCGTCGTTCTCGGTGAAGGGATGAATCTCGAGGTCGCCGAACTGGCGCCCGAACGCGATGTGTTGCTCCTGGGTGATGTGCTGATCGCGTAGCACGAGCACCTTGTGGTCGAGCCACGCCTTGCGGAGCTCTTCGGCCGTCTCGGCGGTGAGGTCGGCCATGTCGACCCCGGTGATCTCGGCACCGATCGTTGCGGTCAGGGGATGGATCCCGATCGTCATGGGAACTCCTCGTGCTGGTGGGTGGTGGGCCTAGAAGGGGGCGTCGCCGATCACGGTGACCCGTTCGACGTGGCGGGTCTCGGGCCAGAAGTCATCGGTCGCGAAGTGTTGTACCGCTCGGTTGTCCCACATCACGAACGTGTCGACCTCCCAGCGGATGCGGCACTGCACCGACGGATTCATGATCTGTCGTTCGAGATGGTTGACGATCTCCTCGGACTCCTCAGGTGTACAGCCCTCGATCTCGCGAACGAACGAGCGGTTGGTGTAGATCGTGCGCTGACCCGTCTCGGGATGGGTGCGGATCACCGGATGGCGGGCCGGTGGATACTCGAGTTGCTTCTCGGCCCGTTCCTCCTCGGACAGGCGCTGGCCGAACGTCTGAGTGAAGTCGTGGATCGCGAACAGCGGATCGACCCGGTCTTTCCATTCAGGGCTGAGCCGCTGATAGGCCGCACCGGCATCGGCGAAGCAGGTGTCGCCGCCTGCGGGTGGAATCACGACGCTGCGCAGGATCGACCCCATCGACGGTTCGGCCCGCCACGTGACGTCGCTGTGCCAGTTGTTGGCGGCGTACTGGCGCTCGGCGGTCGACTTGATCTTCACGATCTCGGGGTAGCCCTTGCGACCGGTGGCGAAGGGATGGATCTCGAGATCGCCGAACCGTCGGCCGAACGCGATGTGTTCCTCGACGGAGATCGCCTGGTCCCGCAAGACGAGCACCTTGTGATCGAGCCACGCCTTGCGGAGCTGCTCGAGCGTCTCGCCGTCGATGTCGGCCATGTCCACACCCGACACCTCGGCACCGAGCGTCGCGGTGATCGGCCGTACCTCGATCGCCATGCTTCCCCCGTTTCGCTGGGCGTCGAAGGCTCCAGAGTGGCACGATCAAGGGGTGGATGCACCTTCGCTACGCACCAAGCGGCTCGTGTTGTTGCCGCTCGCGAGCGCCGATCTCGACGAGGCGGCGGCCCTGTACGCGGACCCTCGGGTCATGCACCACATCGACGGCGGAACCCGCGACCGGTCGACGACCGCCAACCTCCTCGAGGCCAACGAGCGATGCTGGAAGGCCGAAGGGTGGGGCTTGTGGGCGGTGCGCGACGCCGCGTCCGGCGCCTTCCTCGGGCAGGGCGGACTGCAGCGCATCACCGACCTCCACGGCGCCGCCGTCGAGTTCTCGATGATCATCAGCCGCCGCAACTGGAGGAAGGGCGTCGCCACCGAAGCCGGCAACGCCTTGCTGTTCGACGCCTGGGAGCGCTTCGCGGGCGACGAGATCCACGCGCTCAGCCACCCCGACAACAGCGCTGGCGCGCCGATGTTGCGCAAGCTCGGGTTCCGCCGCCTCGACGATCAGCTGACCCGCGGCGAAAACCTCTCGGTCTGGCACGTCCAGCGTTTGGGCTGAGCGCCTCACACTCTCCTCATCTCCCCTTCGTCAGGCGCACAAACGCGCCCGACATCGTCGACGGACATGAAGCACGCAACGCTCCTCGTCCTGCTCCTCTCCGCGAGCCTGGTGTTCGCCGGCTGCGGCGAACGACGCGCTGACCGCGCCGACGCTCCGGGCCCGACGTCGACCACCGGATCCGGGTCCGACCCAGCCATCGACGACGACCACGTCGAGACCGACGACGAACAGGCCACACCCGTGGAGCCGACGTCGTCCGAGTCGACCTCGCCCACCGCTCCCGCCTCGACGACAGCACCCCCCACCACGACGACGGCCAGCCCGACGCCGGGCAACGCCGCGCCGACGACCAGCGCGGCACCGACCACGACCGAACCGGCGATCGACCAGGCGGCCCTCACGGCTGCCGCGGACGCGATCGCCGCAGCCGAGGCCTTGCTCTCGGGGCTCGAGTCCGACTCGGCCGCCATCGCCGGTGACCTGGCGGCCGATGCCCAGGCCAGCGCGACCGCCGACTGATCTCCCCCGTCCCCGAACCCGACCCACAGGAGAACCTCATGCCCACCTTCTTCCCCCGCCTCGCGACCGCCTGCATCGTCGGCGGCCTCGCCCTCGGCGTCGCCTCCCCGGCGCTCGCCCAAGCCGACGAGTCCGCCGACACCGGCGACGTGGCAAGCCGCTGTCAGGCCCAGATCGACCGTCGGCTCGACGACCTCGCCGCCGCCCAGGCCCGCGCCGCCGGCGTGGACGCGTTGACCGACACCCACGAGTCGACGATCAACGGCATCATCGACTCGACCGAAGCCGGCCTCATCGATCAGTCGGCGGCGATCGCCGCGACGACCGACCGGGCCGAGCTCGCGTCCCTGTGCGCGGAGATCGCCACCGAATTCCGCGTGTATCTGGTGGTGCTCCCCCAGACGCACCTCACGGTCAGCGCCGACCGTGTCGATCGGGCGGTCGCCCGTGGCGACGAACTGCTCGCCCACCTCGACGAGGCGATCGCGGCCGCAGCCGAAGCCGGCGCTGACGTGACCGCGGCCGAGGCACTGCGCGACGACGCGGCGGTCCACCTCGCCTCCGCGTCCGCTGGCGTCGCCGGCGCCGCCGACCAGGTCCTCACCGTCACCCCCTCGTCGTGGAACGACGGTGACGGCCAGAGCGTCATCGAGAACACCCGAGCTGCGGTCCGCACCGCCCATGCCGAGATCAAGGACGGGATCGAAGACGGCCACGCCGCCATCGAGGCCGTCCGTGCGGCGCTCGACGCCGTCGGCGGCGACGCCTGAGAACGGCCGGGTCGCTCACCCATCCATTCCCGCACCCGAGCGATCCGTTCGGAGTGGACCCCGCCCCGTCCGGCGGGGTCCACTCGCGTTCCCGGGACCGCGCGAGGTCACCCACTAGCGTCCCCCACATGAGCTGGTGGTTGTGGGTCCTCGTCGTGGTCGTTGGACTCCTGGTGATCGTCGCGATCTACGACCTGCTGCAGACCCGTCACGCCATCCTCCGCAACTTCCCGGTGATCGGCCATCTGCGGTACATCCTCGAGTCGATCGGCCCTGAGCTCCGCCAGTACATCGTCACCGACAACGACGAGGAGCGGCCGTTCTCCCGCGACCAACGCCGATGGGTCTACGCGAGCGCGAAGGGCGCCAACAGCTACTTCGGGTTCGGGACCGACAACCACTTCGATCAGGTCGGCTACCCGTTCTTCCACCACGCGGCCTTTCCGATCGACGGCGATCAGGACGAGCCGGTGGGATGCGCCAAGGTCGTCGGCGAGTGGCGAAATCGGCCCGACGCGTTCCGACCGGCGTCGATCGTCTCGATCTCCGCGATGAGCTTCGGATCACTGTCGAGCGCCGCCATCACGGCCCTGAACCGCGGCGCCGCGATCGCCGGCTGTCTCCACAACACCGGAGAGGGCGGCATCTCCGCCCATCACCGCAACGGTGGCGACCTCGTCTTCCAGCTCGGCACCGGGTACTTCGGCGCCCGCGACGATGCCGGTCAGTTCTCGGTCGACCACCTGCTCGCGTCGATGGAGGGCGCGCCGGTGCGAGCGATCGAGCTCAAGCTGTCTCAAGGGGCCAAGCCCGGGCTCGGCGGCGTCCTGCCCGGGAGCAAGGTCACCGGCGAGATCTCCGCCGCCCGAGGCGTACCGGTCGGGGTGACGGTCCGAAGCCCCGCCCGGCACCGGGCCTTCGACGACATCTCGGGGTTGGTCGACTTCGTCGAACGGATCGCCGATGCGACCGGTAAGCCGGTCGGCATCAAGTCCGCCGTCGGCGACGCCTCGTTCTTCCGTGAGCTGGCCGAACACATGGCCGAGACGGGCCGAGGCCCGGACTACGTCACCATCGACGGCGGCGAGGGCGGAACCGGCGCCGCACCGCTCGTGTTCTCCGACCACGTCGCCCTGCCGTTCCGGCAGGCGTTCCCGCTCGTTCGCGAGGCGTTCGCCGCTCACGGCCTCCATGAACCGCTGGTCTTCGGTGGCGCCGGCAAGCTCGGCTTCGCCCCCGACGCCGCGCTCGCCCTCGCCATGGGGGTCGACATCGTCGGCGTCGCGCGCGAGGCGATGCTCGCCGTGGGCTGCATCCAGGCCCAGGAGTGCCACACCGGCCACTGCCCGACCGGGGTGGCCACCCAGAAACGATGGCTGGTCCGGGGCCTCGACCCCGACGACAAGTCGGTGCGAGTCGCGGGGTACATCCGAGCGCTCCAGCATGACCTGCGGGCCCTGGGACACGCGATGGGCCACGAGCACCCGAGCCAGATCCGGCTCGATCAGATCTCGATCACCGATGGCGCGGGCCGGCTCCAGCCCGCCACCGAGATCTACTAGCTCCAGGCCTCGACATCGGCGGGATCGCCGAACAGCTCGATCGAGTTGAACTCGGGGTCGGGCGTCACGGTCGCACCCTCGGGCCAGATGCCGGCTTGGGCGGCGACGTCGGCGCGGCCACCGCCGGTGCCCCACTGCACGTAGGCGATGATGGCGTCGGGGTTGGAGAAGTCGGGGGCCGAGTAGAGAGCCGCCTCACCACCGGCGATGCTGAACCCGCCCACCTCGGTGCCGGCGATCTCCACCGACTCGTTCGGCTCGAGCGCTCGGCCGACCAGCGGGCCGAGATCGACATAGGTCGGGAACTGACAGAACTGGATGCCATCGAGCACGGCCGGCTCGTCGCCGACGTTGGTGATCACGACGAAGCCGTCGTTGCCGAACTCGACGAAGCTGATCTGGAGATCGGGGAGTTCGGTGGCGTCGGGCGGGATGGTGTCGGTGGTGGGCGGCGCCGTCTCTTCGGGCGCGGCGGTGGTGGACGTCGTGGACTCGTCGACCGCGTCGGCGGTGGCGTCGTCGGCGGACTCGTCGTCACTGGAACTGCAGCCGGCGGCGAACAGCGCTGCGACGGCGAGGAGAGCGAGCAGGAAACGGCGCATGAGAACCACCTCGAGAAGGGGACGGGGCAACGGTAGTTGGCGCTCCCCGCCCACGGTGGGCACCGTCGCCGCGGAACGCGCAACCGGGCGGCGGTGCTGGAGGGGAATCTCGATGCTCACCTCGGCGGGACGGGGGGTGTCGCACCGCCGAGAAGGCACGAGGGCCCCGGTGGGAGCCGAAGCCACCCACCGGGGTTCGTAGGACCGCCGCCCGAGAGCTGGACGTCATTGTGCCCGAATCGAACACAACTGTCTGTCACACTCCCGGCGCTCTATCTGTCATTCACCTGACACTCGTGTCCCAGCGCGGGTGTCTCGGGCACCCGATCAGGCGTCGACCGACTCCGGATCCGGTGTCACGGCCTGCACCCCGTCGAGCTGAGCGGCCTGCTGGAGCAGCGCCGAGATCTCTTCGAGCAGCTGGGCGGCACGGACCTCGTCCGGTGGCGACTGCGACAGGGCGTCGTCGCGGTCGTCGAACAGCTCCGCGACCTGAGCCAGGATCTCCTCCGCGGTGAGGTCCTCGTCGGGGTCGGCCGGCTCGTCCGGGTCGTCGGTCGAACCGCCATCGTCGTCGGGGTCCGGCTCCGGGTCCGGGTCCGCGGCCCCGAGGATGTCGGAGAAGTCCTCGCCGTCGAACAACGCGCTCAACGCATCGTTGAGGTTGTCGGCGATCGCGATCTGTTCACCCTCGCCGACGGTGGCGATGACCCGCTGCAGGGTCGGCACCGACGCGTCGCCGGCCGCGGCCACATAGAGGGGGCGGACCCACAGGATCGAGTCGCCGATCGGCAGCATCAACAGGTCGCCGAACTCGACGGTCGAGCCTTCGTCGTTGAGCAGCGAGAGCTCACGAGAGATCGCTTCGTCCTGCGCGATCGCCGACGCCACGAGCACCGGGCCGGGCGCATCGGGAGAGGTGATCTCATAGGACACGAGGCGCGACGTTCCGTCCGGTCTCGTCTCCGCGGCCATGAACGCTTCGAGCTCGCGACGATCGTCGTTCTCGTCGAAGGGCACGAAGCTCCGCATCGTGACGAAGCTCGGATCGTTCTCACCCGGCAGGTTCAACAGGGCGTAGTACGGGTCGACGCGTTCCTCGCGGTCGGTGATGATGCCGTCTTCATCGATCAGCACCTCGCGGTCAGCCGCGACCCGAACCTGACGACCCGGGCTCTGGGCGACGTCCCAGCGCTCGGTGCCGAGCACGAGGCTCTCGGGATCGGAGACCTGATAGCGGGCCCACATGTTGGTCTGCACCCGGAAGAGGTCCTGCGGGTAGCGCAGGTGATCGCGCAGATCCTCGGGCATCTCGTCGAACTCGGTGAAGAGGTCGGGGAACGCGGACTGCCAGGCGTCGATGATCGGGTCCTCGATCGGCAGTCGGTAGAAGGTGACGTCGCCGTCGTA
>CAZEML010000115.1:0-13410 GCA_964513285.1 uncultured Candidatus Nemicrothrix sp.
CGCACCGGCCCGCCACGCGGTCGCGAAGGGCAGCGGAGCGGCGCTGGCGAGCACCGCCACCGCCGACGGCGCATGGTCGGGGAGCAGGGCGAGCATCTCGGGGATGGGGTCGAGGCCGATGACCAGCCCAGGGAGGTGCCCGGCCAACAGCCCCGGCCCGCAACCCACATCGAGGATCGGGGCGCCGGGCTCTGGCCCGAGCATCTCGGCGAGCCGCACGGCCGGACCACCCGGCTTGCCCACCCGGGCGTCGCGCCACGCCCCGGCCTTCTCGCGGTAGATCGCCGCCGTCTGCGGGTCGAGGCTCACCCGCCCGGCAGCGACGCCTGCAGCTTCTGCATGCCCGCGAGCCAACGGGCCCGGTCGCCGGCGCGGCGCTGTTCGAATCGAGCCACCTCGGGATGGGGGAGGATCAAGAAGTCGTCGTTGGCGAGGCCGAGCGCCACCGCCTCGGCGACCTCCTCCGGCTCGATCATGCCCATCGCCTTGACCACCTCGATCGCCAGTTCGCCATCGGCCTCGGTCATCGGCGTCCGCACGCCCTGCGGGCACAAGCACGAGACACCGACGCCGTTGCCCCCGTGGGTGATCGCGATCCACTCGGCCAGCGCCACCGCACCGTGCTTGGTGACGGCGTAGGGGGCGGTACCCAGGTTGGTCAGCAGTCCGGCGGCCGAGGCGGTGATCAGCAGATGACCCGAGCCGCGTTCCTCCCACCGGGGGATGAGGTGGCGACACGCCTTGACGTGGGCGAGCACGTTGACGTTCCAGTTGGCGTCCCACGCGTCGTCGCTCAGTTCGACGCCTCCGTTGGCGCCGATGCCGGCGTTGCCACACCACAGATCGATCGGCCCGTGGTCGGTCTCGACCTGCTCGATCAGGGCGACGATCGCGGCTTCGTCGGTGACGTCGAGTCCGACGCCGACGGCCGCGGCCCCGGTCGAGGCGATCTCGCCGGCGACGGCCTGGGCACCCTCGGCGTCGAGATCGACGACGTACACGACCGCCGCGCCGTCCGCCGCGAAGCGGTTGGCCATCGCTTTCCCGATCCCGCTGGCGCCGCCGGTGACGACGATGACTGCTTCCTCGACCTGCATGGGCGGATCGTAGGCCGTTCGACCCAATCGCACGATTCCGGGGTTTTCCACAGGTGAACGTGGCGGGTCGCGCCCACGGCGTCGTCTAGGGTGCGCCGCATGACATCGACCGACGCCGTCGCCCTGACCGAGGCTCTCGCCCTCATCGACGACAATCTCGCCCGTCTCCAGAAGCGTGATCTGGTGGCCGGCGCCGAAATGGCCGATCTCCTCCTCGACCTGCGGATGCTGCTCGCCGCCGCCGGCGAGACCCCCGAGCCCGCGCCGATCGGCTGACCCCGGACCCGATTCGGGTCGATCAGCTGAGCGCGTCGGCGATCCGGCGGGCCACCGCGCCCAGCGCCACGCCCGCGACGACGCCACCGGCGACATCGCTCGCGTGGTGGATCCGCACGTGCACGCGGCTCGTGGCCACGATCGCACCGAGCGCATACCAGACCGGCCCGCCGCCATTGCGGCTCAGCATCGCGGCCGCCACCATCGCCGCGGAGGCATGGCCCGACGGGAAGCTCGACGTCTTGGGCTGGCGGAGGTTGTAGGGGCGAGGCGTCTCCTGCACCGGCCGCGATCGCTTGAACAGCGACTTCACCGGGCCGTTGATCAGCGCCGATTCCACCCCGAGGGCCGCGCTGATCGCGATCGCGATCTTGGGATCGTCCTTCACGATCGCCTGCGCCACGCCGAGCGTGTGCCAGAGCACCGAGAAATCCGCCGCTTCGGACGCCGTGTAGAACAGCCGGTCGATCGCGGGATGGCCTCGGAGTGCGTCCCACGCCTCGTCGAGGCGGTCGTCGATGCGATCGATGGCGTCGGTCACCTTGGTGAGGCTACGGCTGCCGGGTGCCGTTGTGGTCGTCAGCGGGGGCCGGTGACGTCGCGGGACGGTTCGAAGCCGCGCTCCCACGCCGCCGGCACGCCCTTGAACCACATGGGCGACAGCTCACCTCGGTCGAGGATGCCGCTCAGTTCGGTGACGACATCGGCATCGATCGTCTCCCGTTCGAGTGCCGTCGCGGCCAGCAGATCCGGCGGCAGCACGGTGCAGTCTGGTCGGCTCTCGCCGACGACGAACCAGTCGACGAACGGGACCCACGCCAGATGCTCCGCGAAGCGTTCCCGGGTCTCGGTCGCGAGATGTTCGACCTCGATGATCGCCGCGACGGCATTGTCCTCGGCTTCGATCGGGCGAAGCACGAACATGCCGCCCGGTCCGATCATCAGCCGATTCTTGCCACTGTGGGCCAATGTCACCCGCCTCGCCAGGTGCGAGAGGGCGGCATCGAGCGCGCGAGCGCTGGTGGCACGTGGACTGGACACGCTTCTCCATCGGCCGAACGACCGGGGTTCCTTAGCCCAATCGACCCAGTTTTGAACCGGGTTCGCGTCAGACGCGGGTGGGTTCGTCCCGGAAGGCGCCCGGACCGGTGAACATGCCGCGATGCCAGCGCCTCGGCGTGGCGATCATCGCCCGGGGATAGTCCTCGAACATCCAGCGAGCGAAGTTCCGGCGGGTCCAGGCCGTCGCCCCGGTGGCGCGGAGGGCCGCACCGGCGATCGCGGGGCGAGCGAGCAGGGGAATCAGCACTCGGGCCATGCGATCGTCGGCCACCAACTCCTGACGGACCTCGTGCTCGTAGTGGGCGAGGGGGTCACCGTCCGCCAACAGCGCCTCCGCAGCGAGGCGTCCGGTCAGGATCGCTTGGCCGATGCCCTCACCCGTCATCGGGTCGGTCACCGCCGCCGCATCGCCCACGAACAGGGTGTGGGGCCCAACGAGCGGGACCCGACCCACACGAGCGGGGATCGGCCACGCCTTGTGCGGCGCTTCGGGTTCGGCGTCGGGGCCGAGCAGGTCGCGGATGTGGGGGCGGGCCAGCAGATCGGGCCAGAGATCCTTCATCTCACCGATCGCGTGGCGTCCGCCTCGTTGGATGCCGAAGCCGATGTTGGCGCGATCGCCTTCGAGCGGGAACGACCAGGCGTACCCGGGGAGCAGGTCTTCTTCGAACCAGACGACGAGCTCCGATGCGGCTCGGGGGCTGACGTTGCGGAAGTACTGGCGGAACGCGTGCCACTCGCCTCGGTAGCCGTCGACCGCGAGGCCGAGGAACTTGCGGACCGGCGACCACATGCCGTCCGCGGCGATGACGTGGCGGGCCCGCACGGTGTCGTCGCCGAAGGTCAGGGTGGCGCCGGTGTCGTCGGTGTCGAGGGCGGTCAGCTGGCGCCCTTCGTTGATCGTCGCGCCCTCCGCCCGGGCGAGGTCGACGAGTGCGGCGTCGAAGTCCTCCCGGCGGGCCACGGCGGCGTGGTAGCCGGCGCCCTCGGGCAGGGGGTAGCGGCGTTCGGTGCCCCGGGGCGAGCGGATCACGACATCGTCGACCCGCTGCCAGCTCGAGACGGTCGTGGGGTCGAAACCGAGCGTGTCGAGCTCGCGGAGGGCGAGCGTCGTCAGGCCGTCGCCACAGCACTTGTCGCGGGGGAACGTGGCCCGGTCGAAGACCTGCACGTCGCGACCGGCGCGGGCGAGCAGGGTCGCGGCAGTGGCTCCGGCGGGGCCGGCACCGATGATCGCGATGTCGACGTCGAAGGGGGCGTCGGGCATCCCCTGAGGCTAGGGGACGCTCGTGCTCGGTGGCACCGTGGAGGTGGTGGTCGTCGTCGGGTCCGGATCGCTGTCGCTGCCGTCGCAGTTGCGGCCTTCGGGCCGGTAGCGGGCGGTGACGTAGTCGATCTCGGTGCGGCCGTCCTCGACCCATGTCCGGGTGCGTTCGGTCGTGACCCGGGTACACGAGACACCCTCGCGGCGTTCGCTCTGGCCGGTCTGCTCACCCTCGACCCACTTGGTCGAGTAGAGCGTGACCGTGATCGACGTCGAGTCGGTGGTCGGCCAGATCAAGATGCCGTACGGCGTGTTGTTGATGATCTCGAGATCGGGGTGCTGCCAGTTGACCGTGGCCTCCCGGCCGTACGGATAGCGATCGATGTAGATCGAGTGGGCCTGGTACTCGCCGTAGTCGAGCCCGGCGAAGAACGCAGCGTTGAACAGTGTGGTGGCGTACTGGCTGATGCCGCCGCCGACCGAGGTCTTGAACACGCCGTTCTGGATCACGCCGGCGCTGACGAACCCCTTCTCGGTCGTGCGACGTCCGACGAAGTCGTTGATCGAGAACTCGCCGCCCGGTTCGATGATCGCGCCCTGGGTCAGCTCGGCGATCCGCATGATGTTCTCGGTGCGCGACTGACCGGCGACATAGTTGGTGGTGAACTCGCCGACGACTTCGACGATGCCGAGCGACTCGGCCCAGGCGACGCCGCGGGCGTCGGGATCTTCGCGAGGCGAGAGTTCGACCTCGTTCGCGCCGTCGCGCATCGCGGTGAGGATGCGCTCCGGCGAGTCGAGCGTGCAGCAGACCGAGCCGGGTGAGTTGCCGCGGATGTAGACGTTGTCGTTCTCGTCGACCCAGAACGTCGGTTCGACGCCGCTCTCGCCGAAGTCGATGAAGAGGGTCTCGAGGGTGGACTGCACGAGCGGCTCGTCGAGTTCGATCGTGGGGGCGTCGGCGGTGCCGCCGAACACGACCCAGGAGCGCAGCGCCGCCTCGGGGATGTGGCGACGTCGCAGACTGCCGGTGATGACGACGAACAGGCCGTCCTCGGTGAGTTCGCTCGCTTCGGCGATCAACGCGTCGGCGCCGCGGTCGACGGCTGCCTCACCCCCGATGGGGATCTCGACGGTCGGGATCTCGTTGGGGCTGGCCATCGCCTCGAGGATCAGGCCCTCGAGGGCGTCGATGTCGACCACCGGGGTCGAGACGGCGTCGACCTCGACGAACTCGCCGTCGATCAGCTGGATCTGAGGTCGGCCGAAGTCGAGATCGAAGAAGGCGTCGCCCTCGGTGGCGAGGAAGGTGCCGACCGTCGAGGAGTCGATCTCGAAGGTGACGTCGCGGTCTGAACCCCGAAAGAGCGACCCGACCCAGCTGACCGGCTGGAGCGGGAGGGCCGGCCGATCGCTCGCATCGGCGAGTGCGTCGTCGATGAACGCTGACACGCCGAGGTCGGTGCCGGTCGTGGTGAGGACGGCACCCTCGTAGGAGAGCCCGATCTGACGACCGGCGAGATCGGCTTCGGCGAGCCGGAGTGTGGCCTCGTCAAGGTCGAGTTTGCCGATGTCGACGCCGGCGATCGACTGGTTGCGGGGGACATCGCCGCCCAGCAGCTTGTCGTCGATCAGCCAACCGGCGAGGAACGCCAACAAGACCGCCGCCACGGCGAGAAGTGCGTTACGCATCGGCGCCCGACCCTACTGCCCCCGCGGCCTAGAAAAGCTTCAGGTTCGGGGACTCGATCCCGCGCAGCTCGTCGTAGTCGACCTCGACCCAGTCGATGTCGCGATCGGTCGCCAGCACCTTCGCCTGGGGCTTGATCTCCTGGGCGACGAACACGCCGCGGACCGGCCGCAGGAGGGGGTCGCGGTTGAGGAAATCGAGGTAGCGGGTGAGCTGCTCGACCCCGTCGATCTCGCCCCGGCGCTTCACCTCGACCGCGACCGCGATGCCGTCGCCATCGCGGCACAGCAGGTCGACGGGCCCGATGTCGGTGGGGTATTCGCGGCGGACCAGGCTCAGCCCGTCCTGGATCGAGGTCGGGTCGTCGGCCAGCAGCTTCTGGAGGTGGGCTTCGACGCCGTCCTTCTGCAGCCCGGGGTCGATGCCCATCTCGTGGGCGACGTCGCTCAGGATCTCCTCGAACGTGATGGTCAGAACCTCGCCCTTGGGACTGGTGACGGTCCACACGCCGGCGTCGTCGTCCATCGCCAGTCGGTTCGGGGCGTTCATCCAGTTGAGCGGCTTGTAGGCGCCGCCGTCGGCGTGGATGGCGACACAGCCGTCGGCCTTCACCATGACCAGCCGGACGGCGGACGGGAGATGGGCTTGGAGTCGACCGTCGTAGTCGACGGTGCACTGGGCCACCACGAGACGCATTCGGGCGACCGTAGGCGCGCCCGTTGCAGCGCGCGCGGAACCAATCCTGTGGAAAACCCGGGGCTCAGACGCGCTCCTGGAGACGCTTGCGGATCGTCTCCCGGCGCTCCTGGAGCTCGCGGTAGGTCATCTTCTCGACCGTGTTGTCGACCCCGAACGCGGCCTTGATGCCCTCCGGATCGAACTCGTACTCCTCGGGATTCATCCCGACCTCGGCGGCGAGGCGGGCTCCGTGGGTCGTGGCGAAGTAGGTGGCCACGTGGGCGATCTCGGCGAAGAGGTCGAGGTCAGGGGCGAGCCGGGCGATCGCACCGTCGAGGAACACCATGTTCTTGACGAACAACATGAGTTCCTTGGGCATCCGGGCGCCGTAGCCGAGGAGTGCCTTGACGACCCGCTGCAGCTCTTCGGTGAGCTGATCGGGGGTCATCGTGGTCGGGTCGACGACCTCGTCGAGGAGACCGAGATCCTTCGCGACCGCTTCGAGGTCGGTGTCGTCGGGGAGCGCGCCGAGGTCGCGCATCGCGCCGAGCTGATCGACCGGGTTGTTCATCATCCCGCCGATCAGCAGGCGGACGAAGGCGAGGCGCCGGGCTTCGCTCATGCGGCCGGTGATGCCGAAGTCGAGCAGCGCGGTACGGCCGTCGGGGCGGACGTAGAGGTTGCCGCCGTGGAGATCGCCGTGGAAGACCCCGTGGATCAGGGCGCCTTCCATAAAGCCGATCATGCTGGCGCGGACGATCGCGTGCGTGTCGACCCCGTACTCCTCGTAGCGGTCGAGGTCGTCGAAACGGAAGCCGTCGAGCCGCTCCATCACGAGGACCCGGCGGGTGACGAGTTCGGGGTGGGGGCGGGGGACGACGAACTGGGTCTGCTCGAGGTCGGCGAACACCCTTGCGACGTCGAGCATGTTGGCCGCCTCGACCCGGAAGTCGAGCTCTTCGCTGATCGTGCGGGCGAACACCTCGACCAACGCGGGCGGGTTGGCGAGCGAGGCGACGGGGATGCGGCCGACCAGGAACGGTGACAGCCACGCCATCACGCGGAGGTCCTTGTGGACCAGTTCGTCGACGGTGGGCCGCTGGACCTTCACGACCACGCGGGTGCCGTCGTGCAGGGTCGCGCCGTGGACCTGGGCGATCGACGCCGCCGCGATCGGCTCCCGGTCGAACGTGGCGAAGGTGGATTCCAACGTGCCACCGAGGTCGGCCTCCACGACCCGGCGGACGGAGGCGAACGACTCGGCCGGGACCTGATCGCGGCACTTGATGAACTCGGCGACCAGTTCGCTCGGGAAGATGCCTTCGCCGCTCGAGATGATCTGGCCGAGCTTGATGTAGGTCGGGCCGAGGGTCTCGGCTGCTTCCCGCATCCGGCGGGAGAGGTCGACGCGGCTCTCCGAGCCACCCTTGCGTCGACCGGCGACGAACCAGGCGACGAGCGCCATCCCGAGATGACGGACGACGGTGATCGCCCGGCGGACCGGAGGGATCTTGGGCGGCCGGATCAGCGACGGAAGGCGACGGGCGGTCGCGGTGCGCAGCGTCGCGACATCGTTCGCCCACGCGATGCGTGCGGGCTCGACGAGCCACGGCGGATCATCGCTGAACGATCCGTGGTCGAGGTCGGTGGGAGCGGCGGCGGAGGGGGACCCGGTCACCCTTCCAGTGTGGAACGGCCCGCTCGGTGTGCCAACGCGGGCGACTACCGTGCCGCCATGGTCGAGATCGTGCCCGCAACCGAGACCCACGTCGCCGAGGTCGGACGACTGTTCGACCTGTATCGCCAGTTCTACGAGTGCCCGCCCGACCTCGACCTCGCCGTCGAGTACATCGGTGACCGGATCGCCAACCAGGAGTCACGGATCTGGGTCGCGCTCGACGGCGAGCACGCCGTCGGGTTCGTGCAGTGCTACGAGACGTTCTGTTCGGTGCAGGCCGTGAAGCGGTGGATCCTCTACGACCTCTACGTCGAGGCCGGACTCCGCAACACGGGACTCGGCGCAGAGCTGATGAAGACCGCACGAGATGCCGCCATCGCGGCCGGCGCCCGTCGCATCGACCTGGAGACGGCGCACTCCAACGCCCCCGGGCAGCACCTCTACGAGAAGCAGGGCTACGAGAAGGTCCTCGAGGACTTCTTCACCTATTCGCTACAGCTCTGAGGGTCTTCAGCCCTCGAAGCTGGCGAGCGCGGCGAGTGCCGCGTCGGCGAGTTCGGGCCGGCACACGAGCAGGTCGGGGAGGTAGACGTCGCGCTGGTTGTAGCGCAGCGGCGACCCGTCGATGCGGCTGACGTGGCAGCCTGCGGCGGCGGCGACGGCCACCGGCGCGCACGAGTCCCACTCGTACTGGCCGCCGGAGTGGGCGTAGATCTCGCACTCGCCGCGGACCACCGCTATCGTCTTTGCGCCAGCAGAGCCCATCTCGACGAGTTCGGCGCCGAGCGCGTCGGCGACGTGCAGGGCCGCAGCCGGCGGCCGACTCCGACTGACGATCATCCGCGGGGTCGCAGCGCCCTCGGCGGGAAGGCTGGGCGACTCGCCGGTGTTGAGCGTGAGGCCGAGGGCGGGGAGCGCCACCGCGCCGGCGATCGGCGTTTCGTCGACGACGAGGGCGACGTGGACCGCCCAGTCGGTGCGGGGCACCTCGCTGTACTCGCGGGTGCCGTCGAGGGGGTCGACGATCCAGATCCGGTCGGCGTCGAGCCGGGCGAGGTCGTCCTTCCCTTCCTCGCTGAGCACCGCGTCGTCGGGGCGTTCCTCGGCGAGCCGCCGCATCAGGAGTTCGTGGGCCTGGCGGTCGCCTTCGGCCTTGAGCATCGCCGGTGGGGCGTCCTCATCGGTGAGTCGGGCCCGGAGTTCGAGCAGGAGTTCGCCTGCTTCGGTGGCGAGCTGGGCGGCGAGCTGATGATCGTCGAGAGTCACGGCCCGAACGGTAGCGGTCGAGCGGTCGCCAAAACGGACACGACCCGACCGGTCGAAACCGGTCGGGTCGCTGTCCTTGCCCGTTGGGGGCTTGCCCGGATGGGGGATTCGGCGAGATCTCCGGGAGATCAGGCGACGGTTGCGAGCTCGCGGTCGTCGACGGGAGCGTCGGTGCCTCGGGTCTGGACCTGGTTGAGGGCCCGGACGGCGACGCCACCGACGACGGCAGCGGCAGCAGCGACGAACATCGCCACGCTCCAGCCGTCGAGGAAGGCCTGCTGGGCGGCGGTGGCGAGGTCGGCGTCGCCGAGCTGCGCCGAGACGGCGAGCGCCTGACCGATGCCTTCCTCGACCGGGTGGGCGAGTTCGGCGGGCAGCTGGTCGGTCGTGTCCCGGATGCTGCTGGCGTAGACCGAGGTGAGGGTCGAGCCGATCAGGGCGATGCCGAGGGCGGAGCCGGCCTCACGGACCGTGTCGTTGAGCGCCGAGGCGAGACCCTGGCGCTCGGCGGGGAGCGCCTCGGTGATGGCGGTGGTGGCGGGGCTCATCGAGAGGCCCATGGCGATGCCGAGGAGCACGAGGCCGGGCAGGACCGACAGGTAGGTGTCACCGGCGAGGCCGAGCCAGGCGAACGACACGGCCATCAGGAGCGAGCCGACGGTGAGGACGTTGACCAGACCGAAGCGGTCGGCGATGCGGGGTGCGATGGGGGAGAGGCCCATCATGCCGGCGGCCATCGGGAGCAGACCGGCGGCGGCGGTGACCGCACTGAAGCCGAGGGCGGCCTGCAGCAGCTGGATGACGACCAGGAAGGAGCCGAGCATCAGGGCGAACAGCACCAGCAGCGAGGCGGAGCCGGCGGCGAGGGCGGCGTTGCCGAAGATGCGGACATCCAGGAGCGGGTGCTCGGCGCGGCGTTCGACGAAGACGAAGGCGACGGCGGCGGCGAGACCACCGAGCAGACCGAGGAGCACGACCGGGTCGGTCCAGCCCATGTGGGGGCCTTCCTCGACACCCATCACGATGCCGCCGACCGCGAGGATCGAGAGGGCGGCGCCGGCCATGTCGAAGCGGGGCGCTTCGTCGTTCTTGGTCTCGGGCACGATCGCCATGGTGGCGACGATGGCGATGGCGGCGATGGCCACGGGGAGGACGAACAGCCACTGCCAGCTGGCGTAGTCGATCAAGATGGCGGAGCTGAACAGGCCGAGGATGCCACCGGCACCGGCGAAGCCGGCCCAGACGCCGACGGCCTGACCCCGCTCCTCGGGCGGGAAGACCGCGGTGAGGGTGGAGAGGGTGGCCGGCATCACGAAGGCGGCACCGAGACCGGCGACGGCTCGCAGGGCGATCATCGTGCTCGGGTCGCCGGCGAAGGCCGCGGCCAGGTTGGCGCCACCGAAGATGGCGAGGCCGATCACCAGGAGGCGGCGGCGGCCGAAGCGGTCGCCGAGCTCACCGATCGGCAGCAGGAGCGCCGCCATGGTGAGGGTGTAGGCGTTGACGATCCAGAGGACCTGGGTGCTCGAGGCGTCGAGTTCGACGGCGAGCTCGTTGAGGGCGACGTTGAGGCCGGCCACGGAGGCGACGACCGCAACGAGCGCGAGGCACATCGTGGCGAGGATGCCGTTGCGTTGCCGTGAGGTGAGGTTCGTAGGCATTGGGGGACTTTCTGAAACTGCTGCTATCGGTAAGCAGGATTTCCGGTAAGGACAGGTTCAGTATCTGTGGTACACTTACGGAAGTCAACATTTCCGATAAGGTTTCTCACGTGACATCCGCCACCCCGACCCCCACTCCGGCTCAAACCACGGCCGAGGCCGCTGAGCACGCCGCTCGTGGCCGGCCGCGCGATGAAGAGCGCACCCTCGCGATCCTCGACGCCGCTCGCGAGCTCATGCGCACCGGCGGCTGGGACGACTTCACCATGCAGGACGTCGCCAAGGCCGCGGGTTGCGGCCTGGCCACCATCTACCGTCGCTGGGACAACAAGGAAGACCTGGTCGCCGCCTCGATCCGGGCCCGCCCGCTTCCCGAGATCGAGCCGACGGGCGATGCCGAGACCGATCTCCGGGCGCTGCTCTGGGGATTCGCCGACGAGATGCAGGAGAAGGGCGAGGCGATGTTCGGATTCCTCGCCGCCACCCGCACCGACCCGGTGCTGCGGGAGGCGATGGACGAATCGGTCATGGGCACCGCTCGACCGGTGTTGCGAGGCCTCATCGTCGAACTGATGGGCGAGTCACGCCACGTCGACACCGTGCTCGACTCGAGCCTCGGTCTGCTGCTGGTGCGCGATGGCCTACTCGGCGGCACGACGCCTGAGCAGTACGCCGACGACGTCCTCGATCTGATCCACGCCCTCGCCGAGCGCTGAACGGCGTCCGAAAGCTGCGTCGACTACCGTCGATCGCATGGCGGAAACCTCAGCAGAGCCGGGTTGGTACCCGGTCGACGACCTCACCCAGCGCTATTGGGATGGCAGCCAGTGGACCGAACACACGGCTCCTCGAGCCGGGGTCGGCGGGCCCTCGAGCGACGACAAGACCTATGCGGTGCTCGCGCACGTGCTCACGTTCGTGGTCGGGTTCGTCGCTCCGCTGGTGATCTTCTTGATCAAGAAGGACGAGTCGCCCTACGTCCGCCACCATGCGGCGCAGGCGCTCAACTTCCACCTGAGCGTGCTGATCTACGCACTGTTCTCCGTCGTGCTGGTGTTGCTCTTGATCGGGCTGCTGATGCTGCTGGTGCTCGCGGTGGGCGCGGTCGTCTTCACCATCATCGCGGCGATCAACGCGGCGAACGGCGAGTGGTATCGCTACCCACTCGCCTTGCCGTTCGTGCGCTGAGGCCAGCTCAGTCCTGGGGGTCGCCGTAGGGCTGGCCCGCTTCCTCGTAGCAGGGTGCGTGGAAGTGCTCGACCCGGTTCCAACGCCCGTCCACGTACACGTTGCAGATCACCTGCATGTGTCGTTCCCGCGCCTTGAACTTCACCCGCTCATCACAGTGGACGCAGTCCGTCATCGAACCCGCCTCGATGAGCCGGGTGACCGCCCGACTCTTCCACGCCGTCTTGGTCGTGGTCTTCGCCATGTCGATCCATCGGCGATGTTGAGGGGTCCGTGAGGTTCACCACCCAACGTGGTCACGGAACGTTCGGGCGCCCTGCACACCGACATGGGCCGGGAGGCGGGCCCGAAGGCCGTGATCGGAGGTGACGACGGTGATCGGGCCGTCGGCGGGGTCCTCACCGGCGACGATCTCGACGATCAGGTCGTCGGCTGCGTCCGGGGCCGAATGGCCCGCGTAGCGCATCTCGACATCGCCCGAGGTTCCGGCGGGAAGGCCGTCGATCGGGCGACCGTCCGCGACGACGATCACCCATTCGTCGCCCCAGTCGTGGGCGGCGATCGACGCCACGAGTCGGCGGAGCGCGCCGTTCTTGTCGCGCCACCAGCCGTCGGGGACCGAGCCCCGGACGTTCATGGCATCGACGACGATCACGGCGCCGACCGTGGAGACGGGCTGACCGTCAGCCGCGGGTGACCGGCTTGTACTTGATGCGCTGCGGGCGCATCGCGTCGACGCCGTGCTCGCGCTTGCGGTAGTCGGCGTAGTCGGTGAAGTTGCCCTCGAACCACCGCACCTGGGATTCGCCTTCGAAGGCGACGATGTGGGTGGCCACCCGGTCGAGGAACCAGCGATCGTGAGAGACGATGACGGCGCAGCCGGCGTAGGCCTCGATCGCGTCTTCGAGGGCACGAAGGGTGTCGATGTCGAGGTCGTTCGTGGGCTCGTCGAGCAGGAGCACGTTGGCGCCTTCCTTGAGCACCTTGGCGAGGTGCACGCGGTTGCGTTCACCACCGGAGAGGTTGCTCACCAGCTTCTGCTGGTCGGGACCCTTGAAGTTGAACGACGCCACGTACGAGCGGCCGTGCATCTCCCGGCCGCCGACCTCGAGATGGTCGACGCCGCCGGTGATCTCGTCGTAGACGGTCTTCTCGGGGTCGAGGGTGCGGTTCTGGTCGACGTAGCCGAGCTGCACGGTCGTGCCGAGGCGAATCGTGCCCGAGTCGGGGGCGGCGACGGGATCGTTCGTGCCCTCGTACTCGTCGATCAGCATCTTGAAGAGCGTCGACTTACCGGCGCCGTTGGCGCCGATCACCCCGACGATGCCGGCGGGCGGCAGCGTGAAGGAGAAGTCGTCGATGAGCAGCTTGTCGCCGAACGCCTTGGAGATGTTGTTGGCTTCGATGACGACGTCGCCGAGCCGCTTGTTGGCGGGGATGACGATCGAGAGGTCCTCGGCGCGGCCCTCGGTGGCCATCGCTTCCTCGAGCAGCTTGTCGCAGGCGGCGAGACGTGCCTTGCCCTTCGACTGGCGAGCCTTCGGGGCCAT
>CAZEML010000116.1:0-10118 GCA_964513285.1 uncultured Candidatus Nemicrothrix sp.
CGGCTCCCAGTCGGAGCATCGTCTTGACGAAGTTGTGGCCGTGCGAGGCGTACACCCAGGCGGTGCGCAGGATCAGGTGGTCGGGATTGGTCCGGGCCGCCTCTTCGCCCTGCCACTTGCTCTGGCCGTAGACCCCGAGTGGGGCGACGGGGTCGGACTCGACGTACCACTCCGGCTTCGTGCCGTCGAACACATAGTCGGTCGACACCTGTATCAGTCGCCGGCCCGAGGCCGCGGCGAGGTCGGCGACACCGTCGCGGTTCGCGAGGAACGCCGCGGCCTGATCGGTCTCGGCGGCATCGACCGCCGTGAAGGCGCCGGCGTTGATTATCACGGCGGGATCGATGCGGTCGATCGCACCGGCGATCGAGCCGGAGTCGGCGAGATCGCACTCGGTCCGCGAAAGCACATGCAGGTCGAGTGCGGCGAATCGGGGGTCGTCAGCGAGCTCGGCGATCGAGTGACCGAGCTGTCCGGTGCGGCCGGTGACGAGGACCCGAGTCACGACAGACCGAGGCGGCCACCGGTGTAGGTGGCTTCCTGGATCGGACCCCACCACGACTCGTTGGCGAGATACCAGTCGATGGTCCGGGCGAGTCCCTCCTCGAAGGTCACGGTGGGCCGCCACCCGAGCTCGTCTTGCAGCCGGGACGAGTCGATCGCATACCGCAGATCGTGTCCGGGTCGATCGGTGACGAACTCGATCAGGCGCCGCCGCGGGCCGGCGTCAGGCACGCCGAGTCGGTCGTCGACGAGATCGCAGATCGCGTGGACGACCTCGAGGTTCGACCGCTCGGCGTTCCCGCCGACTAGGTAGGTCTCGCCGACGGTGCCCGTGGTGAGCACGGTCGTCAGCGCGGTCGCGTGATCGTCGACGAAGAGCCAGTCGCGGACATTCTCGCCGGTGCCATACACCGGGAGCGGCTGTTGGGCAATCGCCTTGAGTGTCACCAGCGGGACCAGCTTCTCAGGAAAGTGGAACGGCCCGTAGTTGTTCGAGCAGTTGGTGATCAGCACCGGGACCCCGTAGGTCTCGCCCCAGGCCCGGACCAGGTGATCAGCCGAGGCCTTCGAGGCCGAGTACGGCGATCGCGGCGAGTACGGCGTCGACTCGGTGAAGGGCGCATCGTCGTGGCCGAGCGCACCGAAGACCTCGTCGGTGGAGACGTGGAGGAACCGAAAGTCGACGCCGCCGTCAGCCCGAGTTGCCATGAGGTTCCGCGCAGCCTGCAGCAGGTGCATCGTGCCGACGATGTTCGTCTGGAGAAACTGCTCGGGCCCGTCGATCGACCGATCGACGTGGCTCTCGGCGGCCAGATGCATAACCGCATCCGGTTGATGGTCAACGAACGCGGCGTCGACCGCCACCGGATCGCAGATGTCGATCCGAAGATGGCGATAGCGCTCGTCTTGCGCGACCGAGGCGACGCTCCCCTCGGTCGCCGCGTAGGTCATCTTGTCGATGTTGACGACCTCATGGTCGGTGTTCTCGATCAGGTGGCGGACGACGGCAGAGCCGATGAACCCGCACCCACCGGTGATGAGGATCCGCATCAGGCCGTCTCCCGCACGAACGCGGCGAAGGCCGGCGCGGCGGCGTCCTTGTCGGAGAGGACGGCGGCATCGGGCTCCATCGGCCAGGCGATGGCGAGTTCGGGGTCGTCGAACCGGATGCTCCGTTCCGCCTCGGGCGCATAGAAATCGGTCACCTTGTAGGACACGATGGTTTCGTCGGCGAGGGTGCAGAAACCGTGAGCGAAACCGGCCGGAATCCACAGTGCGCGGTTGTCGCCCTCGTGCAGTTCGACCGTTGCGTGCTGTCGAAACGTGGGGGAGGACGGTCGTACGTCGACGGCGACGTCGAACACCGATCCCCGCAGCACCCGCACGAGCTTGCCCTGGGCATGGGGATCAGCCTGCAGATGGAGCCCGCGAACGGTGCCCCGAAGCGCGGAGAACGACTCGTTGTCCTGCACGAACTCGAGATCGACGCCGAAGCCGGCCATCGTGCGGCGGTTGAACGTCTCAGAGAATGACCCGCGGGAGTCGCGGAAGGAACGAGCGCGGAGCTCGAGCACGCCTGGCAACGGTTCGTTCAGGATCTCCATGAGGTTTCGCCCTTCCCGACCCGACAGAGGGCGGGTCGAGTCTCAGTGTAGGAGAGCGCCGGGAGGTCCGAATGGGCCGGTTGGCCCTCCGGGTGGGGACGTCGGTTGCGGCTCTTCACCACCTCGACTGGACAGTAGGATCTTCGCTCATGGCGGTGGCCGAGGAGATCGAGCATCCCGACCGTTCCGCCGCGGCGGAGAGCCGCCGGCTTCGAGTGCTCGCGTTGGGGGCGTACGGCGTCGGGGCGGCGGTCTTCCTCGGCGCGGGGCCGCTGGCCGGCCTCGCCGAGTCGCTCCTTCCGCTTCGGGCTGAGGTCACCAGCCGAGGTACCTACTTCCTGCCGTTCGCCGCCGTCGGCGATGTCATCGTTCGTCGGACCGGTGCGGCGATGGCGCTCGCCAGCTTGGTGCTGCTGATCGTGCCCAGGGTGACGTGGCGACCCGTACCCGTCGGCACGCCGACCCGCCGAGCGGTCGCCGCGTCGCTCGCGGTCATCGGCGCCGCTTGGTACGGCTGGTTGGCCCACCCCCACAACGGCTTTCTCGACAACTCTCGGATCCACTGGGTCGACTTCTCGACCTCGCGCTCCAGCGACTTCTTCTACGCCGCCGGACGCATCCCCCACGAGGTGTTCTACGACGCGCCCTTCCTCTGGCAGGCGATCAACGTCGCCTGGGTGATCGGGCTGGCGTGGGCCATCGCCCGCCGCCTGGAGCTGTCGGTCGTCGCGTCCGCCGCGATGGCCGCAACCCCCATCATCGCCACCAACCTGTGGGTCTTCGCTGACACCGCTGAAGACGTCATGCTCAACGTCGCCCTGCTGCTGATGGTGTTGTGGGCGGTCCTCGCCCGCGGCCCGGTCGTGGTCGGGCTCGCGCTGACCCTCGCCGTGCTCGGCCGCCCGTCGTTTCTCGTGCTGATCCCGTGCGTCGCCGCTGCCGAGGCCGTGACCGCGTTCCGACGCAATCGTTCGATCGGGGCGATGGTGGCGGCCGGCCTCCAGCGACGGGTGCTGATGGCGATCGGCGTCGCCATCGGTGGCATCGCGGTCTCCCAGGTCGTGATGGAACTCATCGGTGACCGCTACTGGTTCACCAACGGAAGGGTGATCGACACCGGCCCGCTCCGTGACGCAGAGGTCGTCGAGGTCGACGGGTTCTCCATCTCTGCCTTCTCCGGCGCATACTTCGGCCACCTGGTGTGGGTGATTCCGGCCGTGCTCCTGGCCGGCTCGCTGTTCGCGCTGGTCCGTGCGCCGGGGCTTCCTGACGGGGTCGAACGGCTGGCGCATTTCGCCGGTCTTGGCGTCGTGGCGGTGCTGCTCGCTCACGAGTCCCAGCCGTTGCTGTACTACAACATCAGATACCTCACCTACAGCTGGCCGTTCTTCTTCGTGCTCGGCTGGGTCGGGTACGTCGCGTTGGCACAGATCGATGTCCGGCCCGCGGTCCGCGCCGCGGCGGTCGTGATGCTCGTTGCCGGATCGATGGTGTTGCCCACCGATCCCGTCGAGCGGAAGCGGTTGATCGAGGCTCGGCCCGAGGTCGAGCTCCTCGACATCCGTGACGACCTGCGGGCGGTGGCCGACGGCGGGACGATCGGGTTCACGTTCGGCATCGAGTCCACGCCGAACTATGTGGCCTACGTGATGAAGTCCGAGCGCTGGGATGTCTGGGGCGAACTCGCCGACGTCGACGAGGGGTGGATGGTCATCTCGATGCGTTCGGAGCCGTGGCGGACCCGACCGGCCGACTTCGAGACCGAGTCGCTGCTGGTCCACGTTGTCCGGCCCTCCGACCTCGACCGCTGATGAGTGGTGCGGCCAGCGCTCAGCCGGTGCGATCGAACCACCTGTGGAGCGTGTACACACTTCGCTCGTGGGCGAATCCCAGACGGGACCACACCCGCTGCACGGCATAGTTGTTGATCTGGGTCGACACGACCAGCTTGTCGGTCCCGGCCCGGGTCGCGAGCGTCATCGCTCCGTGGACGAGTGCGGCGTACAGCCCCCGGCCCTGGTGGCGGGGGTCGACGGCATTCAGAACGATCTCCGCCGTCGGTTCGCCGACTCCCTGGAGGGTCAGGAAGCCGAGCACATCCTCGTCCTCGCAGGCCACCAGGACCGGTCGATCGGCGGAGTTGGCGGCGACGCTGGATTCGGCCCACTCCACATAGGCGGCGTCGGCGTCGGTGTCGTCCAGGAGGGGGTCAGCGTGGAAGTGGCCGACGTAGTTGGTGAAGGCGTCGGCGGCGATCGCGCCCACCGAAGCCGCGTCGTCGTCGTGCGCGACGCGGATCGAGGTTCCGGCCGCACGCGCAGGTGCCGTTGGCGGATCTGCGAGCGCTCGTCCATAGACGACGAGCGTGTCCATCAACCGGAACCCCGCGTCTTCGAGACGGTGGACGGTCCGCAGCGCGTCGACGTGGACCCGAGCGGTGAGCATCTCTACCCCGAGCACTGCGGCCCGGTCATCGATCTCCTCGGTGCCGGCGTCGGTGTCGACGAGGTGGGCTGCGACGACGCCGAATCGTTTCGTTTCCAACTCATTGCGCTCGAGCGGCATCGGGGCGTCCCTCCTGTTGGCCGAACCGGAGCACCCGGAGGCTCGTGTAGATGACGATAGGCGTCGCGATGACGTTGACGAGTTGGGCGAGTTCGGGGTCGAGCCACCGCAGCATCACCGTCAGCGTGGCCAGGGTGCTGACCAGGCCCGCAGCGTAGGCCCCGGCGAACTTCGGCAGATCACGCCGGTGGCGCTCCTCGCTCTGGAACGTGAATCGTCGATTGCCGAGATAGCTGAGTGCCACGCCGGGGAGGTAGCAGATCGCCGCACCGACGACCGGCGCTACGCCGACGGCGAGCAGGCCGAGGTAGACGAGGTACAGCGTGACCGTGCTCGCCGCGCCGACCGCCCCGTAGCGGGCGAACCGATGGATCTCGGCCTGGAGACGGCGCCACACCCTGCTCGGCTCCGATGTCGACTCAGTCGACCCCGGCGGTCGTCGTTTCGAACGCGTGGATGAAGGCGTCGACCACACGTTCCTGGTCGTCGTGACCGAGGTCGTTGAAGAACGGCAACCGGAGCAGGCGGCCGCTGATGTCGTCGGTGACCGGGCATGGCTGGATGCGGTCGGCGAGGAGCGCCGCGCCGGGGGCCGAATGCAACGGGACGTAGTGGAACGTCGGGCTGACGCCGCGTTCGCGCATCGCGGCGATGATGTCGGCGCGATGGGTGGCTCGGGGCAAGAGCACGTAGAACATGTGATCGGCGGGCCGATCCCCGGCACGCTCGTACGGCAGGTCGAAGCCGAGTCGGTCGGCGTGGGGTGTGAGCAGGTCGCGGTATCGCTCGTGCACGTGGCGGCGCTTGTCCATGATCTCCGGAGCTCGCTCCAGCTGGGCGAGCAGGAACGCAGCGAGCAGGTCGGAGAGTCCGAAGGACGAACCGTGTCCCTGCCACGTGTACTTGTCCGTCAAGCCCTCGAGGAACTCTCGGCGGTTGGTTCCCTTGTCGAGGAGAACGTGGGCCTCGTCGACGAAGGCCGGATCGTTGATGACGAGCGCACCCCCTTCCCCACAGATGAAGTTCTTGGTCTCGTGGAAACTCAGGGTCGACATCTGGCCAAACCGCCCGAGCAGTGTGCCGTCGTGCTCGGCGAACAGACCGTGGGCGTTGTCCTCGATCAGGGGGATCTCGTACCGATCGGCGATCGCCCGCAAGCGCCGGACGTGGCCGGCGACGCCGGCGTAGTGGACGGTCACAATCGCTTTCACGCGTTCGTCCATCGAGGCTTCGACATGGTCCGGGTCGAGGCTGAGATCGGGCGTGCGGATGTCGCAGAACCGCAGTTTCGCCCCCTGCCGAGCGAACGCCGTCGCGGTCGAGGAGAAGGTGAAGGATGGGACGATCACGACGTCGCCGGGTCCGAGGTCGAGGAGCATGGCCGTCATCTCGAGCGCATCGGTGCACGAGGTCGTGAGCAACACGTCCAGCGCCCCGAGTTGGGAGCGGAGCAGCTCCTCGGTGCGCTGGGTGAACGGTCCTTTGGCTGAGCTGTGGCCGTCCGCGACGGCCTGGGCGACATAGTTCATCTCCTGCCCGGCGAGGCACGGTCGATTGAACGGGATGTCGGCGGCCATGGCCGTACACTATCGACCCAGATGGATGGGCTAGGGGTTGCCGAGCGACTGTCAGGCATCTCGGTGGTGATCCCGTGCTACCGCACGCCGGGCACCCTCGATCGGGTGTGCGAGCAGTTGCTCCAACACGTCGCGCCGCTGGCGGACGACCTGGAGCTGGTGCTGGTCGACGACGGCAGTCCCGACGACACCTGGGACCGGATCGTCGAGGTCGTCGACGCCCACGATTGGGTTCGGGGCCTGCGGTTGTCCCGCAACTACGGCCAGCACAACGCGCTCCTCGCCGGGATGCGGGCGGCGTCGCACCCGGTCATCCTCACCATGGACGACGATCTCCAGAACCCGCCGAGCGAGGTTCCCCGGTTGCTCGCGGCGCTCACCCCCGACATCGACCTGGTGTACGGGACCCCGGTGGCGGAGACCCAGACCGCGATGCGCAACTTCGCTTCGGTGGGGACCAAGCGGTTGATGAGCGCATTGCTCGGTCCCGAGGTCAACGCCAAGCTGAGTGCGTTTCGCGTCTTTCGGCGGCGGCTTCTGGTCGGCAACGGCCTCACCAACGATCCCTATGTCTCGATCGACGTCTTGCTGAGCTGGGCGACGACCAGGGTCGCGGTCGTGGAGGTGGAGTTCCAGCGTCGCGATGCGGGCACGAGCGGGTACACGATCACCAAGCTGATCCGCCACGCCTTCAACATGGTCACCGGCTACAGCACCCGGCCATTGCGAGCGGTGAGCGCGCTCGGGTTCGCTATCTCTGCCTTCGGCTTCCTGCTGTTGATCTATGTCCTGGCGCGGTTCGTGATCGAACCCACCGATGTCGAGGGGTTCACGTTCCTCGCGACGGCGATCTCGCTGTTCTCGGGGGTACAGCTACTCAGCCTTGGTGTGGTCGGGGAGTACCTGGCCCGTATGCACTTCCGGACGATGGGGCGCCCCGCCTACGCCGTGCGGGACGACATCGGTGCATCTCGGTTCGACGGGCTCGGCGACTGATCCGTCGTCAGGCGGCGCGAGCCTCGACGAGGACGTGGGAGTAGGGGACCCGCAACAGGTCGTGGCGGGCCGTCACCGTGACGTCGTCGAACACCTGGGTGACGAGGGCCTCGGTCTGCCCTGGCGAGCGGACGTGTCGGCCCCGATCGCGGGACGCGAGGAAGCGGCCGATCGGGTGTTGACCGTCGGCGAAGGTCGGGTCGACCGAGACGAACCGCCCATTCGGGCCGAGAACCGCGCGGGCCGTCTCGAGCGCCTCGAGCACCTCGCCGTCGTCGAGGTGGTGCAGCACACCGACCGACATCGCGAGGTTGCGCGGCGCGAAGTCGTCGAGGTCGACGTCACTGGTGGCGGTGTTGATGAAGCGGCCCCGGTCGCCGAATCGGTTGCGTGCCGCATCGATGTACCGCTCGCTGTGGTCGAACCCGACGTAGTCGACTTCGGGGAGATGCTCGAGGATGTCCGCGGGCCCGCACCCGATGTCGACGACTCGCAAGCCGGGCTCGATGCCGAGGATCTCATCGACGAGGGCGTGGCGGAGCTTGTCGGCACCGACCGCTCGCTGGGCGAAGCGGTACACCGCCGGCATCGAGAAGACGCGACGGACACCGGTGAGGACTTCGGAGGGCTGTTCGCTCACGGACGGAACCTACTGCGCTGGTGCCTTCAGCCGGTGGTGGCTTCGTTCGCGTCGACCCAGGTGCCGGCACGCACGACGACGGTCGCCCCGGTCCTGCAGTCGACCGGCACGCGGCCGTTCGTCTCGTCGAAGCAGGGGAGGAAGGTCGGTGTCTCGCCGGTCTCGCACCCCACTGTGTCGGGGGCGAGCGAACCGGCTTCGATCGGGGCTCGGCCAAAGCACGAGGCGAACGAGGTCGAGACGTACATGGCGGTGAACGCAGGCACGCCGCATTCGTCGAAGGTGGCGGTGTCGATGAGCTCGGCCGCCGTGTCCATCGCCGCGGCGCTGCTCGTCCCGTCGTCGATCGCAGCGCGCCAGGCTTGCAGGTGAGGGAGGGCGGCGCCGACGTCGAACAGGGCGGCGAGCCGGCCCAGTTCGTCGATCACCGCAGTGAGGTCGTCGCCGGCGTGGGAGCCGAGTGCGAAGGTCTCGATCTGTGCGCAGAGGGCGTGATCGTCGGGCACATCCGCATCGCCTGCGGACGCCCGGCGCTCGATCACGCCGGAAGGTCCCGAGCCGCTGCACGACACGGCGAACACTGCTGTCGCAAGCGCGATCCCTAGACTCGGATTCATGCCCTTGCCATCGGCGCGGCATCCCCTATCGTGAGACGATGAACGACGAGGTTCTCTCCGGCTCTGAGGCACTCACCTTCGACGACGTGTTGGTCGTCCCCGGTTGGAGCGAGGTCCTGCCCAACGAGGTCGACACGTCGACGTCGATCGCCGGGATCGAGTTGGCGGTGCCGTTGATGTCCGCAGCGATGGACACGGTCACCGAATCGCCCCTCGCGATCGCCATCGCCCGGGCGGGCGGCATCGGGGTGCTTCACCGCAACCTCACCGTCGACGAGCAGGCCGAGGAGGTCGATCGGGTCAAGCGAGCGCAGGCGGGCATGATCACTGCGCCGATCAGCCTTCCTCCGACCGCCACCCTCGCTGACGCCGAGCAGTTGATGGGTCGCCACAAGATCAGTGGCGTGCCGATCTGTGAACCCGACGGGCGACTTGTCGGCATCTTGACCAACCGCGACGTGCGGTTCTGCACCCCCGATCAGTACCGACAGCCCGTCACCGACTTCATGACCTCCCATGGGTTGGTCACCGCCCCGGTGGGCACCAGCCTCGAAGACGCGGTTGCCGTGCTCCACGAGCACCGCATCGAGAAGCTGCCGCTCGTCGATGAGGCGGGTGTGCTCCAGGGCCTGATCACCGTCAAGGACATCGACAAGCGGATCGAGCACCCCAACGCCTCACTCGATTCCGACGGCCGACTGCGGGTGGCCGCGGCGGTCGGCGTCACCGACACCGCCGAACGCACCGAGGCCCTCGAAGCCGCCGGCGTCGATCTCCTGGTGATCGACACCGCTCACGGCCACACCCAAGGTGTCGTCGATGCGGTTCGCACGATCAAGAAGGGCTGGCCCGACGTTCCTGTCGTCGGCGGCAATGTCGTGACCCGCGAAGGGGTCGAGACACTCGTCGAAGCGGGTGCCGACGTCATCAAGGTCGGTGTCGGTGCCGGCAGCATCTGCACGACCCGCATCGTGGCGGGCGCCGGTATGCCGCAGATGACGGCGATCCACGAGTGCGTGATCGCCGCCCGCGAACTTGGCGTGCCGATCATCGCCGACGGCGGCATCGTCACCTCTGGCGACATCGTGAAGGCATTCGTCGCCGGCGCGGACGCGGTGATGCTCGGCAACCTGCTCGCCGGTGTGGACGAAGCTCCGGGCGACCTCGAACTCGTCGATGGCGCGATGTGGAAGACCTACCGAGGTATGGGTTCTTCAGGTGCCATGCGCGGCCGGGCGACCGATCGCTACGGCACGGGGCAGGCCCCGGGCAAGCACGTCGCCGAAGGCGTCGAAGGACGTGTCCGCTACGCAGGTCCGATGAGCGAGCTGATCGGCCAGATCGTGGGCGGGCTGCGGTCGGGCATGGGGTATGCCGGTGCAGGCGACCTCGATGATCTTCGCCACCGCACCCGGCTCACCCGGATCACCGGTGCGGGGCTGCGCGAGAGCCATCCTCACGACATCACCGTCCTGCGAGACGAGTAGCACCCCCGGACTTCCACCCGCGGCGGGGCGGTAGCCTCCACCCGGGCGACATTTGGCCGATGGTCGGTCCGGAGCGTTGCGGCGGGTTGGATCGTCGGCCAGCGCGGCCAGACTGGGTCGGCGGACCG
>CAZEML010000116.1:10218-13395 GCA_964513285.1 uncultured Candidatus Nemicrothrix sp.
GCGTTGCGGCGGGTTGGATCGTCGGCCAGCGCGGCCAGACTGGGTCGGCGGACCGACCCGCACGTTCTAGGAGTCATCCATGTCATCCCCGCTCGATCTCGTCATTGTGGGCCTCGGCTATGTCGGCCTTCCCCTTGCGAGCCAGGCCGCCGCGAGCGGTGTGCGCGTCGCGGGCTTCGATCTCAACGACGCCGTGGTCGACGGACTCAACGCGGGCACGAGCCACATCGACGACCTGACCGACGACGATGTCGCGACGATGCGGGACAACGGCTTCGCTGCGACCTCTGATCCCGAGGTCCTCGGTCGGGCCGACGCGGTCGTCATCTGTGTGCCGACGCCGCTCGATGACTCGGGCAGTCCCGACCTCGGCGCCGTCCGTGGCGCGAGCCGCGGGATCGCCGCGCAGCTTCGTGAAGGTCAGCTGGTCGTGCTCGAGTCGACGACCTATCCGGGCACGACCGACGACATCGTCCGCCCGTTGCTCGAAGAGTCGGGCCTGGTCGCCGGAACCGGCTTCTTCTTGGCGTACTCGCCCGAGCGCATCGATCCCGGCAACCCGACCTACGGCGTGCAGAACACTCCGAAGGTCGTCGGCGGGTACGACGAAGCGTCGACCGACAAGGCCTGTGCGATGTACAGCCGCTTCATCGACACCGTCGTGCCGGTGAGCGGCACCCGCGAGGCCGAGATGGCGAAGCTGCTCGAGAACACCTACCGGCACATCAACATCGCGCTCGTGAACGAGATGGCGATCTTCTGCCACGACCTCGACATCGACCTGTGGGAGTCGATCGAGGCGGCCAAGACCAAGCCCTTCGGCTTCCAGGCCTTCTACCCGGGTCCCGGTGTCGGTGGACACTGCATCCCGATCGACCCCAACTACCTCTCCTACAAGGTCCGCACCCTCGGCTACCCGTTCCGGTTCGTGGAGCTCGCCCAGGAGATCTCGGGCCGGATGCCGAGTTATGTGGTCGGCCGTATCACCCACAACCTCAACGAGGATCAGAAGTCGGTCAACGGCGCCAAGATCCTGCTGCTCGGCGTGACCTACAAGCCCGACATCGCCGACGAGCGCGAGTCGCCGGCTCAGCCGTTGGCTCGCCGTCTCCTCGACCTCGGTGCGGACCTCTCGTACCACGACCCGCTGGTGACCGCCTGGGACATCGATGGTGTCTCGGTCCCGCGGGTCGACGATCTGCTCGCCGCGGTCGAATCGGCGGATCTCACCGTGCTGTTGCAGAACCACAAGTCCTACGATCTCGATGAGCTGGCGGCGCGGGCGCGTCGCGTGTTCGACACCCGCGGGTCGATGGAGGGCCCCACCGTCGAACGCATGTGATCGATCGGAGGAGCCATGGGCGTGCAGGAACGGATCGGCAAGGTGGTCGCGCGCGCTCAACGGCGGCTCCCGAAGTCGGTGCTGCGGCGTCGCCATGGTGAGCCGCCGACCGTCGACGGCCACACCCTCGATCTCCAGGTCCACGCCTTCGCCGAACTGGTGAAGGCGGCACAGGCTCGCGAGGCGGGCGCGGAGGTGACCCCGGCGACGATCCGCGAGGCGTTTCGCACCATGGTCGACATCGGCTCGGCCGACCCGGTCGCCGCGGTCTCGGTCCACGACCGCACGATCCCCGGCCCGGCCGGTGACCTGGCTGTGCGGCTCTACCACCCCACCAAGACGACGGGGCGCGCCGACGCGATCGTTTGGTACCACCAGGGCGGCGGGGTGATCGGCGATCTCGACACCGACCACACGCTCTGCTCGATGCTCGCCGAGTCATGCCAAGCGGTCGTGATCTCGGTCGACTATCGGCTCGGCCCGGAGCATCCGTTCCCCGCCGACGTGGTCGACTCGCTCGCCGCGTACCAATGGGTCGTCGACCATGCCGATGGGCTCGGCGTCGACCCCGCCCGCGTCGCGGTCGGGGGTACGTCCCAGGGCGGCAAGATCTCGGCCGCGGTTTCCTAACAACGGCGGCGTGATGGTCTCGCCGCCCCGCTCGCCCAGTTGCTGCTTTACCCGGGGCTCGACGCCACGTGGGAGGGCGGTTCTCGCGACACGATGGCGGAGGCATGGCCGTTGAGCGAAGCGACGCTGCAGTTCTTCGCCATGGCCGGTGGGGTCGACGAGCAGGCGGCGATCGATCGTCGGGCGAGTCCGGGCCTCGAGGAGAACCTCGCCGGGCAGCCGCCCGCACTGGTGGTCACCGCCGGCTTCGACCCGCTTCGCTCCCAGGGCGACGCCTATGCCGAGCGCCTGGCCGCGGCCGGCGTGGCGGTCGTGCATCGCTGCGAGGGTGAGCTGCCGCACTCGTTCACGATCATGGGGGCGGTGTCGAAGGCGGCCGACGCGGCGACCCGGCGCATCGCCGACGACGCGGCGGCCCTGCTCGCCGACGCCTGATGCCCGAGGGCGACACCCTCTACAACACCGCACTCGAACTCCGGCCCGCGCTCCTCGGCGAACCGCTCACTTCGGTCACCGTCCGCAGCCGAGGGATGTATCGCCTGCGGTCCGGCGACGTGGTGCGGTCCGTCGAGGCCGTCGGGAAGTTCCTCGAGATCGTCGTCGAGCGCGGCCTGGCCCTCCGCACCCACCTCCACATGACCGGCGTCTGGCACCTGTACGAGCAGGGTCAGCGCTGGCGCAAGCCTCGCCATCTGGCGCGTGCGGTGCTCGAGACCGACACCCACGTCGCGGTGTGTTTCGCGGCGCCGACCGTCGAGGTCGGGCCCGCGAACGACGACCGCCTGGCCCACCTCGGACCCGACCTCTGCCACACCGACGTCGACCTCGACGCGGTCATGGCGCGGGTCGCGACCGCCGATCCCGCGACCGAGATCGCCGAGGTGCTGCTCGACCAACGGCTCGCGGCCGGCATCGGCAACGTCTACAAGAACGAGGCGTTGTGGGCGTGTGAGGTCAGTCCGTTCCGCCCGCTCGCCGAGGTCGACGACCCGACCCGCCGACGGCTCTACGAGACCGCCGCCGCGCAGCTCCAAGCCAACCTCGGGACCTGGAAGCGCCAGACGCACCCCAAGGGCCTCGCGGTCTACGACCGTGCCGGCCAGGGGTGCTATCGCTGCTTCGCCCGTATCCGCACCGTCGAGCACGGAGCGATCGGTCGGCGCACGTGGTGGTGTCCGTCCTGTCAGGACTGACGGCCGCCGCTA
>CAZEML010000117.1:0-11688 GCA_964513285.1 uncultured Candidatus Nemicrothrix sp.
TGGCCGCCGGCGGTGCGGCGCTGGCCGGCGCTGGCGCGGTGATCGGCGGCGCACTCGGCGAGGAAGCCGGTGAAGCTGGTCGAGACGAGCGCGAGGAAGCTGGTCTCGGTGTCGGCAACGAGATGCAGGTCATCTTCGCGGTGACCGACCGGCGCGTCGTGTTGTTCAAGCGCTCCGCCTTCGGCAAGCCCAAGGAGATCTTCGCTGCGCTCGAACGCGAACACGTCGCCGAGGTTCACATGGGCAGCTCGAAGCTGTTCGGCCAGACGATGCCGGAGATCCAGCTCACGCTCGCCTCCGGCGCAGAGGCGGGGTTCGGGGTGGCCAAGGTCGATCGGAACGACGGCGAGGCGGTCGTGGCTGCGCTCGGCGGCTGAGTCGGGCCCTAAGCTCCCGGCCATGACACCCGAGGAGTTCCGCACCGCCGCGCACGAACTGGTCGATTGGCTGGTCGACCGTCGGATCGCCATCGAGGAGCGGGCCGTTCGGCCCCCGGTCGAGCCTGGCGACATCAAGAACGCGCTGCCGTCGGTGCCGCCCACCGGCGGCGATGATCCGGGCGATCTGATCGCCGACCTGGAGAACGTGATCGGCCCGGGCATCACCGAGGTCCAGCACCCGATGCACTTCGGGTGGTTCCCCTCGAATGCGGCGCTGTCGTCGATCCTCGGCGACTTCGCGTCGTCGGGACTCGCATCGCTCGGCATCTCGTGGGAGTCCTCGCCGAGCCTCACCGAGGTCGAGGAGGTCGTCGTCGACTGGCTGCGCCAACTCGCCGGGCTCGACGACGGCTGGTCCGGCGTCATCCAGGACACCGCCTCGACGGCGTGCCTTGTCGTGATGATCGCCGCCCGCGAGCGTGTGACGGGCCACGCCCAGACGACCGGCGGCGTGCTCGGGTTCGGCAAGCCGCTGCACGTGTACACCACCGCCGAGGCCCACTCGTCGGTGCGGAAGGCGGCGCTGTTGGCCGGGTTCGCGGCCGACGACATTCGCGTCATCGACGTCGACCCGTGGTCGCGCGACATGAAGGCCGACGTCCTGGCGGAGACGATGGCGGCCGACGTCGACGCCGGCGGGGTTCCGGCGATCGTCGTCGCATCGCTCGGTTCGACCGGCGTGACCGCGTTCGATCCGCTGCCGGAGATCCTCGAGATCGCCAAGCCGCACGGCTGCTGGGTGCACGTCGACGCGGCGATGGCCGCTTCGGCGCTTCTCGTGCCCGAGAAGCGGCACCTCTTCGCCGGCACCGAGGACGCCGACTCGCTGTCGTGGAACCCGCACAAGTGGATGGGCACGATCCTCGACACCTCGGTGCTGTACCTCCGGGACCCGCAGCACCTGATCCGGTCGATGTCGACCAACCCGAGCTTCCTGCAGTCGACCAGCGGGGGAGAGGCCACCCAGTACCGCGACTGGGGAATCCCCCTCGGCCGTCGGTTCCGGTCGCTCAAGCTCTGGTACCAACTGCGCCTCGACGGGGCGGAGGCGATCGCCGACCGCCTACGACGCGACATGGACAACGCGACGTGGTTCGCCGAGCAGATCGAGGCCAAGCCCGACTGGGAGGTGCTCGCGCCCGTGCGGCTGCAGACCGTGTGTGTACGGCACACGCCGCCCCATCTGGCCGGCGATCAGGAGGCGATCAGCGATCACAACCATCGCTGGGTCGCGGCGCTCAACCTCTCAGGAGCGGCGTTCCTGTCCCCGGCGACGTTGCCGGACGGATGGATGGCCCGGGTGTCGGTCGGCGTCGAGAGCACCGAGCGTCACCACCTCGAGCGGCTGCTCGAGTTGATGGACGAGCACACCGCCACCGCCTAGACGAGCCGTCCGGCAGATCGTGCCGGACGCGACAGTCGAACCGGGTCGAGGGAACCCGACCTCGACGCGCCTCGTTCTCCCGAGGCTGAAAAAGGTGTCGAGTGCGGTGCCTGTAGGGGGCCACCGCACTCGACTCGTCATCTCAAAGGGAGAAAACGATGAAGCAATCGTACTGGCGCCGTCTGGCGTCTCTGATCGCGCTCGCGCTGGTAGCGGCGCTCGCGGTGCCGGTCGCCGCCGGCGCCTCGGACGACCATGTCCGAGAGCGGCGGTACCTGGTCACGATCGAGAACCTCACCGAGGGCCAGCCGTTCACCCCGCCGGTGCTGGCGACCCATCGCGGCAACACCGACGTGTTCAGCATCGGCGAGGCCGCCTCGCCTGGGATCCAGGCCGTCGCGGAGAACGGCGGCGTGCCCGATCTCGTCGCCGAGCTCGAAGCGAACCGCCGGGTGGCGGGCGTGACCGTCGCCGACGAGGACGGTCCCCTCGAGGGTGGCGAGTCGATCACGGTCGAGATCAGCTCGTTCCGCGGTCATCGCAACCTGTCGATCGCGTCGATGCTGATCTGCACCAACGACGGCTTCACCGGTCTCGACACGTTGCGGCTGCCGACCCGCGGCGGGGTGCCGACGACGGTGTACCTCAACGCCTATGACGCCGGGACCGAGGTCAACACCGAGGCGTTCGACGACATCGTTCCGCCGTGTGGTCCGCTGACCGGTGTGCACGACGGTTCGCTCGGTACGGGCGCGTCGAACGCGGCGTTGGCCGAAGGCGGCGTGATCACCCCGCATCCGGGCATCGCCGGCACTGGCGATCTCGACCCGGCCATCCACGACTGGGTTGACCCGGTCGCCAAGGTCACGATCACCCGCATCGACAACGCGCACGAGTACCGCGTGACCGTGTCGAACACGACCGAGGGCCAGCCGTTCACCCCGCCGGTCGTCGTCGTCCACAAGCGCTCCGCTGACGTGTTCACCGTCGGCGAAGCCGCCTCGCCGGGCATCCAGGCCGTCGCCGAGAACGGCGGCGTGCCGGACCTCGTCGCCGAGCTCGAAGGCACGGCTGGCGTGCGTCGCGTGGTGACCGGCGATGGACCCGTCCTCGCCGGCACCGAGCAGGAGTTCACCTTCTACGCGCCGCGTGGGACCCGTCGGGTCTCGGTGGCGTCGATGCTGATCTGCACCAACGACGGCTTCACCGGCATCGACAGCGAACGGCTGCCGCGTTGGGTCGGGGACAGCATCACCAAGCAGGTCAACGCCTATGACGCCGGGACCGAGATCAACACCGAGGCGTTCGACGACATCGTTCCGCCGTGTGGTCCGCTGACCGGTGTGCACGACGGTTCGCTCGGCACGGGCGCGTCGAACCCGGCGTTGGCCGAAGGCGGCGTGATCACCGCCCACCCGGGCATCGGCGGGAGCGCCGACCTCAACCCGGCGATCCACGGATGGGTCGGCCCGGTCGGTTCGATCACCATCGAGCGCATCGGCTGATCGAGCAACGACGCCGGTGTCGGCCGCTCCGAGGACGGGGCGGTCGGCACCGGTGGTCGTCGGCGATGGCGGCTGTGCGAAGCTCCGGCGATGGAGTTCGGCATCTGTGTTGCGTCCCGCCCTCGAGACCTCGACTACATCGTCGAAGCGGAGCGGCTGGGCTTCACCCACTGCTGGATGGCCGACAGCCAGATGATCTGGTCCGATGTGTACGCGATGTTGGCCCTGGCCGCCGAGCGGACGACGTCGATGCGTATCGGCACCGGCGTGGCGGTCGCACCGACCCGTCCCGCGCCGGTGACGGCGGCGGCTCACGCAACGATCAACGAGCTCGCTCCGGGTCGGGTGTTCTGTGGGATCGGTACCGGCAACACCGCCATGCGGATCATGGGCCACAAGCCGATGACCATCGCCGCGTTCGACGACTATCTGGGCACGCTGCGTCCGCTGATGGCCGGCCAGGAAGCGGACCTCACCTTCCGGGGCCGAACCGCCGTCGCTCAGCACGTGATGCCCGACGACGGGTTCGTCCGGTTCGACCCGCCGATCCCGATTCACGTCTCGGCGTTCGGACCGCGGGCGCTCGGCTTGGCGGCCAAGCACGGCGACGGGCTCATCACCTCGGCGCCACCGACGCCCGAGGCCATCGCTCAGCTGCGGGCCGGCCTCGAACACGCCGGCGCGGAGATCGGGCGCTCCATCACCCGCGACTCGTTCCCGGTCTCGACCCTGACGACGGTCTGCGTACTCCGCGACGGTGAGACGCTCGAATCCGAACGGGTGCGACAGCAGACGGGGGCGTTCGCCATCGCTGGACTGCACTATCACTACGAGCAGGTCACCCAACTCGGTCGACGCGTGCCGGCCCATGTGGCCGACATCTGGGACGACTATGTCGCCCAGGTCGAAGCGACGCCTCCCGAGCGGCGCCACCTTCGTACCCACCTCGGCCACAACTGCTGGGTCATCGAGGAGGAGGAGCGGTTCGTCACGCCCGAGCTGATCGACGCGTCCTGCCTGGTCGGCACGCCCGACGAGCTGCGGGACCGGATCGGGGCGCTGGAGGACGCGGGCCTCGATCAGATCGTGGTGCTCCCGCCGATCGACGAGAAAGAGGCGGTGATCGCCGATGTTGCCGCTCATCTGATGTGAGCTCGCCGGGTCGATCTTCGACCTGCTGCATCCACCGCCGAGGTGGTCTCCGTAGACCCGTCCAGCACGCCAACCCTGCGGCGTGCGGGAACAGGAGACCCCCTCATGAAGAAGGCACTTGCCGTCCTCATCGCACTTTTCTCGATGCTGCTCGCCACCCCGGCGGGCGCGCAGGACGGTGCGACCATCATGCTCGCCCACGGCATTCCGGACACCGATGTGGACGTCGTCGTCGACGGCGACGTCGTGATCCCCAACTACTCGTTCGGCCAGATGGAGGACCTGTCCGCCTTCGCTGGTCAGACCCTGCCCAACCTGACGGTCAACCTCGCCGGCACGGACACGGTCGCCCTCGATCTCGGTGACTTCGCGGTTCCCGCCACCGGCAACTACACCGTCGTCGCCCACCTCGACGCCGACGGCAACCCGACCGCGTCGGTCTTCGAGAACGACACGTCGACCATCGCCGCCGGTGAGGGTCGTCTCGTCGTCCGCCACACCGCCGCCGCTCCCGAGGTCGACATCCTCGCCAACGGTGCCGCGGCGTTCACCAGCGTGCCGAACGGCGCCGAGGGTCAGGTCGACCTGGCCGCCGGCACCATCACCGCCGAGGTCGTGCCCGCCGGCGCCACCGAGCCCGTCGTCATCGGCCCGGCCGATCTCCCGATCACCGAGGGCGCCTCGCTCATCGTCTATGCCGTCGGCTCGCTCGATGCCGACAACCTCAGCGTGCTGACGCAGAGCATCGACGGCCTCGGCGCCACCCCGACCGTCGTCAACACCGGCAACAGCCCGGTCGATGACGGCGCCTCCACCACCCTTGCTCTCGGCGTCGCTGCCGGCATCGCCATCCTTGGTTTCGGTGTCGTCGGCGCTCGTCGCGGTGCTCTCGTCCGCGGCTGATTCCCTGCAACATGAAGCCCAACCGCCTCGCCGCCATCACGCTCGCCTTCGCCCTTGTCGGCGCGGCGTGTTCCGGCGGCGGCGGTTCGGACGAGACCGGCTCGGGGGCCGTCGTATTGCCGACGGCGGCCCCCGCTGCCACCCCTCTCCCGGCCGATGAATCCGTCGAGGACGCCGTCGACCGATCGGTCGACGAGGCCGCCGAGGCCGAAGCGGCCACCGAGCCGCTGGAGCGTGAGCGGCAGCTGTCGCCGCTCGCCGATCAGGTCCGTTCGGTCGGCGACATCCGCTTCGATCCGACCGAAGCGCTCCCCGACGCCGGGCCCCGCCCGGTCGGGTTGAGCATCGACGGGATCGACATCAGTGACGCCCCGATCCGAGACGTCGGTGTCGAGCCCAACGGCGAGATGGAGATTCCCGGCGCGACCGAGGTCGGCTGGTACCGCTGGAGCCCGACCCCTGGCGCCGCGGGTTCGTCGGTCCTCGCCGCCCACATCGCGTTCAACGGACGAGATGGGGTGTTCCGCAACCTCGACGATCTCGAGGTCGGTGAACGTTTCACCGTCCGCTACGACGACGGCAGCGAGCGCGAGTTCGAGATCACCGAGAAGGCGCAGTACGACAAAGCGGAGCTCCCGTTCGACCGGGTCTTCTCCAAGACGGGCGAGCCGTCGGTCGTGCTGATCACCTGCGGCGGCGACTTCAACCGCGGTCTGAACAGTTACGAAGACAACGTCGTCGTCTACGCGGATCCGGTTTGATCCGGCCCGTCGCCTAGCCTCGGCGACGTGATCGATCAGCTGCGAGCGCTCCCGCCGGGGACCTGGCTTCGAGCCGTGCCCTACGCGCTGGTCGCGGCCGTGCTCATCGCGGTGCCATCGGATCTGATCGACACGCCGCTCTTCGGTCGCCCCGAGCCGGTGCGAGGGATCGACTATGTGATCCTCGCCGTGACCGCCTCGCTGATCGGTGTGATCTTCGCCATCCGGGTGCCCCAGGACGAGATCAGCGAGAAGCAGGACACCCGCACCGTGTGGGGTGGCTTCGTCTCGTTTCTCGCCGTCGGTTGCCCGGTGTGCAACCAGCTCGTCGTCGGGCTGATCGGCACGTCGGGCGCCCTCTCGTGGTGGGCGCCCGTGCAGCCGCTCGTCGGTCTGGCCGCGGTGGGGATCCTCGTGTGGACGCTCCGCTACCGCCTCCGCACCTACGACCTGGTCGCCTGCCCCGTCCCGGCCTGACCCGATCGATTGCTTCGTCTTTTCGCGACGCCCCGATGAGCCGTCGCGAAAAGGCGAAGCAGCCGAGTCAGTGACCTTGGATGAGCGGGCCCGCGAGTGACACTCGGTCGGCGGCGAGATCCGCAGGGGAGAGGCCACGGTCGGCGAGGGTGGACGGCCACGCCGAACCGGTGACGTTGGCCGTCGTCGCCTGCGCCATCGCATCGGCGTTGTGGATGCCGTACCCGCCCTGACCGACGAGCCAGTAGAAGCCGTCGACCGCAGGATCGAACCCGCTGACCGGCGTGCGGTCGGAGGTGAAGGTGCGCAGCCCGGCCCAGGTCGAGCGCACGTGCCGGGCATCGAGGGTCGTGTACTCGCTGAGGTTGTGGAGTCCGCGGGCGACGTCGATCTCTTCGGGCTTGGCGTCGCACGGTTCGGAAGGCGTCTCGTCGGCGGGGGAGACCATGAGCCCGCCCGGCTCGGGCTTGCAGTAGCCGACCATCGGACCCTCGTCGGGTTCGAAGGAGGTCAGGGGCCAGCGGTGCACCTCGTCGGGGTCGTAGTGCTCGGGGATGGCGGCGATCGCGATCGTCCGCCGCAACGGATGGAGCCCGAGCGGGGTCGCCCCGGCGAGCGCCCCGAGCTGATCGCCCCACGCTCCAGCGGCGTTGACGACGGTGCCGGCATCGATCGACTGCTCGCCGGCCTCGACGGTCCACCGGCCGCCCTCGCGGGTGAGGGAGCGGACGGGCGACGACACGATGATCGATCCGCCAGCACCCCGGAAGGCGCGCACGTACTCCTGGTGGAAGCCGGCGACGTCGATGTCCTGGGAGTACGGCTCGTAGAGGGCGCCCTCGATGTCGGGCGCCAGGATCGGCAGCAGCTCACGGGCTTGATCGCCATCGACGAACTCGGTCGAGGGCACCAGCTCCTTCGCGTGCTCGACCTCGGCCTGGAGCTGCGCGACCCGCCCGGCGCGCCCGGCGTTCAGCAGCGGCCGGGGCCCGAGGAAGGGCTCGATGGCCGGCTTGGTGGCGAGCGTCAGGCGGCGCACCGTGTCGTTGCCGTAGTTCTCGAGGTACTGGGCGGCCGACCGTCCGGTCGTGTGATACGCCAGCGTCGGCTCGGCCTCGACCAGCACGGTGGCGACCCCCGCCTCGGCGAGATGGGCCGCGGCCGAGATCCCGGCGATGCCGCCTCCGATGACCACGACGTCACAGCTCGTCATGCCGGGCACCCTAGGGCTTCATGCAGCGCCCGGGTGAGGAGTACCATCGTCGACATGGCCGCCACCGATGCGAACCCCGACAGTTTCCGCCGAATGGACGAGTCCACTGCTGAGCAGTGGGCCCACATCGGCGCCCGGACCTTCGAGAACCAGGGCCGGGTCGCGGATCGAATGATCATGTTGCTCGAATCGCTTGCCGAGATCAGCGACGGCTTCATCACCGACCAGCTGACCCACTGCCTCCAGACCGCGACGATGGCCGAGAAGGCCGGCGCCGACGAGGAGATGATCTTCGGTGCGCTCATGCACGACGTCGGCAAGGCGATCTCGGTACCGAACCATGGCGCCATTTCCGCGGAGATGATCAAGCCCTACGTGCGCGAAGACGTCTACCTGGCGATCCTCAACCACCAGGACTTCCAGGGGAAGCACTACTACGGCCACTTCGGCGCCCCGACCGATCTGCGCTACACGAAGTACGACCAGAACGCCTCGTGGTGGGCGCTGTGTGCCGAGTTCACCGACGACTGGGACCAGCAGGCCTTCGACCCCGACGCCGAGACCTACCCGCTCGAGCACTTCGAGCCCCTGATCCGCAAGATCACCGCCGAGACCAAGCAGCAGCTCGGCGATTAAGCCCGGTCGTCTCGCAGCAGCGCCTCGATACGGTCGAGGCGGTCGGTGATGTCGTCGGTCGTGTCTTCGGCTTCGTCGTCGACGAACAGTGCGGCCACCGACGCGGTCAGCAACGAGAGACCGCCGATGCCGATCAGCATCAACACCACGGCGACGACCTGACCCGGGCCGGTCACGGGGAAGTGGTCGCCGTAGCCGACCGTCGTGCACGTCACGAAGGCCCACCACAGCGAATCGCCGTACCCGCTGATCGTGGCCCCGTCCTGGTCACGCTCGAAGATCAACGCGAACCAGGCGCCGACGAAGATCGCCCCGGTCGTGCACACGAAGTACGAGCGCATGCCGGGTCGTCCCGTGACCCGGCCGAGGGTGCGCATCGCGCGCCGGATCCCGGACGCGGCCGGCGCGAGCCGCAGGATCTGGAGGGGCCGCAGGATCGGCAGGAGCAGGATCAGGAACTCGAGCTTGTGGGTCCGGACGAACCGGCCCCGTGACGGCGCGAGGTAGAGCAGCCACAGGAACTCGACGGCGAAGGCGATCCAGAGGACGGCGCCGGTGAGAAAGAGCTGGCTCTCCGAGCGGCTCGACAGGTTGCCGACCAGCGGGCCGAGGATCACCGGGATGAAGAGCAGGCTCAGGATCACCATCGGGAACTCGAGCCGCTGCTCGACCCGCCGGTACGTCTCCCCGTCGGGATCCCGGTGGAACCAGGCGGTCATCCGTTCATCCCGCCGGTGTTGAGCCACGCGTACGTGGGCGGATCCGACGGCGGCGCGACCTCCACGTCCTCACACCCTGGCGGTACCGGCTGTGACGGATGGGGTGCATCGCCGAGACGGGCCTGCTCCCGCCAGAGCGCAGCGGTGAGCTCGGCCCGCACGGCCGCGTAGGCCGGGTCATCAGCGACGTTGCGGAGCTCGTCGGGGTCGGCGTGCAGGTCGTAGAGCTCCCACTCCGGCGGGTAGGTGAACGGCCCGGTGAAGGGCAGATCGAACCCGTCGTTGTAGTAGTAGATCAGCTTGTAGCGCTCGGTTCGGTAGCCGTAGTGAGCGGGCGCCTTGTGGATCCAGTCGTCGTTCTCCCAGTACCGGTAGTAGACGCCGGCGACCGGGTCGCCGCCGGAGCCGCCGGTCAGTTCGGGGAAGAACGACCGGCCCTGCATTCGGTCGACATGACCGATCCCGGCGGCGTCGAGGATGGTCTGGGCCATGTCGACGTTGGACACGATGCCGTCGAACACCTGCCCGGCTTGGATGGCGGCGGGATACGAGACGAGGAACGGCATCCGCAGTGACTCCTCGAACATCAAGCGCTTGTCGAACCAGCCGTGGTCGCCGAGGAAGAACCCCTGGTCCGACGAGTAGATGAGCATCGTGTCGTCGAAGTCGCCGCGGTCGCGCAGCCAGTCGATGAGCCGGCCGACGTTCTCGTCGACCGAATGCACGCAGGCCAGATAGTCACGGAGGTAGCGCTGGTACTTCCACAGCGCCTCCTCCTCGTAGCTGAGGCCCGCGGGCGGGTCCTCCTTGAGGTCGTCGGTGTTGAGATCGTCCGCCACCCGCATGGCGACCCGCCGGATCGACGCGGTGCGGGTGGAGTAGTCGTCCCAGAACGTCGACGGCACCGGAATCGGCTGTTCGTAGAGCGCCTGATGTTCGGGCTTGGGCTCCCACGAGCGGTGGGGCGCCTTGTGCCACACGAGCATCGCCCACGGCCGGTCGTCATCGCCGTCGGCGGCGTCGAGTCCATCGACCCAGTCGATCGCCAGGTCGGTGATGATGTCGGTGGCGTACCCCTCGATCCGTCGCCGGCCGTCGGCGTTGATGAACAGCGGATCCCAGTAGTCGCCCTGCCCCGGCAGCACCTCCCAGTAGTCGAAGCCCTCCGGGTCGTGGCCGGCGCCGTGCCCCATGTGCCACTTGCCGATCATGGCGGTGCGGTACCCGGCCTCCTGCAGGGCGGAGATGAAGGTGGGCTGGCTGGCGTCGAACGGGGTGAAGAGCGAGTAGACGCCGTTGACGTGGCTGTAGGTGCCGGTGAGGATCGCGGCCCGCGACGGCGTGCACAGCGAGTTGGTGACGAAGCAGTTGTCGAGCCGCACGCCGTGCTCGCCGATCTCGTCGATGCGCGGTGTCCGGTTGACCACCGAACCGTAGGCACTGATGGCATGGGCGGCGTGATCGTCGGTCAGGACGAAGACGAGGTTGGGCCGACGGGCTGACACGGGTGCAGCTTCGCGCACCGAGCCCGGCGGTGGGTGGGTTGTCGCCGGCCCTCATACCGCCCGAAAAGCGGTCGAACCTACCCGTACGCCGTGGATCCCGCGCAACGTACCGATCCTCCCCTCATGCTTGCCCAGAGTGCCTCTGATCTGCGCGTTCGGCTCGAACGACGCATCGACGAACTCCCTGTGCTGCCCACGGTGATCGGGCAACTGTTCTCGCTCGACCCCGACGACGAGGGCTACTTCGAACAGTTGCTCGAGTTGGTGGAAGCCGATGCAACGTTTGCGGCTCGGACGTTGAGCGCCGCGAACGCAGCGGCCAGCGCTCCTCGCCACCCCATCGACACCGTGCGCGGCGCGCTGGCTCGACTCGGGAGTGAAGGGGTTCGCTCGCTGGTGATGGCGGTCGCCGTAACCCGGGTCTTCATCCCTCGAGACGAATGGGAAGCGAGCCTGTGGCGTCACGCACTGCAGGTGGCCGGCGCCGCCCGGCGCCTGGCGGCCTACGGCGACGAGGATCTCGTGTCGGCCGAGGTCGCCTACGTGATCGGGCTACTGCACGACATCGGCCGGTTCGTCATGTTCGCCGAAGCGCCCGACGTGCTGCGCCACGTCGATGAAGGCCACTGGGACACGCCGCAGGAGCTGGTCGAGCAGGAACGCGCCATCTGTGGCCTGACCCACGCCGAGATCGGCGTGATGGCCTGCCGCCGCTGGGGTCTGCCGGACGTGATCGAAGATGTCGTCGGCCGTCACCACGACCCCGGCATCACGCCGTCGTCGACGTTCGGCAACGACGCAGCGGTCGTGCTGTTGCGCTTCGCCGACCTCGCGATGTTCCCGTCCGCGGTGCCGGGCACGCCCGGCTGGGACCAAGCCGACCTCGAGGTCATCGAAGCCGAACTTATGCCGCGGGTGCCGCCGTGGATGACGATCCAGCCCGAGCAGTTGCGTGACGTCCTCGCCGCGACCGCGGAAGAGACCGCCCGCACG
>CAZEML010000117.1:11788-13382 GCA_964513285.1 uncultured Candidatus Nemicrothrix sp.
CGACCATCTCATCGGCGTCGGCTCCCCGCCGCATGAAGGCCGCTCGTTGCATCGACTCGACGGCCTCGGGCGTGTTGTTCATCACCATGTCGGTCATCACCGTCCCCGGCGCAAGCGCGTTGACCCGGATGCCCTTCTCCGCGAAGGCGGCCGCCATCGAACGGGTCAGCCCCATCAGGCCGGCCTTGCCCGCGGAGTACATGGCGCCGTGCGGATTGAACAGGAAAGCAGCGGCCGAGATGATGTTGAGCACCGCCGCATTGCCCGACGCCTCGAGATGGGGGAGCGCCCGCTCGACGAGGAACGCCGGCCCTCGCAGGTTGGTGTCGAGCGACTTGGCCCAGCCCTCCTCGGTGAGGTGACCGAGCGGCAGCGCCAACGCGTTGGCCGCGCCGTTGACCACGATGTCGATCCGTCCGAAGGCGGCGACGGTCTCCTCGACGAGGTTCGAGATCGAGTCGAGATCGCCCATGTGGGTGGGAACCCCGATCGCCTCGACGCCCATCGACTCGAGGTGGGCGACCATCGCCTCACAGGCGTCGGCTTTGCGGCTGGCCACGGCGATCTTGGCGCCGGCGACGCCGAACCCCTCGGCGATCGCCTTGCCGATGCCGCGGGTGCCGCCGGTGATGATGGCGACCCGTCCGGTCAGGTCGTGGAGAGTGTCGAGTTTCTCGCGATCCATGGTGTTCCTCGCGCTCGTGGCGCCTAGCTGGTGGTGGAGCCGCCGTTGACGGCGATGGTCTGGCCGGTGATCCACGCCGCCTCGTCGGAGGCGAGGAAGGCGACGGCGTAGCCGATGTCGGCTGGGGTGCCGGTGCGGCCGACCGGCACCATGCGGGCCATCTTCTCGGTGATCTCGCTCGGGCCGCCCTCGCGATCCATCAAGCCGATGGCGAGGGTGTTGGCGGTGACGCCATCACGGGCGGTCTCGAGCGCGAGATGGCGCATGAACGAGATCGCCCCGCCCTTGCCGGCGCCGTAGAGCGCGACCCCGATGTTCTGCCCGTGGGTGCCCGACCCGGACGAGATGGTGATGACTCGCCCATGGCCGCGCTCGCACATGCCGTCGATCACCGCCTTCGTGCAGTTGAGCACGCCGCCGATGTTGACCTCGAGGAACGGATCCCAGTCCTCGGGACGAGTGTCTCGAAAGTGCATCGGCCGCATCGACGGTGGGATGCCGGCGTTGTTGACGAGGATGTCGATCGGCCCCGCGGCGGCGACCGACGCCAGCACCGCGTCGTAGTCGGTGACGTCGAACGGCAGCGCCGTCGCCCCGGATCCGAGCTGGGCGGCCGCATCCATCGCCCGATCCGGTTGGAGGTCGTTGACGTAGACCGTGGCCCCGGCGTCGAGCAGGACCCGGGCGATCCCGAAGCCCACGCCGCGCCCGGCGCCGGTGACGAGCGCGGTTCGGTCGTTGAGGTCGAACACGACATCGCACCGTAGTGTGCGGCCATGTCGGGGGATGCAACGACCGGACCGCTTCGCCGTTTCGCCGGGCGCCGAGCGCTCGTCACCGGTGCCAGCCGCGGCATCGGCGCCGCGATCGCCGAACGGCTCGCCGCCGAGGGCGCGGACGTCGCACTGG
>CAZEML010000118.1:0-13285 GCA_964513285.1 uncultured Candidatus Nemicrothrix sp.
ATCTTGATGGCGTTCCATCCGCCGATGCTCTACCTCGGCTACGTCGGCTTCACGGTGCCGTTCGCGTTCGCGATCGGCGCGCTGGTCACCGGTCGGGTCGGCGAGGGTTGGCTGCTCGCGACCCGTCGATGGACGGTGCTCGCCTGGGGCTTCTTGACGCTCGGCATCGTGCTCGGTGCCTGGTGGAGCTACGAGACCCTCGGCTGGGGCGGGTACTGGGCGTGGGACCCGGTCGAGAACGCGTCGTTCCTGCCGTGGCTCACCGGTACCGCCTTCATCCACTCGGTGATGGTGCAGGAGCGTCGCGGGATGCTGCGGGTCTGGAACCTGTCGCTGGTGATCTCGACGTTCTCGCTCACGATCCTCGGCACGTTCATCACCCGTTCGGGTGTGCTGCAGTCGGTCCACGCGTTCGTCGAGTCGGCGATCGGCCCGTGGATCCTCACCTTCTTCGCGCTCGTCGTGGTCGTCTCGCTCGGGCTGATCGCCTGGCGAGGCGACGAGCTGCGAGCGCCGGGACGCATCGACTCGCCGGTGTCGCGAGAAGGCGCCTTCCTCGCCAACAACGTGTTGTTCGCCGGCTTCGCGTTCGTCGTGCTGCTGGGGACGATCTTCCCGCTGATCGTCGAGGCGGTCGATGGCCGCACCATCTCGGTCGGCAACCCGTACTTCGAGCAGATGACGATGCCGATCGGGTTCGTCCTGTTGTTCTTGATGGCGATCGCGCCGGTCCTGCCGTGGCGCAAGGCCAGCGGCGAGGTGCTGAGCACCCGCCTGATGTGGCCAGCCTGGATCGGGGTCGGCTCGATGGTGTTCGCGGTGCTCGTCGGCGCCCGCGGCTGGGCGCCGATGCTCGCCTTCGGGCTCGGCGGGTTCGCCGGCGGCGCGGCGCTGCGCCAGGTCGTGCTGGCCACCCGACGACAGGGCTGGCGAGGCCTGGTCGGACGCACCAACGGCGGCATGATCGTGCATCTCGGCGTCGTGCTGATCGCGGTGGCGTTCGCTGCCAGCAACGCCTACGTGCGCCAGGGCGAGTTCACCCTCGAACCGGGGGAGACCGCCGTCATCTCCGGGCACACCCTGCAGTACGCCGGGTCCGAGGTCGTCGAGTACGACAACCGCGTCGAGCGCAAGGCCCAGGTCCTCGTCGACGACGTGAAGTTCTACGCCCCGGCCGTCGCCACCTACCCGTTCGCCGGGCAGACGATCGGCGTCCCCAGCGTGCGGTCGACGTGGCGCGACGACATCGCCTTGTCGGTTCTGTCGTTCCCCGAGGACTCCAACGACGCCGTCGTGCTGCGGGCGACCGTGCAGCCGCTGATCATCTGGTTGTGGGTCGGTGGCATCGTCATGGCGGTCGGCACGGTGCTCGCCGTCGTGCCGGGTCGTCGCCGCGATCCGATCGCGCCGACCTCGGCGCCGGTCGGCGAGGAGCCGAAGCCGACCGAGCCGCCCACGCGCGAGCCGGCGGAGGCCGTGTGATGACCGCCCCGGCAACCAAGCCGAAGCGCACGGCGATCTGGTTCGTCTTGCCGATCGCGGTCTCGATGATCCTGCTGATCGTGTTGCTCGCCACCGGCGACCCCGCGTCGGAGCGGGAGCAGAACAGCACGGTGGTGGGCGAGATCGCCCCGTTGATCGAGGGGGAAGACCTCGACGGCCAGTGGTTCGACATCGACGATCACCGTGGCCAGTGGGTCGTCGTCAACTTCTTCTCGACCACGTGTGTGCCATGCATCGTCGAGCATCCCGAACTGGTCGAGTTCGCCGAGCGTCATGCGGTCACCGGCGACGCGGTCGTCGTGTCGGTCGCGTTCGACGACTCGGCCGCCAACGTGCGTGACTTCTTCCTCGAGTACGGCGGCAACTGGTCGGTGATCACCGGCGAGACCGGATCGATCGCCGTCGACTACGGCGTCACCGCCGTTCCCGAGAGCTATCTCGTCGCACCCTCGGGCATCGTGGCCGCCAAGCTGATCGGCGGCGTGACCGCCGACGGACTCGACGGCCGCATCGAGGCGTTGCTCGCCCAGGAGGCCGAGGCATGAACCGCCGAATGATCTCGTGGTTGCTGGTGCTGATGGTGGGCGTCTCGACGCTCCTCTTCGCCGCCGTCGACGAAGGCGAACCCGCCACCAACGCCGATCGGGCCTACGCCCTCGCCAAGGACTTCGCCTGTCCGGTGTGTCAGGGCCAGTCGGTCGCGGAGTCCGATGTGGTCGTCGCCCGCAACATCCGCCGCGAGATCCGCATCTGGGTCGACGAAGGTCGGTCCGATGCGTTCATCCGCGATCAGCTGGTCGCCCGATTCGGCGAAGACGTCGACTACACGCCGTCGAGCGACGGCGTCTCGGCGCTCGTCTGGATCCTGCCCGTCGTCGGTGGTGCGGTCGCTGCGGGTGGGCTCGTCCTGGTCTTCCGCAAGTGGCGGTTGGAGGGCGAACTGCTGGCGAGCGACGAAGACGAGGCCTTGGTCGCCGCCGCCCGCGCCGATCGGTCATGAGCGTCCCGACAGCCGAGGAACGCGAGGTCCTCGAGGAGGAGCGCGACTTCCTGCTGGCGTCGCTCGACGATCTCGAGCGGGAGTACGCCGCGGGCGATCTCGACGATGCGGACTACGCGACGCTCAAGTCGGACTACACGACCCGGGCCGCTCGCGTGCTGCGCCAGCTCGACGGTGAGGGGAGTGCACCCGCGTCGCGCGCCGACGACGACGAACCCACGCGGGGTCGCGGCTGGATGTGGCTGGTCGGCATCGCCGTCGTCGCCACCCTGGCCGGAATCCTCGTGGCCCAGTTCTCAGGCTCCCGCGGGCTCAACGAGACGATCTCAGGCGACATCCGCGTCACCACCCGAGAGCTCCTGCTCGAAGCTCAACAACGACTCGGTGAGAGCGACATCGACGGCGCGCTCGAGATCTACGACGAGGTGCTCGAGATCTCACCCGCCAACACCGAAGCGCTGGCCTACAAGGGCTGGTTCCTGCGCCTGCAGGGCGATCCCGAGGCGGGCCGGCCCTGGGTGGAGGACGCCGTCGCCATCGACCCGGAGTACCCCGATGCCCGGGTCTTCGCGACCGCGATCGCGCTCGACACCGGCGACATCGCCGCCGCCGTCGACCATCTCGCCGCGTTCGACGAACTCGACGCCCCGCCGTTCATCGAGCAGCTCGTCGTGCAGCAGGGGCTGCGTGACCGCTTGAACCAGATCGCCCAGGCCGACGCCCTCGCACGCGTCGAACCGGTCGCCCTCGTCGACGACCGGCCGGCGTTCGCCGACACCGACCTCACGGTCGCGGACGTGCTGCTCGCCGCGGAGGAACTCGCCGTGCAGGAGCAGCTCCTCGTCGGGCTCGATCTCGTGCAGTGGGTGATCGAGAGCGAACCGAACGACCCCGAGGCGCTCGCCGGCTTTGGTTGGCTCCTCGCCCGCTCGGCGACCCTCGACGATCTCACCTCCGCCGAGCTCGGGCTGACCTTCCTCGATCGAGCGCTCGAGGCCGACCCGACGTATGTCGACGCACTGGTCTACCGGGCGTTCGTGCACAACTTCCTCGGCGATGTCGACGCCGCCGCGGCCGATCTGGCCGCGTTCGACGCCGCCCCCGTGCAGCCCGCCGACCTCCGCGAGTTGATCCTCGCCTTCGGGCTCCGCGAGTCGTTGACCGACTCCTGACTTCACGGCGGCCACGCCAGCGCCGATACTTGCGGCATGGCCGCCCTTCGACGACTCGACCTCGGACGCATCGCGATCGTCGCGGTGCTCTTGATCGGAACGACGGCGATCTTCACCCGAGACCAATGGGACTGGCTGTTGGAGTCCGGCGACGCCGAGACCACCGACGTCGACGCGCCCACCGTCGACACCGACTCGATCGACGCCGAGACCCAGCGGCTGTATCGCATCCAGCCCGACAACGGCAGCGAGGCCCGCTACGTCGTGTCCGAACGGCTCGCCGGGACCGAGAAGACCACGGTCGGCACGACGACGGTGATCGGCGGCGACATCGTGGTTGACACCAGCGACCCGTCTGCCTCGACGGTGGGTGAGATCGTCGTCAACGTCGAGATGTTCACCTCCGACTCCAACCTGCGCGACAAGCGACTCCGTCACGACTTCCTCGAATCGACGCACTGGCCGTTCGCCCACTTCGTGCCGACCGAGATCGACGGCCTCCCGAACGAGTTCGTCGAGGCGACGGTCATCCCGATCGAGATCACGGGCGATCTCACGATCAAGGAGACCACCCTCCCGACGACCTTCACCGGTGCGGTCGTCGTGCACGACGATCGGCTCACCGTCGAGATGGAGACGATCGTGCTCGGCTCGACGTTCGACGTCGGCCCGATCAACATCGCCCGGCTGGCGCACACCGACGACGAGATCACGTTGCAGCTCGAGCTCGTCGCCGACCGGATCGACCTCGGTACCGGCGACGGCGCGTCGCTCGAAACCGACCTGCCGCCCGACGAGATCGCCGGTGGTGCGTTCGCCGCCGAGGTCCAACCGATCCTCGAGTCGCGTTGTGTGAGTTGCCACACGACCGATGGGCCCGGCTGGAACACCCTCGCCCTCGACACCGCCGCCGATGCCGCCAGCATCGCCGACGACATCGCCCTGGTCACCGGGGCCGGGTACATGCCACCGTGGCTGCCGTCGGATCTCAGCCCCGACTTCCACAACGACTGGTCACTGAGCGACGACGAGCTCGCGATCCTCGCCACGTGGGCGGCCGACGGCGGTGGTCTCGATGTCGCGGCCGACACGCCGCTCGTACCGGCCCGCGAACTCCTCGTGCCGATCCGTCGCGACATCGTCACCAACCCGCCTGCGCCCTACGTCGGCTCGCTCGACCAGAAGGACGACTACCGCTGCCAGGTGTATGAGGTCCCCGACCCCGAGGGCGACGGTACGTGGATCACCGGGCTCGCGTTCGAGCCCGATCAAACGAGCGTCGTGCACCACGCCATCATCAATCGGGTGCCGGCATCCGCGGTCGCCGAGATCGAACGGCGCTCCGCCGAGGACGATCAGCCCGGCTACGAGTGTTTCGTCGGCGACGGGCTCACGACCCCCGGGGTCTACGGGATCGCCGGGTGGGCGCCGGGCCAGCAGCCCTCGGTCTATCCCGAGGGCGTCGGTGTCTACCTCGAGCCCGGCGACGTGATCGTCAACCAGATCCACTACCACTACGACCACGAGACGCCGGCCGACGACTCGACGATCGTGTTGCAGACCGCCACCGCGGAGGAAGTGGCCGCGGGGATGGTCCGCATCCGCGGGTCGGCGTACACGACGCCCGCCGAGATGCCGTGCACGCCCGAGGAGATCGCCACCGGGGCCCCGCTGTGCGATCGCAACGCCGTGCTCCGGGAGCTCGCCGAGTTGTACGGCCCGACGGCTGCGTTCTTGCCCGACGTGATGATCCGTGGCTGCGGCGGCACGCTCTCGGACTACGACCAGCTCGACGGCACCGTCGCCCACAGCTCGTGTGACCTCGAAGCCCGCAACACCGGAACGATCTTCTCGGTGCTCGGACACATGCACGAGTTCGGGGCGGCCTACCGGATGACGCTGCATCCCGACACGTCCGACGAACTCGTGCTCCTCGACATCCCCACCTGGAGTTTCGAGTGGCAGCTCGCCTACGAGCCGATCGAGCAGATCCGCATCGAGCGCGGCGACACCGTTCGATTCGAGTGCTGGTGGGACCGCTCGCTCGTCCATCTCGACGAACCGCGGTACGTCACCTGGAACGAGGGCACGGTCGACGAGATGTGTTACTCGTCGATCCAGGTGATCCCCGACGAGTGACTCAGCTGGGGTTGAGCGAGACGTAGCCCTTGCGGAAGAACGTGAGCGCGGCGACGTAGGGGTCGGGTGCTTCGGCCAGCTCGGCGAAGCTCATCGAGGCACCGTTGAAGGTGGTCTCGTTCCAGTAGGGGTCGTCGCGATCCACGTCGCCCCACGCACCGACGTAGAGGTAGGGCTCGTCGTGGTTGTGGTCGCCCGGCGACATGCCGTAGGTGGCGCGACCGCCCGCCTCGGCGTCGCCCATCGCGATCGCCGGGTCGAAGTGGCCCGGCCACAGTTGGGTGCGTTCGACGTCGTGGGCGCCCGGGGTGAGCCGCAGCTCTTCGATGACGGCCTACGCGAGTCCGAACCACTCGCCGAGGAAGGCGCCGGTCTCGGCGTTGACCGCGAGGGTCTCGTCGAGGTCGCCGAGTTCGGGTGAGTCGTGCTCGGCCGCTGCCGTGCCTGGCTCGACCCCGACGAAGTCGGCCGCGGCGCGCAGGGTCGTGATCTCGATCGCCTCCGCATCGCCGGCTCGCTGCCGGATCAGCTGGGTGCCTTCGACGCGCACCTGCTCGTCGTCGCTGAAGAACGGCGTGCCGAACCCGCCGCGGGTGTAGCGCAGGCCGAACTTGGTGTTCGCGGCCCGGCGCGCCTCGGCGACGACGCCGTAGGCGAGGCGGTGATACGCATCACGCGAGGCCGGGTAGCTGGCCGGGACCGAGGGGAGCCGGCCGCGGGCGCCGAGCCATCGGTCTCGGGCGAAGTCGGTGAGGTCGGGACGTTCGGCGATGAGGTCGTCCCACGTGCGGTCGCCGCCCGAGGTCGGCGTGACGATCGGCTGATCGGCGGTGCCGGCGACGGCGGGATCGTCGGCGAAGAACGGCCCCTCGTCGACGGTCGGCGGCGACGGTTCGAGAACGCGAACGGCGACACCAGGGCCGACGAGATCGGCGGCTTCGGCGGCGGGATCGTGGGCGAGGGACATGGACACTCCTGAGACGAACGGGGGCGGTGATGGGCGAACCGAGGGTCATCGTGGCACGGTTCGCAACCGTCGCCGGGGGAACACTCGTCGGTGGCCGCGGCATTCCCGGGAAGGTCGTGACACGGGCGAGGGTTTCGTTCAGCGTGTCTCGCCGGCTGCTCTCGTTGCTCGTCGCCCTCGCGGCGCTCGCGGCCGCGTGCAGCGACGACGACCCGATCGAGATGGCCGATGCCGAGCCGCCACCGCCGGCCGTCTCGCCGACGGCGGACACCTTGGCCGGTGATGACCTGGCCAGCGCGCTGCGCCCGCAGGTCGAGCGAGCCGAGGCGGGTGCGTTCCGTGGCGAGACCGGCGGCGACGGAACCCATCTCCCCGTGCTCGACCCGTCGGTGCAGGCCCTGCCGTTCGAACTCGACCGGATCGAGTCGACGCCGCGCGAGGACGTCCCGTCGGCGTTGCGCGGTGATCGGTCCGACCCGTCCTTCCCCGACCCGCTGATCCCGTTGGACCGCCTGATCTCGGGCGGTCCGCCCCCGGACGGCATCCCGTCGATCGACGAACCGAAGTTCCAGTACGCGGCGTCGCTCGGGTGGATGTCGGCGGTCGAGCCGGTCGTGGTCTTGGAGATCAACGACGACGTCCGGGCCTACCCGGTGCAGCTCCTCACCTGGCACGAGATCGTGAACGACACGGTCGGCGGGGTGCCGGTGACGGTGGCGTACTGCCCGTTGTGCAACTCGGCGTTGGCGTACGACCGGCGCCTGGGTGACCGGATTCTCGACTTCGGAACGTCTGGTGAGCTCTTCAATTCGTCGTTGGTGATGTATGACCGTCAGACCGAGTCGTTGTGGACGCACTTCGACTCTCGAGCAGTCGTGGGCCACCTCGCCGGCGAGGAACTCAACACGTTCTCGGTGCAGATGACCTCGTGGGAGCAGTTCCGCGATGCGCACCCCGACGCGATCGTCCTCAGCCGCAACACCGGTTTCGATCGTCAGTACGGACGCAACCCGTACCAGGGCTATGACAACCCCGGTGGCGTGGCCTACTTCTTCGACGGCGAGGTCGACACCCGGCTCCAGGAGAAGGAGCGGGTCGTCGTCGTGCGTGATGACGAAGACCCGGCGGTCGCCGTTCCCCTCGGCGTGGTGTTCGAGGCGGGAGCGTTCGCGTTCGAGGCCCACGGCCGCGAATTGGTCGCGGTCGTCGACCCGGGTGTCTCCAGCCCCCTCGACGGCGAGTACGTCGACTTCGGCTACGACCAAGGCGCCGCGGCCGTCTACCGCAACGAGTTGAACGGCCAGCCACTCGATCTCGTGCGGACCGATGCCGGTTTCACCGACCTCGTCACCGGCGTGACGTTCGATGTGTTCGGCGCCGCGATCGATGGTTCAGGCCTGCGCCTCGAGCCGGTGGAACACCTCGACACGTTCTGGTTCGCGATCGCCGCCTTCGAGCCCGACGCTCGGATCATCTCGGGCTGAGCGTCTCGGAAGCGACAGTCTCGACCGATCCTGGCCGACCCGGGAAGCGTCCTCGGCGCTCGCGGGTTTCGTGGCCGTGAACCTGCGCACCCTGCTCTCGCTCATTCTCGGGCTCAGCCTGCTCGCTGCCGCGTGCGGCAGCGACGACGCCGACTCGACCGGCCCCGCCGATTCCTCGGTCGCCGAGACGACCGGCGATGGTGCCGCGGCGGACGACGCCGATGCCGCGCCTGTCTCCGCCGACGCCGGCTTCCGCTCGCCGACGAACGGTGGCGGGGAGCACCTGCCGCCCCTCGACCCCGACGCCGACCCCACGCCGTTCGCCGTCGATCGCATCGCGTCGACCGAGCGCGAGGACGTCCCGTCGGCCTTGCGCGGCGATCGCACCGACCCCTCCTTCGCCGAGCCGTTGATCCCCCTCGACCGGATCTTGTCGGGCGGCCCGCCGCCGGACGGGATCCCGCCCCTCGACGAGCCGTTGTTCCAGAGCGCCGCTTCGGTCGACTGGTTGTCGGCGGTCGAGCCGGTGCTGGTCGTCGAGGTCGAGGGCGACGTCCGGGCCTACCCGATCCAGATCATGACGTGGCACGAGATCGTGAACGACGTGATCGGTGGGGTGCCGGTGACGGTGGCGTATTGCCCGTTGTGCAACTCGGCGTTGGCGTATGACCGGCGCCTCGGTGATCGGATTCTCGACTTCGGAACGTCTGGTGAGCTCTTCAATTCGTCGTTGGTGATGTATGACCGTCAGACCGAGTCGTTGTGGACGCACTTCGACTCTCGAGCGGTCGTGGGCCACCTCGCGGGGGAGAAGCTCAACACGTTCTCGGTCCAGGTCACCTCGTGGGAGCAGTTCCGCGATGCCAACCCCGACGGCATCGTGTTGAGCCTCGACACCGGCTTCGGTCGTTCGTATGGCCGAAACCCCTACTTCGGCTACGACACCCCCGGTGACACCCCGTTCCTGTTCGACGGCACCGCCGATCCTCGCCTCGACCCCAAGGAGCGGGTCATCGCCGTGCGCGACGACGCCGAGCCGGCGGTGGTGGTCCCGCTGTCCGCGGCCTTCGAGGCCGGCGCCTTCACCTTCGAGGCCCACGGCCGTGAACTCGTCGCCATCGTCGATCCGGGCGTGTCGAGCCCCCTCGACGCCGGAACCGTCGACGAAGGCTTCGACCAGGGCGCCGCGGCGGTGTACGTCAACGAGCTCGACGGCGCACCCCTCGATCTGTCTCGTACCGCGGACGGCTTCGTCGACGCGGTCTCTGGTCTGACGTTCGACGTGTTCGGCGTCGCCACCGACGGGTCGGGCGTGCGCCTCCAGTCGGTGGAGCACCTCGACACGTTCTGGTTCGCCATCGCCGCCTTCGAACCGGAGTCCCAGATCGTCGGCGCCTGAGGTTCTCGAAGGTTTCTCGATCGAACGGGAACGGTTTTCGACCGAACGGAGTTTCCTCCTCATGAGCACGACCGCCGCGCCCCCGACCGACCTCGTCAACTGGCTCGGAACTTGCCTCGGCCGAGGCGAGCTCGCCCCGATGTCGTGTGAGGATCTCGAGGAACTCGCCGGTCATCTCGAAGAGCACGGGTTCGCGGGCGGAACCAACGTCTATGAGCAACACGCACTCCCGGCTCGGGTGTACATCCTGCGTTCGGGCACGGTCGAACTGACCCGGGAGATGAACGGTCGCCGGGTGGTGGTGCAACTCCTCCGCCCGGGAAGCGTCTTCGGCGACATCCCGCTGTTTCTGCGCTCGGGCGAACCCACGACCGCCCGAGCGGTCGAGGACAGTGTCGTGCTGAGCATCGACTCGGTCACCCTCTTCGGCCTCCTCGGCCGCCGACCGATGCTCGCCCGCCGCTGGTTGGTGTCGGTCGCCCAGCGGATGGCCGCGATGCAGGACCGGGTGAGCGATCTGCTCGCCGGCAGCCTCGACATGCAGGTCGCGTCGTGGGTGCTCCGCGAGGCCGGCACCGACGGCGTGACCGTCAGCCAGCAGACCCTCGCCCGCCTGCTCGGGGCACGGCGCACGAGCGTCAACCAGTCCTTGCGTCGACTCGAGGCCGACGGGCTGATCGAGACCGGCTATCGCCGGATCGCGGTGCGTGACGAGGCTCGTCTCGCCGCGGCGGTCGGTCACAGCTGAATCGAACCCGCGCCACGGCGCGGCCGACCGATCAGGGCTTGGCGGTGTAGGTGCCGCTGACGATGTCGCGCCCACGGACGTCGAGCGACCAGATCGAGCCCTTCTCACAGCCACGCCCGCCGATGACGACCATGCCCTCGCGAAGCAAGGTGTTGAGCACCTCGGGAATGAGATCGCCGTGCGAGCACAGCACGAGGTCATCGTCCTTCAGCGCTTCGGTCCGCAGGAGTTCGAGCAGGACGGCGGCGCGGGCGCCCTCGGTGAGCTCGCTGCGGAGCTCGACCTCCACGCCGACCCGGTGGGCGAGCGGGGCGACCGTCTGTGCGCAGCGAACCGCCATCGACGACCACACTTCGCGAACCGGCCGGTCGACGAACCACTGATCGATCGCCACGGCCTGCTCGTGACCGGTGTCGGACAGCGGCCGTTCGAGGTCGTCGCCTCCCGACCAGCGCGAACGATCGCCCGCATGGGCATGACGGACCAGGTGCAGGGTCATCGGGCGGCCACCGTAGCGGGGGATTTGAGGCGAACGCCTCATGCGGCGAGTCGTGGGTCTGCGCTGTCATGGAAGGCACAGGAGGTCACCGGAAAATGTCCGAATCGCCACGAAGCGTCGTCATCATCTCGAGCCACATTGCGCTCTTCGAACGCCTGGTGAACGACGCCGGGTTCTCGGTCGTCGGCGCCGCGGATCTGATGATCAACGGTGAACGGCTCGTCGAGCTGTTCCAGCCGTCCTTCGTGATCTTCGACTCGGACCTCCCCGGCGAGCACGACTTCGCCGCGATCGATCGGCTCCGTGACGCCGCGCCGGACGCACGCATCTTGTTGATCGTCAACCAGCAGCGTTCGGGGTCAGACACCAGCTCGCTCGGCGTCGCCGGCGTCCTCGGTCGCGACGACCTGCTGGAGCTCGGTTCGCTGCTGTTCGATCTGGAGACCACGGCCGCGAAGTCCAACGCCCTCCTCGAACGGCGCAGCGGTCGGGATCGGCGCCTGGTGCAGGACTGGTCGAAGATCGGCTGGGAATACCGCAACCAGATCCGTCGCGCGGACGACCGCCGCGACGAACCGGTCTACGCCTGACCCGCTGACCGCGGCCGACCCGCCGGTCGGTCGATCAGAGACTCACGTGGGTGACGCAGACGTCGTCGCCCTGGGGCAGTGACGAGGCCTGCTCGGCCTCGCCGAAGTGGCCGATCATGTGGTTGAGCATCCCCTTGACGATGCCGCGGTCGACCGCGCAGATCACGGGGTGTTCGACGACCGCATCGCCGAACGGGCAGTGTTCGGCGACGATCTGGAGTTCGGCGCCGTCGTCGCCGTCAGCGGTTCCGTCGGCCTGCTCGGCCCGTGCCGCGAAGCCGTGGGCGGACAAGGCGTCGGCGATCGCGTGCAGGGCGCCCTGGAACGAGCGGTGGGTGGCGCCGGGCTCGAGCGTCTCGGCCATCGCCGCGCCATACTCGACGCCCACCTCTTCGGCCATCGCTTCGGCGACCTCGGGCGGCAGCATCTTGAGCGCCCGTCCGAGCAAGGCCACGAGGATGTCGTCTTGGCGGACGTCGACCTCGAGGTGCACCTGCTCGTCGGTGGTGGTGTAGCGCTTCGAGGGCCGACCGACGCCGCCACTCGGCTTAGCGGTCTCGACGACGAGGTACCCGCCGGACGCGAGCTTGTCGAGGTGGTGGCGGGCGACGTTGGCGTGCAGGTCGAAGTGCTTGGCCGTCTCGGCCGCGGTCACGCCGTCGTCGCTGGCGTGCGCGAACAAGAAGATGTCGCGGCGGGTCGGGTCGCCGAAGGCGCTGGTGATCGCGGTGACGGTGGAGGCGAACTCGGTCGGGGAGAGCTCGCGACGAAGCGACGCTGCCGGCTCGGCCGAACTGGGGGAGTGAGTGTCCACGCCGGTATTCTACCTATGGCCGTAGGAGAAATTCGACGCCGTCCCCCGTCCGGGCCGTCCTGGCCCCGACCCACCTGCCTGGAGAACCCATGTCCGTCACCGAAGCCGCTGTCATCGACGCCCTGCGCCCGGTGCAGGATCCCGAGCTCCACCGCAGCATCGTCGACCTCGGGATGGTTCGTTCGACGGCCATCGACGGAGGCCATGTCGAGGTCGGCATCGACCTCACCATCGCTGGTTGCCCGTTGCGCAACCAGATCCAGACCGAGGTCACCGACGCGGTCCAGGCCCTCGACGGGGTCAACCTCGTCAGCATCGACTTCGGCGTCATGACCGACGAGCAGCGCGCCAAGGTGCGCGAGCTCGTCCACGGCAACCCGGCCGCCACCGCCGGATCCCAGGCCGCCCACGGCCACGCCGAGGGCCGAGCCATCCCGTTCGCCCAGGCCGGCAACCGCACCCGCACCCTGCTCATCGCGTCGGGCAAGGGTGGCGTCGGCAAGTCGTCGGTCACCGCCAACCTCGCCATCGCCCTCGCACAGCAGGGCAAGTCGGTCGCCGTCGTCGACGCCGACGTGTGGGGCTTCTCGATCCCGCGCATGCTCGGCGTCGAGCACCCGCCCACCGTGATCGACGACATGATCGTCCCGCCGACCACGCACGGCGTGCGCTGCATCTCGATGGGCTTCTTCGCCCAGGAGGACCAGCCGGTCATCTGGCGAGGCCCGATGCTGCACAAGGCGCTCGAGCAGTTCCTCACCGACGTGTTCTGGGACGAGCCCGACTTCTTGCTCGTCGACCTTCCGCCCGGCACCGGCGACATCTCGCTGTCGCTCGCCCAGTTCCTCCCGACCGCGGAGGCGTTCGTCGTCACCACCCCCAACCCGGCTGCCCAGAAGGTCGCCCAGCGGTCCGCGTTCATGTTCGATCAGGTCAACATCAAGGTGAAGGGCGTGATCGAGAACATGTC
>CAZEML010000119.1:0-13264 GCA_964513285.1 uncultured Candidatus Nemicrothrix sp.
TGGCGGGCTTCGTCGCTCATGATGTAGCGGAGCATCTTCTTCAGCAGCGGTTCCTCGGTGAGGTCGTGCATGAAGCCGAACGCCGCCAGCGCCAGACCCTCGACCATGATCTGCATGCCCAGGTAGGTCATGTCCCAGTCGGAGTCGTTGATGATGTCGTCGAGCAGCAGGCGGAGGTGCGGGTTGACCGGGTAGCCGCCGTCGAGCTTCTCGTTGAGGTAGCGAGCGAAGGCCTCGACGTGGCGGGCCTCGTCGACGGTCTGCTGGGCGGCGTAGTACTTGGCGTCGATCCACGGGACGGTCTCGACGATCTTGGCGGTGCAGAGCAGGGCGCCCTGCTCGCCGTGCATGAACTGGCTCAGGCGCCACTTGGCCGACTGCAGCCCGAACTCACGCCATTCCTTGTCGCCCCACTTGTAGAGCGGCGAGGCGGGATCCTCCATGTTGGAGGGATCCATCTGCAGCTCGGCCTGCAGGTTGAGCGCCTCGTACGGGTCGACCTCGATCGACCAGTCGAGGTCGGTGGTGGCGTTCCACTGGCTCGTCTTCGACTTCTCGTAGAGCTTGTCGAGCTTGGCCCGCTCGCCCTTGTCGTAGTTCCAGGTGAAGATCGCGTCGGCGTTGTCCTGCACGAGGTGGATCAGCTCGTGGGGATTGTCGTTCGCCTTCGCGATCTCCATGATCCGATCGACGTCGTTGGCGTCGTCGAAACGGTTGTCGGTGACAGTCATGCGGATGCTCCTGAGGACGGGGCCGGATCCGAGGATTCGGCGGGGGCTGGGGGAAGCGCTGCGGTGATGAGCCGGTTGATCACCGTGTTCCACTCATCGGCAGGTGCAACGGGTTTCTCGATGGCGCCGAGCACAACAAAACCGAACGAGATCGCTTGGCAGAGGTTGATGATGGCGTCGGTGGAGAGCGAGGGATCGACGATGCCGGCGGCCTTGCCGTTGTCGATCAGGGTGATGAGGTGGCTCTCCTCGTCGCAGAGACGAGCGAGGAGGACCTCTCGGAAGGCGGGATCGCGCCGAGCCATCACCCAGGCTTCGAGCACGAGGGCGTCGGTCGCCGGGTCGCGAACGAGCAGATCGGCGCCGAGCGAACCGAGGACATCGGCGGCGCTGGAATCGGGACCGGCGGCGAGCAGCGGGGCGACCTGCTTGACGAACACGACGTCGAGGGCGTCGAGGAAGAGTTCCTGCTTGCCGGGCCAACGGCTGTAGATCGCTCCGGTGGTGAGGCCCGCCCGACGGGCGATCGCGGCGACGCCGGCCTTGTCGTAGCCGCCTTCGGCGAACACCTCGATGGCCGCGTCGATCAGACGATCGGTCAACTCCTCGCCTGAGGAGGCAGCGGTGGCAGCGGTCACCATGGGCATGATGATAACGATCATTATCGAGCTGTCAAGATCTCGGTGACGGGTAGCGTCCCCGAGGTGCCCCCGATCGACGACCTCATCGCCTTCGGTCTGTTCTCCGTCGTGATCGTGGTGATCCCCGGACCAGCGATGGCCTTCATCATCGGCCGCGGCGTGGCGCTCGGGCGGCGAGCGGCCCTCGACACCGTGCTCGGCAACGTGGTCGGCGCCGGGCTCCAGGTGATCGCGGTGGCCGCCGGCCTCGTGCCGCTCCTCGAACGATCCGATCTCACCTACGACGTGGTGCGGCTCGCCGGTGCGGCCTACCTGGTCGTCCTCGGGATTCGAGCGGTGCGCTCCCGCCGTGAGTCCGCCCTCAACTTCGGCGATGATCCCGCGGCCGAGACAACCCGAGCCACCCGCCGCCAGCACATGCGTGAAGGCTTCATCGTGGGCATCACGAACCCCAAGCTCGCCATCCTGTTGGCCGCCGCGCTCCCCCAGTTCATGACCGACGCCACGACGGGTTCGATCGGGCCCTACGCACTCTCGTTCGCCGCCGTGTTCGCATTGGTCGCCCTGGCGGTCGACAGCGTGTGGGCGAGCCTGGCCGGCGCGGCTCGCGACTGGCTCGGACGCTCAGACGACCGCCTCGGCCAGCTCCGCGCCGGTGGCGGGATGATGATGATCGGCGTGGGGATCTACGCCGTGTTCAGCTGACGCTCAGATCAGCGTCGACAGGTCGGCGTGGGGGCGGGCGCCGATGTGGGAGATGACCTCACCGGCGGCGATCGACCCGAGCACGGCGCAGCGCTGCAGCGGGGCACCGATCGAGAGGCCGTACATGAAGCCGGCGGCGTACAGGTCACCGGCACCGGTCGCGTCGACGACCTGATCGACCGGCGTGGCCGGGACGTCGAACCGTTCACCGTTGTTCATGACGACCGAGCCGGCCGCGGAGCGGGTCAGCGCGGCGGTCTCGACCATCGCGGCGATCTGGGAGGCCGCCGAGTCGAAGTCGTCGGTCTCGAACATCGAGCAGACCTCGGCTTCGTTGGCGAACACGAGATCGACCCGGTCCGACAACAGGTCGAGCCATTCGTCGCGATGGCGGTCGACACAGAACGAGTCGCTCAGGGTCAGCGAGACGATCCGACCGGCATCGGACGCGATCTCCATCGCGTGGCGGATGGCGTCCTTGGCCTCGTCGCGATCCCAGAGGTAACCCTCGCAGTACGTGATCGCCGCCGACTCGACCATCGCCGGGTCGACATCGGACGGGCTGAGGAAGGCGGAGATCCCGAGGAAGGTGTTCATCGTGCGCTCGCCGTCGGGCGTCACCTGGATCAACGAACGAGCGGTCGGCTCGCCTTCGGTGGCGAACGGAATGTCGAACGCGACCCCTCCGCTGCGGGTGTCGTGGGCGAACACCTCTCCGAGCTGATCGTTGCGGACCTTGCCGATGTAGGTCGCCCGGCCGCCGAGGCTGGCCACGCCGGCCATCGTGTTGGCCGCGGAACCGCCGGATGCCTCGATACCGGGCGGCATGGCCGCATAGAGCGAGGTCGCCCGCTCGGTGTCGATGAGGGTCATCGCCCCCTTGGTCAGCCCGTGCTCGTCGAGGAACGCATCGGGGACCGTCGCGATGACGTCGACGATCGCATTGCCCACACCGACGACATCGAGGGGCAGATCAGGGTTGGCGCGCAAGGTTCTCTCCGGGGCCGACGAACCCCGGAACCCTACCGCCGTCGCCTGCGATCAAGCAGTGACGGTCAGGCCGCGGCGTCGAGGGTTCGACCCTGCGCGATCGCCTCGGCGAACGCGTCGTCGTCGATCTCGAGGTCCGACTCAGGCCACTCGGCCCAAGGGTCCGCCTCGTCGATGTCGTCTGTCGAAGGGATGGTGTCGTTCACGAGTCCGCCTCTCATCAGGGGGATGGATGAAATACCCGCGTCTTCACCTAACCCGACCGATGAAACGCGACGGTGACATTCGGTTTACGGTCCCATGTCGGTCCGGCCTGCTCGGTAGATTTCGACCATGACGACCGCCGTTGACCCCCGCCTTCCCCTGACCGCGACCCCGTCGGCCTACCGGATCGAACTCGCCCCCGACCTCGACGCCTTCACCTTCGGAGGCCGCGTCGAGATCGACATCGACGTCCCCGAGGCGACCGACACCCTGGTGCTCAACAGCATCGAGCTGATCGTCCACGAGGCGGCGGTGACCGTCGGCGGCGAGCGGCGCATGGCGACGACCGCCCTCGACGACGACACCGAACGCCTGACCTTGACGTTCGATCTCCCGGTTCCCGCGGGCCCGGCGACGCTCGACATCGCCTTCGACGGCATCCTCAACGACCAGCTCCATGGCTTCTACCGGTCGACGTACACCGACGACGACGGCGCCGAGCACACGATCGCGACCACCCAGTTCCAGTCCACCGATGCCCGTCGTTGCTTCCCCTGCTGGGACGAACCGGCGTACAAGGCGACGTTCGAAACGACGCTGATCGTGGACGCCGACCACCTGGCGGTGTCGAACACCAACCCGACGTCGGAGTCGATCGACCCCGACGGTCGCCGTCGCATCACCTTCGCCCCCACCATGGTCATGTCCACCTATCTCGTGGCGTTCGTGGTCGGCCCCCTCGAGGCGACCGACCCGGTCGATGCCGACGGGGTGCCGATCCGGATCATCCACCGACCAGGGCAGGGCCACCTGACGCCGTTCGCGCTCGACGTCGCCGTGCATGCGCTCCGCTGGCTGAGCGACTACTACGCGATCCCCTATCCGTCCGACAAGGTCGACCTGATCGCCATCCCCGACTTCGCGTTCGGGGCGATGGAGAACCTCGGCTGCGTGACCTTCCGCGAGGTCCTGCTGTTGATCGACCCCGCCGACGCCGCCCAGCCCGAGCTCCAGCGGGCCGCCGACGTCATCAACCACGAACTCGCCCACATGTGGTTCGGCGACCTGGTGACCATGCAATGGTGGGAAGGCATCTGGCTCAACGAAGCCTTCGCCACGTTCATGGAGACCAGCTGCAGCGACGCCTACCGACCCGACTGGCGGGTGTGGGATACCTTCGCCCGCGCTCGGTCGGCCGCCTTCGACGTCGACGGGCTCGCCGCCACCCGCCCGATCGAGTTCCCCGTCGTCTCCCCCGAGGAGGCCGAGGGCATGTTCGACCTGCTCACCTACGAGAAGGGAGCATCGGTCGTTCGCATGCTCGAGCAGTACCTCGGCGCCGACGTGTTCCGCGACGGTGTCCGGCACTATCTCGCCACCCACGCCTACGCGAACACCGAGACCAGCGACCTGTGGGACGCCCTCGAGCACACGAGCGAACAGCCGGTGCGCTCGTTGATGCACGAGTGGATCTACCAGGGCGGCCATCCGATCATCACCGCGACCTCGACTCCGCACGGGGTTCGGGTCAGCCAGCACCACTTCACCCTCGACCCCGACGCCGCCGACGGCCGCCATTGGTCGGTGCCGCTGCGGGTCCGCGCCACCGACGGCACCACCACCACGGTGTTGCTCGACGAGCCCTCGATGATGCTCACCGGCGTCGACGAGCTTCCGGCGACCCTCAACGCCGGGTCCTCGGGCTTCTTCCGGACCGCGATCGACACGCCGACCATCGACGCCCTGACCGAGGGCGGTCTCGCCTCCCAGACCGCCGCCGAGCGCCACGGCATCGTCGACGACGCGTGGGCCGCGACCGTCGGCGGCCACCTGGCTGCCTCCGAACTCCTCCGGCTGTCCGCCGCCTTTGCCGGCGAAGACGACCTCAACGTCTGGCAAGCGCTCGCGACGGCACTGCTCGGTCTCGACGGCCTCGTGCCCGACGATGCCCGTCCCGCCCTCCAGCACCGCATCACCTCGCTCGCACGGCCCGCGCTCGACGCAATCGGCTTCGAGCCCGCCGCCGACGACGATGACCGCACCCGCGAACTCCGGGCGACGCTCGTGCGGCTGCTCGGTACCGCCGGCGCCGACGATGCCACCATCGAGGCGTGTCGGGGCGCGCTCGACTCCGACGATGCATCGCTCGCCGCCGCGGCGCTGACCGTCGTCGTCCACAACGGTGACGCCGACGACTTCGATCAGGTGCGCAACGCCTGGCAGACCGCCACCGACCCGGTCGCTGAGGTTCGCAACCTCCGAGCCCTCGCCGGCTTCCGGTCGACGGAACTGATCGACCGCCTGCTCGCCGACATCGCCGACGGCTCGGTCCGTACCCAGGACGCCCCGTACGTGCTCGCCCGGGCCATGCACAACCGGACGGTCGGCCCCCACGTGTGGACCTTCGTCCGGACGAACTGGGACGATCTCAACGAGCGGTTCCCCAGCAACTCGATCACCCGGATGCTCGAAGGCATCACCTCCCTCGACGCCGACGAACTCGTCGTCGAGGTCGATGCCTTCCTCGCCGAACATCCGGTCCCGCAGGCCGGAAAGCAGGTCGAGCAGCATCAGGAACGTCAGCGCATCAACGCCGCCCTGCGCCGCCGTGAGGCCGACAGCCTGCGAACGGCGCTCATCGGCTGATCACCGGCGGTGGGCGACGCAACGCGGCCGTGATCGACGCGTACGCTGAACCTCATGGCCCACCGTCGATGCGCCGATGGACGACCGTGAGCTTCACTCTCCCGTTCACCGCTCCCCCGACCGTTGAGGTCTTCGCCGTCGAGGACACCGTCGCCCAGATCATCTGGCGGCGCCTGCCCGACGGCGAGCTCAGCGTGCTCGCCCACCATCGAAGCGGACCGGTCGAACACCGGCTGGGGCAGGCCTCGGAGCCGGGCGCCGTCGACATCGACGGCTTCGAACCGGATTCGACCACCGACGTCGACGTCCTCGTGGACGGCCGGCTCCTCAGCACCCACCAGGTGGCAACCGCGCCGACCATCGACGATGGCCCGGTCACCAAGATCGCGACCATCAGCGACCTGCATCTCGGCGAAGAGGGTTTCGGTCTCGTCCGCCAGCTTCGAGAGTCCCGAGACGTCGTCCCCTACCCCCTCCGCTGCGCTCTCGCCGCCGTCCGCGAGGCCGAGGCCTGGGGCGCCGAGCTGCTCGTCATCAAGGGCGACATCACCGAACTCGGCAAGGCCCCGGAGTGGGAGCTCTTCGACGCGCTCCTGTCCGCGACCTCCATCCCGGTGGCGGCCGTCCCCGGCAATCACGACACGATCGCCAAGCGCGACTCCCTCGATGCCACCGAGGAGCTACAGCACCGGGGCCTGTTCCCGGAGCCCGTCCACGCCGTCGATCTGCCGAACGCTCGGGTGGTCCTCGCCGACTCGACCGTACGCAAGCACAGCTGGGGGCGCCTGGCTCGCCACCGTACCGAGCTCCTCGACGCGGTCTCGGTCGACACGCCCGCCCTGCTCTTCACCCACCACCATCTCGAGGATCGTGCCTACCCCTGGTTCTGGCCCCTCGGTGTGCAGCGTTTCGACAACGGCGCCCTCGTGGCCGATCTCGCGGCCGCCAACCCGGATCTGCTGATCAGCAGCGGCCACACCCACCGCACCCGCGTTCGGGTCGAGTCGGGTGTCGCGATCACCGAGGTGGGATCAACCAAAGACGGTCCCGGCGTGTGGGCCGGCTACGCCATCCACGCCTCAGGGGTGCGGCAGGTCGTGCGACGAGTCGCCGAACCGAGCTGTGTGTCGTGGACCGACCGCACCCACGCCGTCGTCGGCGGGATCTGGGGCCGGTGGTCGCCGGGCCGACTCGCCGACCGCAGCCTCACCCACTCCTGGCCGTCGGGACGGAGCATGCCGGCTCCGGCCGCGGACGATCAGGCGTCGTCGCCGGTGGCGTCCGAGAGCGTGTGACCCATTCGGGTCCGCTTGGTCTCGAGGTACTTCTCGTTCTCGGGGTTCGAGGCGATCTCGACCGGGACCCGATCGACGATCTCCAGGCCATAGCCGTCCAGGCCGGTGAGCTTCGCCGGGTTGTTGGTCATGATCCGGAAGCGGGTCACGCCCAGGTCCGACAAGATGTTGGCGCCGACGCCGTACTCCCGTGAGTCGACCGGTAACCCCTGGGCGGAGTTGGCCTCGACGGTGTCGAGACCTTCGTCCTGCAGGGCGTACGCCCGCATCTTGTGGCCGATGCCGATGCCGCGGCCTTCATGCCCGCGCAGGTAGATGACCGCCCCTCGACCTTCGTCGGCGATCATCTTGAGCGCCAGATCGAGCTGGGGGCCACAGTCACAGCGCAGGCTGCCGAGGATGTCGCCGGTGAGGCACTCGCTGTGCACGCGAACCAGCGGCGGATCGCCGCCATCGATGTCGCCCATGACGAACGCGATGTGATCGACGCCGTCGAGCACCGATCGGTACGCGTGACACATGAAGTCGCCGTGCTTGGTCGGCACTCGGGCCACGCCCATCTGCTCGACGAGGATCTCGCTCTGGCGGCGATACCGGACGACATCGGCGATCGAGACCAGCAGGAGGTCGTGTTCGGCCGCGAACTCCGCCGCGTCGACGAGCGGCATCATCTCGCCGGCGTCGCTGACGAGATCGGCGACCACACCGACCGCACTGAGGCCAGCGAGACGGCAGAGATCGACGACGGCTTCGGCGTGACCGGCACGCTTGAGCACACCGCCCTCACGGGCGCGAAGCGGGAAGACGTGACCGGGGCGGGCGAAGTCGTCGGCGCTGACCTCGGCTCGGGCGAGCGCGGCGATCGTGCGGGCCTGATCGGCGGGCGACGAACCGGTGGTGTTGCCGTCGACCAGGTCGACTGAGACGGTGAATGCCCCTCGACCGGTGGCTTCGTCCTCCGGGACCATCAGTGAGAGGTGGAGCTCGTCGGCCCGCTCCGCGGTCATCGGCACCCCGATGAGGCCAGTGACGCGGCGGCTCAGCCACACGAGCTGCTCGGTGGTGAGGAACTGGGCCGAACCGGCGAGGGCGCCGGTCGCGGTGTCGGAGTCGTCGTCGACGAGCACGATGAGATCGCCGGCGGACAGGGCGGCGAAGGCGTCGTCGATCGAAGCGAAGGAGGGGTTCGACATGGAGAGGCTCACAGACTGGGACGGACGAGACGCTCGACGTACTTCGCGAGCACGTCGGCTTCGAGGTTGACGGTGTCGCCCACCTGGCGCCGACCCATGGCGGTGACGGCGAAGGTGTGCGGAATGATGGCGATCGAGAAGGTCGTCGGCGTGACGGCCGCGACCGTCAGGCTGATGCCGTCGATGGCGATCGAGCCCTTCTCGACGACATAGCTGGCGAGCTCGGGTGGCAGGGCGAACGTGAACCGCCACGAGCCGTCGTCGAGCTCGTCGATCGACACGACCTCGCCGGTGCCGTCGACGTGACCCTGCACGACGTGGCCGCCGTAGCGGCCGTTGGCGGCGAGCGGACGCTCGAGGTTCACCGGATCGCCCGGCCCGAGTCGGCCGAGGTTGGTGCGATCCATCGTCTCGGGCACGGCGTCAGCCGCCCACCAGTCGTCGCCCCACTCGACCACGGTCAAGCAGCAGCCGTTGACAGCGATCGACGCACCCATCTCGACGTCGCCCAACACGGTGGTGGCCTCGATCTCGACGCGGGCTCCCTCGCCGACGGGCGTCACCGACCGAACGGTGCCGACTTCTTCAACGAGACCGGTGAACATGAGAACAGGTTCTCTTTCGTGGGGGGAAGGGTCAAACCGACGGACCGGCCAAAAGATTCCGCGCGTCGTCGATGTCGACCTTCAGTTGCTCGGTGAGCTGGTCGAGCCCGGAGAATTTGCGCTCGCTTCGCAGGAAGGCGGTGAACGCCACCGCGACCTCCTCGCCGTAGAGATCGCCGGAGAAGTCGATGAGGTGAGCCTCGAGCAGCGACTGCTCGGCGTGCTCGTAGAACGTCGGGCGGCGCCCGATGTTGATCGCACACGGATGGCGCTCACCATCGGGGCGGGTGCACCAGCCGGCGTAGACCGCATCGGCGGGCCAGGCCATCACGTTGGGGACCGGGATGTTGGCGGTCGGGAACCCGATCTGGCGGCCCCGCTGATCGCCAGGCTCGACGACGCCACGGACCTCGTAGGGCCGACCCAGCATCTCGGCAGCGTAGGCGACGTTGCCGCCGGCCAGGGCACGGCGGATCTTGGTCGACGAGACCGGTTCGCGAGCGTCGTCGTCATGGCGAATGAGCTCGAGCGGGTGGACCTCGAAACCCCAACGCTCCCCGAGGGCGGTCATGCCATCGACGTCGCCGGTGCGCCCGGCGCCGAAGTGGAAGTCCTCCCCGACGACGATGGCCTTCGCATGGAGGGCATCGACGAAGACCTCTTCGACGAAACGATCCGGCGGCGTCGACGCCCGCTCCTCGTCGAAGGAGATGAGATACAGGTAGTCGATGCCGTGCGACTCGATCAGCTCGATCTTCTGATCGAGCGTCGTGAGCAGCTTCGGCGCGTTCTCGGGGCGAACGACGTGGGCAGGGTGGCCGTCGAAGGTGACCACGGCGGACGCCACGCCCAGGCGTTCTGCAGCAGCCCGAACCTGCCGGAAGACCTCCTGGTGCCCGAGGTGGACGCCATCGAACACGCCGATCGTCGACGCGACAGCGACGCCTTCGGGGAGGCGATCTCGGCGGTCGTGCAGGAGTTCCATCAGAACCTCGGTCGGGGATGTGCCAAAACGCTACCGGGGGATGACCACAGTGGGTTTCGCCCCTTTGGCATGGGGTTCATAGACGGCGAGAAGCTCACCTTCGTCATCGGTGACCGCCCACGGCCCCGGCCCTGTGACCCCGAGCTGCTCGGTCGAGAGGATGCGCCCGTGCCCGACCGCGATCGCGGTCTCGGGGTCGACGACGGCGGACTCGAGATGCTGCACGGCGGCACGAACCGGCAACAGGACCGGCTGCTCGATGGTGCCGGCCTCGTCGAGGGTGAAGCCGCCCACCGAGCTGCGGCGCAATGCCCGCAGATGGGCGCCGCCGCCCAGGGCGGTGCCGAGGTCGGCGGCCAACGACCGGATGTAGGTGCCCGATGAGCAGTCGACGACGCAGCGCCAGACGCCGGGCTCGCCCTCGACCGGTTCGACGTCGAAGCGATCCACCCGCACCGGGCGCGGCGGGCGCTCGACCTCCTTGCCCTCCCGGGCGAGTTCGTGGAGCCGCTTGCCGTCGATCTTGATCGCCGACACCATCGGCGGAACCTGCATCAGGTCACCGGTGAGCTTCGCGGCCTCGGTCCGAACCTGGTCGTCGGTGACCGCCGACATGTCGTGGGTCGCGGTCACCTCGCCCGCTGCGTCGAGGGTCGTTGTCTCGGTGCCGAGGACGATCTCGCCCTCGTACTGCTTGGGGAGTTCGGTCAAGAAGCGCAACAGGCGGGTGGCGTGGCCGACCCCGAGGACCAGGACGCCGGTGGCATCGGGGTCGAGCGTCCCGGAGTGGCCGACCTTGCGCGTGCCGATGACGCCGCGGGACTTCGCGACCACATCGTGGCTCGTCCACCCCGACGGCTTGTCGATCACGACGACGCCGTGGGGTCCGGCGTTACCGCCCTTCTTCCCCACCCTGTGCCTCGTCATCGAGATCCGGCACCGGCGGACGCCCCGCCTCTTGCCGCAGGATCTCCTCGATCCGCTCCGCGGAGCGCAGGGTCGAATCCGAGCGGAACTCCAACTCCGGCGCACGCCGCAGCTGGGTACCCCGGCTCACCGCGTGACGCAGACGGCCTCGGTACTCGTCGAACGCCTCGTCGATCTCGGGATCGTCGTCACGGTCGAAGGTCGTGAAGTAGATCACGGCCTTGTGCAGGTCGCGGTCGACGTCGACCCCGGTCAACGACACCAAGTCGAGGCGCTCGTCTTCGATCAGCTCCAACTCCGACGCGATGACGCGACGGATCAGCTCCCCGGCCTTGGCCGTGCGGGTGCCCGGCGCGCCGGATCGGTTGTGGCGCTTGCGGCCCTTGGCCATCAGCTCCCGAGATCCTCGAGGGTGCGCTCAATCTCGCGCTCCTCGTAGGTCTCGATGATGTCGCCGGGGCGCAGATCCTGGAAGTCGGAGAGACCGATACCGCACTCGAAGCCGGCGTTGACCTCACGGGAATCGTCCTTGAAGCGCTTGAGCGACTGGACCGTGCCCTTCCAGATGATCGTGCCCTCACGGATGAAGCGCACCTTGGAGTTGCGGGTGATGACACCGTTGAGGACCATGCAACCGGCGATCTTGCCGATGCGGGGCACGCTGAAGATCTCGCGGACCTCGGCGTCGCCGGTGACGACCTCTTCGAACTCCGGCGCCAACAGACCGACCATCGCCGACTCGATGTCCTCGAGCAGGTGGTAGATGATCTCGTAGGTCCGGATCTCGACCTTCTCGGTGTCGGCGAGGTCGCGGGCCTTGCGGTCCGGACGCACGTTGAAGCCGATGATCGTGGCGTTCGCCGTGGCAGCGAGCTGGATGTCGTTCTCGGTGATGCCACCGACGCCGCGGTGCACGAAGCCGATCTTGACCTCGTCGCGTTCGAGCTTGCGCAGCGATTCCGTGACCGCTTCGAGCGAGCCGTTCACGTCGGCCTTGACGATCAGGTTGAGCGTGGCGGCTTCGCCGCGCTGGATCTGTTCGAAGATGTCTTCGAGCTTGGCGCCACCGGCCAGGGCGTGCGCCTCGCGGCCGAGCGAGGACTGACGCTGCCAGTGCTCGCGGGTGTCGGCGACGCGGCCGGCGATCTTCTCGTTGGGCGCCACGACGAACTCACGGCCGGCGGTGGCGACCTCGGACAGACCGAGCACCTGGACCGGCGTGGACGGGCCGGCTTCCTTGACCTGCTCGCCCCGGTCGTTGATCAGGGCACGGACACGACCCCACGCCGCACCGGCGACCATCGGGTCACCGACCCGCAGGGTGCCGTTCTGAACGAGCACGGTGGCGACCGGACCACGACCGATGTCGAGGTTGGCCTCGAGCACGACGCCCACGGCACGGCCCTCGGGCGACGCCCGGAGTTCTTCGACCTCAGCGACGAGGAGGATCTGATCGAGCAGGTCGTCGACACCGACGTTCTGCAGCGCCGAGATCTGCTGGAAGATCGTGTCGCCACCCCACTGCTCGGGCACGAGGTTGTGTTCGGCGACACCGGCGATGGCCTTGTCGACGTCGGCGTTCTCGCGGTCGATCTTGTTGACCGCCACGATGATCGGGACCTCAGCGGCCTTGGCGTGGTTGATCGCCTCGATCGTCTGGGGCATCACGCCGTCGTCGGCCGCGACCATCAAGATGACGATGTCGGTCGACTCGGCACCACGGGCCCGCATCTGAGTGAACGCGGCGTGGCCGGGCGTGTCGATGAACGTGATCTTCTGACCGTCGCGTTCGACCTGGTAGGCGCCGATGTGCTGGGTGATGCCGCCCGCCTCGCCGTCGGCGACGTTGGCGTTGCGGATGCGGTCGAGCAGCAGCGTCTTGCCGTGGTCGACGTGGCCCATCACGGTGATCACCGGCGGGCGGATCGGCGCGTCGTCGGCGATCTCGTCCGCGAGGTCGAGCAGCTTCTGCAGCTCGACTTCCTGCTCCTCACCTGGATCGACGAGACGAATCTCGGCGCCCACCTCGGCGGCGAACAGCTCGATCATGTCGTCGCTCAGCGACTGGGTCGCGGTGACCATCTCACCGGCCTGCATCAAGAAGCGAACGACATCGGCCGCCGTGCGGTTGAGCTTCGGGCCGAGATCGAGCGCGGTGGACGCCCGCTCGACGACGACGGTCCCCTCGGGAACCGGTGCGTCCTCGGGCGTGTAGCTCGGAGCGTCCATCGGCTGGAGCTCTTCGCGGTTGCGACGGCGACGTCCCTTGCGACGGGGCGGACGCTGACCCGGACCGCCGGGACGGCCACCAGGACCACCACGGCCACCGGGGCCGCCACGAC
>CAZEML010000120.1:0-13115 GCA_964513285.1 uncultured Candidatus Nemicrothrix sp.
CGGCTCCTTGACGGGCGACGGCACACCGGTGAACCAGCGCACCGGGCGCAGGCAGACGTACAGATCCATGATCTGGCGGATGGCGACGTTGAGGCTGCGGAAGCCGCCACCGATCGGCGTGGTGAGCGGACCCTTGATGCCGATCAGGTACTCCTCGAACTTGTCGATCGTGTCCTGGGGCAGCCAGTCGCCGGTCTCGTTGAACGCCTTCTCACCGGCCAGGACTTCCATCCATTCGATGGTCTTGCCGTACTTGGCGGCCGCGGCGTCGAGCACGAGCTTGGCGGCAGGCCAGATGTCGACCCCCGTTCCGTCGCCTTCGATGAACGGAATGATCGGGTTGTCCGGCACGTGAAGCGTGCCGTTGTCCTGCATCGTGATCTTCTCAGCCATATGCCGGATCGTAGCCGTCAGCCCGCGGCCTGACTGCCGATGCGAGGGGCTTTCTCAGCCCTCGGTGAGCTCGATCGCCCGGTCGAACACCTTCTGGAGCTCGGCGACCACGTTCTCGCTGAATTCTCGCCGCTGGGGCTGGCTGAGCCGGCCCTCCGGGGCGGGGATGGGTTCGCCGACGACGACGGAGCAGCGCACCCGCCGGATGCCTTTGGAGCCGCTCTGCATCGCGGCCTCGGTGCCCCCGATCCCGATCGGGATGATGGGGGCGCCGGTCTTTTGGGCGAGGTAGGTCGTGCCGTCGAAGACGCCCTGTACCTGAGGCCCCGACTGGCGGGTGCCCTCAGGGAAGACGATCATCATCGCCCCGTCCGCGATGATCTCCTGCGAGGCCTTCATCGCCTGACGGTCAGCCTCCCCGCGACGCACCGGGATCGCGCCGAGGGCGGCGTTGACCCAGGCGAAGACCGGGTGGGTGAAGAGCGACTCCTTGCCGATCGCCCGGAGCCGTCGCTTCGCCGAGCACGCAACCAGGACCGAGTCGAGGTTGCTGCGGTGGACGGGGGCGAGGATGACCGGACCGGGCGTCGACAGATGGTGGGTGCCTTCCTTCTTGACCCGCAGCCACGGCATGAGCGTCAGACGCAGGAGGCGCACGGCCACCCAGTAGAAGACGGCGGCGGGCCGGCCGGCCTGGACACGCATCGCCCACTCGACGGACTTCGCGTCACGCTCGCTCATGTCTCAGACCTCCCAGCCACGGCTCAGTGCAGGAACTGACGCTCGCCGGTGAACACCATCGCCACGCCCCGCTCGTCGGCGGCCGCAATCGTCTTCTCGTCACCGACCGAGCCACCAGGCTGGACGATGATCGCGGCGCCAGCGTCGGCGGCCGCATGGATGCCGTCGGGGAACGGGTAGAACGCGTCGCTGGCGCAGGCGCCGCCCTCCGCTCGGCCCGCCGCCTTCGACGCAGCGATCTCCCCGGACTCGACCCGGTTCTGCTGACCGGCACCGATGCCCCAAGCGACACCGTCCTTGGCGAGGACGATCGCGTTGGAGTTCACGTGGCCGCAGACGCGCCAGGCGAACGCGGCGTCGGCGAGCTCCTGCGGCGTCGGCTGCCGTTTCGTGACGACCTGCCACCCGTCGGGCTGGGAGTCGAAGCGGTGGTTCTGTTGCACGAGGAAGCCGTCGGCCATCTGACGGATCGCCAGGGCCGGCGGCTCGCCCGGCGCCCCAACGGTGAGGATCCGGGTGTTCTTGCGCTTCGCGATCAGTTGTTCGATCACCCCGTCGGCGTACCCGGGCGCGAGCACGACGTCGGCTTGGGCCGCGTCGACCATCGCCTCGACCGTGGCGAGGTCGACGATGCGGTTGGTGGCCACGATGCCACCGAACGCCGAACGGGGATCGCACTCGAAGGCTCGGGCGTAGGCGGTGGCGAGATCGTCGGCGACCGCAGCGCCGCACGGGTTGGCGTGCTTCATGATCGCCACCGCGGGCTGGTCACCGAGATCGTGGGCCAGCCGCCACGCCGCATCGGCGTCGAAGAAGTTGAGATAGCTCAACTCAACCCCGGAGTGCTGCTCGATCGAGTCCCAGATGCCGGGTTGGTCGGCGCGACGGTACCGAGCGCCCTGTTGATGTGGATTCTCGCCGTAGCGCAGCACATCGACTCGTTCGAGCGCGAGGTGCACCGTCGGCGGGAGGGCCTCGGGCTCGTCCGCGGTCTGGTCGAACCAGGTCACGATGGCCGCGTCGTACGCCGCCGTGTGGGCGTAGGCGTCGCGGGCCAGACGACGGCGGGTCGCATCGCTCAGCCAGCCCGTCGAGGCGATCTCGTCGATCACGACCGGATAGTCGGCCGGGCTCACGACCACGCCGACCTGGGCGTGGTTCTTCGCCGCGGCCCGGACCATCGCCGGACCCCCGATGTCGATCAGTTCCTCGGGGCGACCGGCACCGTGTTGGAAGTCGGCGACGCTCGAACCGAACGGGTAGAGGTTCCCGACGACGAGATCGATCGGCACGATCCCGTGTTCGGCCATGTCGGCCTGGTGCTCGGGGTCGTCACGATCGGCGAGGATCCCGCCGTGCACCTTCGGATGCAGGGTGACGACCCGGTGCCCGAGCATGATCGGCGAACCGGTGTGGTCGGCGACGTCGATCACCGGGAGCCCCGCGTCGGCGATCGCTCGGGCGGTGCCGCCGCTCGAGATCAACTCCCACCCGGCCTCGACGAGGGCTCGGGCGAGGTCGACGACCCCTGACTTGTCGTAGACGGAAAGCAGGGCTCGACGAGGCTCACTCACCGGACGGAACCTACCAGTCGGACTCCTCGGTCCCCGCCCTTGGGACGCCGGAACGATCGTCCACTACCGTTGCCGAACACGCGGCGGTCCGGGGAGGACACATGGACAACTTGAAGCCCACACAAATCATGCTGATGGTCGGCGGCGCAGTATTGCTGCTCTCGACCTTCCTGGCGTGGCGAGACTTCGGTGTCGCCACCTGGAGCGGCTGGGAGACCGATGCGGTGGGCCTCCAGGGGATCTTCGTCGCCCTGATCGGGCTCGCGATCGGTGGCGGTGTCGCCGCCCAGACCTTCGCCAACGTCACGCTTCCCGACAGCATCCTCGGGCTCAACCACGATCAGCTGCACCTCTCGCTCGGCATCACCGCATTCGTCGTGACGTTCAGCCAGCAGTTCGCGAGCGATGCCGGCATCGGCATCCTGCTCGGCTGGATCGCGTCCGCGGTGATCATCGCCGCCGCCGTCATGGACATGAAGGCCGAGCCGGCGAGTCCCCCCACCCAGTTCTGAGCGTTCGCGGTTCGCGCTGATCCGACCGCTCAGCCCTCCGCCTCCACCGCGAGGGGGTCGACACAGGTCACGGTCGGGTCAGCGACGACCGCGTCGCGAACGACTTCGAGCGGCGTCACGAAACCGGTCCCTTCGTCCTCGGTCACGAGGAACCGGACGACCGCGTCTGCGATCGCGTCACTGACCGGCACCAGATTGCTGTCGCTGGCCCACACGGTCTCGGCGACCTCGGGGTCGAGCGGGAGGTGGAGCACCGCCCGCGACGCACCGGAGGACTCCTGCAAGACCGCGAAGTAGTCGCTTCCGCGCTGGTTGAGCACGGCCCGGACACCGGGTTCGACGTCTGCTGGCCAATCGACCGCGAAGCGCTCGACGACCGGATGCACGGCGGCGTGCAGCAGTCCGGCCAGGCGCCGCGAAGCGGCGTCGGCAGCGGGATGCACGATCTCGAGCGCGGGCTCGGGCTGCGACTCGGCCGCCCCTTCGACGAGCGCGATCGAGACCACGACCCGGGCACCGGCTGCCTCCGCGACCTCCCGTCGGAACGGGGCGGGCACGTCCGCCGTCGGGGCTCGAGTCGAGATGGCGCCGATGTCGGCGCTGACCAGTCGGTCGCGGACCAGATCGGCCAGCCGGGCATTGCGGGCCAACGCGGCGGATCCCGACTCGGTGCCGGCGTCGCCGAGCGGGTCGAGCACGACCACGGCGGTCGTCGGGTTCGGTTCCACGCCTGTTCGGCTCGCCCCACACGGCGTCGCCACCGTCCACACGCCTGATTCGGTGCCGACGACCGGCGCCGCCAACGACTCGAACAGGATCACGCCGGCTGCGTCGAGCCGGGGCGCGGGGATGCTGTCGGGATCGACCCCGTCGACACCGAGCGGCGGGGCGGTCGTCGTCGCGGTGTCGCCCGTCTCGGCCGTCTCGCCGTCGTCGAACAGGGAGGGCACCGGCTCGTCGAAGGCGACGTCGGTCGACCCGGTGCCACAGCCGGCGATCACCAGCCCGAAGGCGACGATGAGGGCGCGCCGAGTCATTCGAGCCGGGGGTCGGTGCAGTTGGTCGTCTGTCCGGCACCGGACGGACCGAAGCCGCGGAAGATCGGCTCGTCGATGAAGCCCGAACCGGGGTCGTCGGTCGTCACGAACCGCTCGATCGCGGCGAGCGTCGCATCGGCGAGCTGCTGTTGAACCACCGGGTCAGAGACCAATGCCTCCTCGTTCGGATTCGACAGGTAGGCGTACTCGGTCAGCACGCTCGGGATCGGACCAGGGCGGCGAAGGACGCCGTAGTAGTCGTCGCCCGCCTCGTTGGGGCGCACCATCGCCCCGGCATCGGTCAGCGCGACCCACTCGATGTCGTACTGGGAGAGCACGGCATAGCTCTCCTCGTAGATCAGCCCGGCGAGACGCTTCGAGTCCGGATTGTCGATCTGGTGATACATCTCGGTACCCGGCGTCTCGCTCGGGGCGTCGGTGCCGGCGTTGAAGTGGACCGAGATGAACGCCTTCGGCTCGAGGGCGCGGGCGATCTCGGCGCGGGTCGTGATCGGCACGCGGACGTCGGTCTGTCTCGTCATCACCACCGAGTAGCCAGCGCCGACGAGCGCATCTCGGATCTTGAGCGACACGTCGAGGTTGAGATCGGCTTCTCGCAGCCCGCCCTGGCCCACGGCACCGGTCTCAGAACCACCGTGCCCGGGGTCGAGGACGATGTCGACCGAGTCGATCACCTGCCCGCCGCCGATGTCGGCCTGCCGGGCACAAGGGGTCCACACCCGATGACGCCCATCCTCCAGACCGCTGATGATCGGGGTGATCCAGCCGGTGTCGGTCACCAACACGCCGGCGGTCTGCCCGTTGATCGGGTCTCCCCGGTCGTCGAGCACGAGATCGGGCACGACGACAGGGACCGTGGTGGTCGTTGTCGTCGACGTCGTGCTGGTCGTCGAGCTCGTCGACGTCGTCGTGGAGGTCGTCGTGGTGGAGGTGGTCGTCGAGGTCGTGGTCGTCGTCTCCGCCGGGGCGACGTCGACCGAGGTCGTCGCACACCCCGTCAGCACGGCCAACATCGCGAGCGCGGCGAGGCGGGGGAACGACATTCCCCCACGCTGCCAAACCGCCGCGCCCTGGTGGTGGCAGCGGCGTCGAATTGTCGAGATCGTGCCGGGCTACAGCCCCGCGACGATCTCCGCCATCAGCTCGCCGGCTTCGGTCGGGTTCTGACCGACCTTCACCCCGGCGTCCTCGAGGGCCTCCATCTTGGCGGCCGCCGTGCCCTTGCCGCCCGACACGATGGCGCCGGCGTGGCCCATCTTCTTGCCGGGAGGGGCGGTGACGCCGGCGATGTAGGAGCTGACCGGCTTGGTCATGTGGTTCTTGATGAACTCAGCGGCTTCTTCCTCGGCCGAACCACCGATCTCGCCGATCATCATGACGGCCTTGGTGTCGGGGTCGGCCTCGAAGGCCTCGAGGCAGTCGATGAACGACGTGCCCGGGACCGGGTCGCCACCGATGCCGACACACGTGGTGACGCCGATGTCCTTCTGCTTGAGCTCGTACAGCGCCTGGTAGGTCAGGGTGCCCGAGCGGCTCACGATGCCGACCGGGCCGCCCGGCTTGGCGATGTGGCCGGCGGTGATGCCGATGTTGGCCTTGCCGGGGCTGATGATGCCGGGGCAGTTCGGGCCGAGCAGACGGGTGCCGGGGAAGTCGTTCTTCAGCTTGTTGTAGAAGTACGCCTCATCGTGGGCGGGCACGCCCTCGGTGATCGACACCACGAACTCGATCCCGGCTTCCGCCGCCTCGAGCACCGCGCCCTGCACGCCCGGCGCCGGGATGAAGATGCACGCCGCGTTGGCGCCGGTGGCTTCCTTGGCCTCGGCGACCGAGGCGAAGATCGGCACGCCATCGACGTCGGTACCCGCCTTCTTGGGGTGGGTGCCGGCGACGACCTGGGTGCCGTACTCCTTGTTGAGCTTGCCGTAGTAGCTGCCCTGTGAGCCGGTGAGGCCCATGTAGATGACCTTGGTGTTTTCGTCGACGAAGATGCTCATCTCTCGCTCCCTCAGCTCGCCAGTTCCACGGCCTTGCGAGCCGCATCCAACATCGTTTCTTCCATCATCAGCTTGTCGTTGAGGTTCGGGGCGAGGATCGCCCGGCCTTCCTCGGCGTTGGTGCCGTCGAGACGGATCACGATCGGGCTGTCGATGTCGACCCGCTGCATCGCTTCGAGGATGCCGTTGGCGACTTCTTCGCCACGGGTGATGCCACCGAAGATGTTGATGAAGATCGCCTTCACGTTGGGGTCGTTGTTGATGACCTCCATCGCCCCGGCCATCACGTCGGCGTTGGCGCCGCCGCCGATGTCGAGGAAGTTGGCGGGGTTGCCGCCGACCTGGTTGACGACGTCGAGGGTGCTCATGGCGAGACCGGCGCCGTTGGCGATGATGCCGACCGAGCCGTCGAGGCCCACGTACTGCAGGCCCTTGGAGTGCGCCGCCTCCTCGCGCTCGTCGCGGGGCTGGGTCTCGTCGTACTGCTCGTAGTCCTCGTGGCGGAACGTGCTGTTGCCGTCGAGGGTGACCTTGGCGTCGAGCACGTGCACCTTGCCCTCGGGGGTGAGGATCAGCGGGTTGATCTCGACCAGGTCGCAGTCGCCCTCGGTGTAGGCGGTGTAGAGCTTCTGGAGGATGTCGACCGAACCTTCGACCGCCGCCTCGGGCAGGTTCGCGGCGGCGACCCACTCGCGGGTGGCTTCCTCGCTGAGCCCGACCGTCGGGTCGACCCAGATCTTGGCGATGGCGTCGGGGTTCTCCTCGGCGACGGTCTCGATCTCGACGCCGCCTTCCTTGGAGAGCATGCCGAGGTGCTTCTTGGCCGAACGGTCGAGGGTGAAGCTCGCGTAGTACTCCTCGGCGATGTCGGACGCCTTCTCGATCCAGACGCGCTTCACGATGTGACCGCGGATGTCGAGGCCGAGGATGTTGGTGGCGTGCTCGCGCACCGCGTCGATGTCAGCGGCGAACTTCACGCCGCCGGCCTTGCCGCGCCCACCGGTGTGGACCTGGGCCTTCACCATCACGGGGGTGCCCAGTTCCTCAGCGGCGGCAACGGCCTCGTCGACCGTGAACGCCACCTGGCCGGGGCTCACCGGCATCCCGTACTGGGCGAAAAACTGCTTGCCCTGATACTCGAACAAATCCACCGGCGTTGCCTCCCGGATCGCGTACGAAGAGATACTAGGCACCAGCCCTGCTCCATCCCCGACCCGGCCACAGAAACGGAGATTCGTATGCCCGTCGCCCGCGGTCCCCAGATGAACGCCCGCTCCGCGGTGCTCGTCGGTCTGACCGGCGTGATGATCGCGCTCGTGTTGGGAGGCGGCGTGTTGTTCCTCGCCAACCAGGGAGGCGATGTCGAGATCCGGCTCGGTGACACCGACTTCGATGCCGGCCAGATCGGCCGGATCTCCGAAGAGATCGACGACCGCGGCCCCATCCTCTACAGCGACGTCGCCGGCCGCTCGCGCGACATCATCCTCCAGCATCTCGGCGACGATCCCGAGGCCGGCTGGTTCGCGTTCGAAGCACGCCCAGCCGGCGAACCACGCGACTGCTTCTTCCAGTGGAACGAGGAGGCCGATCGTTTCGATCTCGTCACCGCCGAGGGCAGTGATGCCGAATGCGTCGATGTCACGATGGATGAGCGCGGCAATCTCTCGACGGGTGAGCTGATCGTCACCTTCCCGGTCACGATCGACGACAACAACAATGTGCGGGTCGACATCAACGCCAACGTCGAGGACGACGCCGAGGACGAGTGAGGGGACATCGATGAGCGAGACCGACCGGATCTATCTGCGCGACGCCGAGCTGCGGGAGTTCTCCGCCACGGTGGTCGAGATCAACGAGGACGGCGCGGTCGGCCTCGACGCGACCGCGTTCTACCCGACCGGCGGCGGCCAGCCCCACGACACCGGCACCCTGGCATGGGACGGCGGATCGGCTGCGGTCACCGACGTGCGCGGCAAGGGCCCGATCGTGTTCCACACCATCGACGGTGAGGCTCCGGCGGTCGGCACCGAGGTCACCGGCACGGTCGACTGGGAGCGCCGCCACCAGCTGATGCGCACCCACACGGTCCTGCACATCCTGTGCGGCGTGATCTGGAACGAATGGGGCACGCCGGTCACCGGCGGCAACATGGAACCGCTCTCGGCCCGAATGGACTTCGAGTTCGATCCGCTCCCGGAGGGCTTCGCCGATCGGGTCACCGAGTTGGTCAACGCGGAGATCGCGGCTGACCGGCCGATCGAGGTCAGCTTCCTCCCCCGCGGCGAGGCGCTCGCGGACGACGACCTCATCCGCACCAAGGTCAACCTCATCCCCGAGTCGGTCACCGAGATCCGCGTGATCGACATCGTCGGGCTCGACAAGCAGGCCGACGGTGGCACCCACGTCGCTTCGACCGGCGAGGTCGGCCGCTTCGAGGTGGTCAAGACCGAGTCGAAGGGCAAGGGCAACAAGCGCCTGCGTATCCAACTGCACGATGCCTGACCCCGGCGGCGGGCCGATGCGGATCCGCCAGGTCGTGCTCGACGCCCGTGACGTCGAAGCGGTGGCCACGTTCTGGTCGGCGCTGCTCGGCTGGCCGATGGAACGCTGGTCCGACGAGTGGATCTCGATGACCGACGGTGTCGCCAAGCTGGCGATCCAGTACGCCGCTGACCATCAGCCTCCGTCGTGGGGTGACCCGACCCGCCCACAGCAGGCGCATCTCGACATCGTCGTCGACGACATCGACCAGGCCGAGACGCAGGTGCTGGAGCTCGGCGGAACGAAGCTCGGCGCCCAGGACGGCGAGGTCGAGGGCTTCCGGATCTACGCCGATCCAGCCGGCCATCCGTTCTGCCTCGAATACACCCGAGCCTGAGGTCGCTTCAGGAGCCGGGCGGACCGGAGCGTTGCTCGTGAGCTTCGCCGACGTGCTTGCCGATCTCCCAGCCGACCGGACCGAGCACCTCGGTCGCCCAGTCGACCGATTCCTCATCGGTGACGGTGGCGAGGGCGTCGTTGTAGCGGTTCATGAATCCGCCGAGCGCGACGACGGCGATCAGCGACCGGGCCTCCTCGTCGGTGAAGTGAGCCCGCAGGTCGGCGTGGTGATCGGCGGTGACCGCGCTGGGAACGCAGCCTGCCGCGAACCCGCGGCGCAGGGCCGCCCGCTCCCGGTCGTCGAACAGGTCGGAGGTCTCGAAGCTCCAGAGCGCCTGGACCTTCTCCTCGGGCACGCCGAACTTGTGGGCGCCGTAGGCCCCGTGGGCCTGACAGTGACGACAACCGGCGGCGAGCGACGAGATGGTGAACACCATCATGTTGATCTCGATGCCAGGTGGACTGGTGAAGATCTGGAACTGCAGGGTCTGCAGGTTGGCGTACATCTCCGGCCACGACGGCAGGTCCCACGCCTGACGGTTCTCGTACTCGGTCATCCGCGAATCCTACGGCAGGTCGCCTCGCCGAAGCGGGGGCCGACCACGCGGCCGAGTACCCGGCGCACGGCGCCATGCCCTACCGTTTCGAGCCATGCAGCTGAGCGAGATCGACCTGTCCGACGTCGAGGGGTTCTGGACCGAGCCCATGGCGGTCCGCGAGGCCGCCTTCGAGACGCTGCGCCGTGAGGACCCGATCCGCTTCTTCGCCGAAGCCGAGACCGAGTACCTCGCTGCCGGACCCGGCTACTACGCCCTGACCCGCCACGCCGACATCGTCGCCGCGAGCAAACAGCCCGATCTGTTCCAGTCCGGGGCTGGCACCAACATCCCGGACCTCCCGCCAGAGTTCAACGAGTTCTTCGGCTCGATGATCAACCTCGACGATCCCCGCCACGCCCGGCTCCGCAAGCTGGTCTCCGCCGGGTTCACGCCGCGCATGCTGCAGCGCAACATGGAGGACGTCGAGTCAGCCGCCAAGACGATCGTTCATCGCCTGAACGAAGCCGGCCCGGGCTGTGACTTCGTGACCGCCTGCGCCGCCTGGCTTCCGGTGAAGATCATCTGCGACATGATGGGCATCCCCGAGAGCCAGCACGAGTTCGTCTTCGACATGACGAACATCATCCTGAGCCAGGGCGACCCCGAGTTCGTGCCCGAAGATCAGAACCCGCTCGAAGCGTTCCTCGGCGCGGGCGCGGCGCTCGCCGGCCTCATCGATGAGATCGCCAACGACGCCGACGGCGCGGACGGCGACACCCTGACCCACGCGCTCGTCAACGCCGAGATCGAGGGCGACAAGCTCACGCGTGAGGAGATCCAGAGCTTCTTCGTGCTGCTGTGCGCCGCCGGCAACGAGACGACCCGCAACTCGATCAGCTGGGGGCTCACCTACCTGACCGCCAACCCCGACCAGAAGGCGCTCCTGCAGAGCGACCTCGACGCCCACATGCCGGGCGCGGTCGAGGAGATCGTGCGCATGGCGAGCCCCGTCATCCACTTCCGTCGCACCGTCACTCAGGACGGTGCGCAACTCGGCGACAAGACGTTCAACGCCGGCGACAAGGTCGTGCTCTTCTACGGCTCCGGCAACCGCGACGAGGCCGTGTTCGACGACCCGTACGGGTTCGACATCACCCGCGACAACACCAACCACATCGGCTTCGGTGGCCCCGGACCCCACTTCTGTCTCGGGGCGCACCTCGCCCGCCGTCAGATCAATGTGCTCTACAAGGAGCTCCTCACCCAGATGCCCGACATCCACTGTGTCGGTGAGCCTGACCGGCTGCGATCGAGCTTCATCAACGGCGTGAAGCACCTCGAGTGCACCTGGTAGGCGCGGCTCAGATCTTCTCGAGCGGGGCCCAGCTGAGGAGCAGACGCTTCTCGCCGACCGAGCCGAAGTAGACCGACGCCTCGGCCTTGTCGCCGGCGCCTTCGATGTCGGTGATGACGCCTTCGCCCCACTGGCTGTGGCGAACGTCGTCGCCGACCTTGAGGCCCATCGCCTCGGCCCCCGATGGGGTCGGCTTGTTGGCCGCGGCGAGCGCCGCTTCGACGACGTCGTCGGTGTGTGAATCGCGACCACCACCGCCGAAGGTGCGACCGGTCGGAACCTCACTGCCCCCACCTCCCCCGTAGGTGCGGCCGCCGCCGTCACGATCTCGGCGGGAGCGCAGCATGCGGGTGCCGCCGATCTCGTCCATCAGCTCCGAGGGGATCTCGTCGAGGAAACGGCTCGGCGGGTTGTACTGGGTCTGGCCGTGCATCATCCGGCTCCACGCGCTGGTGAGATGGAGCTTCTCCATCGCCCGGGTGATGCCGACGTAGGCGAGGCGGCGTTCCTCTTCGAGCTCGGCCGGCTCGCCGAGGGCGCGCACGTGCGGGAAGACGCCGTCCTCCATGCCGACGAGGAACACGACCGGGAACTCCAGGCCCTTGGCCGAGTGGAGGGTCATGAGGGTGACGGTGGAGTCCTCTTCGTCGATGTCATCGGTGTCGCTGACGAGGGAGACCTGCTCGAGGAACTCGTCGACCGTCTCGTACTCGCGGGCCATGCCGACCAACTCGGACAGGTTCTCGAGCCGGCCCTCGGCCTCGACCGAGCGTTCGGCCTGCAGCTCCTCGAGATAGCCCGAGCGTTCGAGCGCCTCTTCGATGATGGTGGCGGGGCCGGCGTCGAGCTTGCGGATCTCGGTGGTGAGCACCAGGAACTTCTCGATGCCGGTGGCGGCTCGACCACCGACCCCGGCCTCGTCGAACCGCAGCACGGCCTGATCGAACGACTCGCCGTTGGCCGACGCCCACGCGTCGAGCTTGCCGATCGACGAGTCGCCGACGCCTCGCTTGGGCGTGTTGATGACCCGTTTGACCGACACCTCGTCGGTCGGGTTGACGATCGCTCGCAGGTACGCGAGCGCGTCCTTCACCTCGCGACGGTCATAGAACCTCGTGCCGCCGACGACCTTGTACGGGATGCCGACCCGCACCAGGAACTCTTCGATGACACGCGACATCGAGTTGGTGCGGTAGAAGACGGCCATCTCGCCCCACCGCTTGTGGTCGTGGTCGTGGAGTTTGGCGAGCTCGTTGGCGACGAACTGGGCTTCGTCGGACTCGTCGTCGGCGTGGTAGCGAACGATCTTCTCGCCCGCGCCCTTGTCGGTCCAGAGGTCCTTGGGCTTGCGCCCGACGTTGCGCGCGATGACCGCGTTGGCCGCATCGAGGATCGACTGGGTGGAGCGATAGTTCTGCTCGAGCACGACGACCGTGGCGTCGGGGAACGCCTCCTCGAACTCGAGGATGTTGCGAATGTCGGCACCGCGGAAGGCATAGACGCTTTGATCTGAATCGCCGACGACGGTGACCTGGCGGTGCTCTTCGGAGAGCTGAAGGACGAGATCGTTCTGGACCGGGTTGGTGTCCTGGTACTCGTCGACGAGCACGTGGCCGAATCGGCGACGCCACGAGTCGAGCACGTCGGGATGCTCCCGGAACAGCTGCGCGGTGCGCATCAACAGATCGTCGAAGTCCATCGCGCCTGCGGTGAGGAGCCGCTTCTGGTACTCGACGTAGACGTCCGCGATCTTGCGCTGGAAGATCTGCTCGGCCTCGTCGGCGAACTGGATCGGCCCGATGTTCTCGTTCTTCGCCATCGAGATGGCGCCGTGGACCGACCGGGGCGGGAACCGCTTCGGGTCCAGGTTGAGATCGCGGATCACGTAGCCGGCGAGACGCACGGCGTCGGCTTGGTCGTAGATCGAGAAGCGGCCGGGGAACCCGAGCCGCTCGACGTTGCGTCGCAGGATCCGCACGCACGCCGAGTGGAAGGTCGACACCCACATCTTCTCCGCGACCGGGCCGACCAGCCCGGCGACGCGGTGCTTCATATCGCCCGCGGCCT
>CAZEML010000121.1:0-13001 GCA_964513285.1 uncultured Candidatus Nemicrothrix sp.
GGCAGCTCGTCTTCGAAGCGGTAGCCGGGGCCGCCGCGGCCGGTGCCCGTCGGGTCGCCGCCCTGGCACATGAAGCCGTTGATGATGCGATGGAAGATGATGCCCTCGTAGTAGTGGTACCGGGCGAGGGTCACGAAGTTGTTGACCGTCTTGGGCGCCTGGGCTGCGTTGAGGTGGATGACCATCGTGCCCATCGAGGTGACCATCGTCGCCGTGTAGGTCTTCTCGGGGTCGATGCACATCGGCGGAGCTTCGGAGAACTCCTGCGTCTTCGGGCTGGAGCCGTCGGGGTTGGGGCACTCGGTGGCCATGTGGGTTCTCCTCGTGTGGTTGGAGGGGGATCGGCGCTCGGCGCCGGGTCAGAGGCTACCCACGTCGACCGACGGCCGGCGACGAGACCGGCGGGCCCCCCGATGGTGGGGACGGTTCCGCCGAGCGTCGACGGCGAGACCGCCGATGGTGGGGACGGTTCCGCCGAATGGCGGCGACGATGCAGCATCACCCAATCAGCGGTGGCGCTCCGCCTAGGTTGATCGCCGTGAGCGAGTCACGGGTCGACGAGGCGGCGCCGGCACAAGCCGACGGCCAACGCCGTTGCTCGACCTGCGACGTCACCTGGTGGGGCGACGATGCGACCGCCTGCTGGTTCTGTGGCTCGCCGGGGGCGTTCGCGAGCGAGACCCGTCGGGTCGTGCGCGACGAATCCGCCGCCTGATCCCGGGGTACCCCCGGCGGTACGGTCTGCTCCATGACACTGCACTGGAGCGATACGCGGCTCGAGGTCCATCGACTCGTCGTCGGCCCCGTCGACAACAACGTCTTCGTGATCCGTTGTCGCGAGACGGGAGAGGCGGTCTTGATCGACGCCGCGAACGAGCACGAACGCCTCCTCGAGTTGTGTCAGACGCTCGGGGTTCGCACGGTGCTCGAGACCCACGGCCACTGGGATCACATCCAGGCGGTCGAGGCCGTCCGCGATGCGGGCTATGAGGTCGGCGTCACCGCGGAGGACGCGGCGATGCTGCCGTCGTATGACTTCGTGCTCGAGGACGAGTCGGTGATCGAGGTGGGGCGCCTCCGCGTGCGGACCCACCACACGCCGGGCCACACGCCGGGCTCGATGTCGTTCAGCGTCGACGACGCCCCGCTGCTGTTCAGCGGCGACACCCTCTTTCCCGGCGGGCCGGGTGCGACGAAGTTCGAGGGTGGGGATTTCGACACGATCATGCAGAGCCTCGAGAACCGCATGTTCCGCGTGTTCGATCCTGAGACGATCGTGCTCCCCGGGCACGGGCTCGACACGACCCTCGCGACCGAGGCTCCCCATCTCGACGAGTGGTACGCCCGCGGCTGGTAGCCAACGGCCAACTGCTGAGATACGTGTCCGGACACCTGTTTCAGAAAAGGTGGAAAAACCCCACTAAGTCGGGCAGAATGCGCCCCGGCGAGTGGGGTTGGGACAAAGGCTGCTCGTCGCGTCAGACCAGTCGGAGCAACCCGTGCCATCCCTATCCCCAGTCGAACGCGAAGCTGAGCGACTCGCCCTCCTGGCCTCCGTCGAGCTCTCCGCCGACAGCGAAGGCCGCTTCAACGAGCTCGTCGAACTCGCTGCCTTCATCTCCCACACACCCATGGCCGGCCTCACGATCGTCGATGAAGACACCGCCTGGTTCAAGTCGTCGCTCGGCTTCACGACCGGCCCGGTCGACCGCGTCGGCGTGCCGTGCGACACGACGATCCAGCAGACCCAGCCGTTGATCGTCACCGACGTCGCCGACGACGACCGATTCGCGACCTGCAAGCCGGTCCAGGACCTCGGCATCCGGTTCTATGCGGGCTTCCCGCTGCTGGTACACGACGACCTCGCCGTCGGCACGCTGTGCGTGCTCGATCGTCGCCCCCGCAAGCTGCTCTCCGACGAGCTCCACGCGCTGCGGGTGATCGCCGACCAGGCGGCCACCCAGCTTCGGGTGAGCCGGCTCGAGGCGATGCTGCGCAACCGCTGACACCGCGCAAGCCCGTCTCCCTCAGGCGCCGTCGAACCCACCGCCCGCGCCGCCGGCCCGGGGGACCTTGACCGTCACGCGGCGGTAGGACCGCAGGTCGTACTCCTCGATCCCGCCCCAGCCGGAGCGGACGAGTCGCCCATCGGCCCGGATCTCGATGCCGACGTCGGCCGACCACACGAACCCGACGAACCCGCCACCGAAGATCACGAGCAGCCCCAGCGCGACCAACAGGGTGCTGCGGGTGTCGGCGCCGACGACGAACGCGGCGACGAGCAACCCGACCGCGATCGTCGATCCCAGACCCAGCACCAGGCGGGCGGCGTTGCGGACCCCGGCGTGCATCCGGTCCTGCTGCCAGAGCACCTCATCGTCGGTGCGCTCGCCACGGGCCTCGCGGATCGCCGCCCGCAGCACCGTCGCTTCCTTGCTTCTCCCCCGCGCCCCGCCGACCGTGTCCTTGACCCCTTGTTCGATCCAGCCGTTGATCTGCACCCGTCGAGACTGACACACCCCGCGTCCGACCCGGTTCTTCTCCGCCGATCGCCCAGAATGGTCAAGCGTTCGGGAACCAACGCCGACGCTCATTCGTCAGAACGGCAACATCCCCCACCCCGACGACACCACTGGAGCCACCCATGCGTCGATTCACCCTCATCCTCTCCGCCATCCTCGCGTTCACCCTGCTCGCCGCTTCGTGTGGCTCAGACGACGACGCCACCGAGGTGAGCAGCGACGCGTCCGCCGACGACGGCGACGACGCCACCGCCGAGCCCGACGACAACTCGACGGCCGACGGCGAGGAACCCGTCGAGGAGCCCGACGACGATGCCGGCCTGCCGCTCGGTGCGGGTCCCTACCCGATCGCCGACCTGACCTTCGTCGTCGACGCCACCGAAACCGAAGAGGAACCCGTCACCTACCGGCTCGCCTGCCTCGGCGACACCGCGACCTTCACCGGCGACTCCGGTTCGCTCGATGCCTCGACCGCCTGCGCGAGCCTGACCGAGCCCGAGGTCCGCGATCGGCTGACCACCGACCAGCACCTCGAACGGATGTGCACCGAGATCTACGGCGGCCCCCAACTCGCCCAGATCACCGGCACCCTCGACGACGCGCCGATCGACACCACGATCGACCGGGCGAACGGCTGTGGAATCGACGACTGGGACCGCCTCCTGGCGCTCCTCCTCCCGCCGGCGACCCCCTGACGCCCGCCGAACAACGGTTTGATGGGCCAGAAGGTTCTTTCCCATGGACCTTCTGGCCCATCACATTCAGGAAGCGCTGCCGAGGCGGCGATGACCTCTTCACACCGTCACGATTGGAGAGGAATCGACATGGGAACCAAGGACCAGCTCACCGACGCACTCGCTCTGCACCTCGAACCGGGTGAAGAGATCCGGGCCTGGCGGCCGGTCGTCGCCAACGCCAAGGTCGAGGACAGCGCCTACGAGACCACCCTCGCCCTCCTCGGGCCGAGCGCCTTCCGCGGCGCCTCGCTCGGCGCGGTGACCGGCTCGGGCGAGATGCCCGACCGCACCAACCTCGTGATCGTGACCGACCGGCGCGTGCTGTGGTGCAACAAGTCCCGCTTCACCGGCGAGATCATCGTCGGCGGCAGCGACCACCTCGGCGCGCTCCACACCGTCGACATCCTTCCCGCCCGCATCGCCCTCGCGAAGCTGCGGTTCATGTTCCACGATCGCTCGGTCGTGCAGTTCGATCTGCCGTCGGATCACAAGGCCGACGAGTTCGCGGCCGACATCAAGCGCCTGCTGCGCCAGCCCGTCGCCGCCTAGCTGTCAATGCGGGCTCGCGGCACCTTCGGTGTCGCTCACCTCGCAGACCGCCGGTTCGGATTCCCAGGGTCGTCGCTGCCTCTCTCAGCGCCGCCTCTCGCTCCGAACCACCCTCACCTTCCGCCCCTGGGTCCCGCCGGCCTGGGGGCGGTACGGTTTTGGCCATGACCGAAACCGTGATTCTCTCCGGCGCCCGCACTCCGATCGGCAAGATGTCGGGCGCGCTCGCCTCGTTCAGCGGCACCGACCTCGGCGGGTTCGCGATCGAAGAAGCGCTCACGCGAGCCGGGGTGGCCGGTGACGACGTCGACTTCGCTTACATGGGGCAGGTCGTCCAGGGCGGCGCTGGTCAGGTGCCCGCCCGCCAGGCGGCGCTCAAGGGCGGCATCCCGCTCACCGTCCCGTCGACGGCGGTCAACAAGGCCTGCCCGTCCGGCCTCAACGCCATCGCGTTGTCGCACCGCCAGATCGCGGTGGGCGAAGCCGAACTGTGCGTTGCGGGCGGTATGGAGTCGATGACTCAGGCGCCCTACATCCTCCAGCAGGGTCGAGGCGGCTACCGGTACGGCGACGCCACGATGCACGACTCGCTCACCCTCGACGGCCTCTACTGTTCGATCGAACACGAGCTGATGGGTGCCGGCACCGAGCGGTACGCCGCTGCCGCGGGCATGGCTCGCGAGCCGATGGACGAGTACTCGGCGATGTCACACGAACGCGCCGCGATCGCCCAGAAGGACGGCCTCCTCGCGGAGGAGATCGTGCCGGTCGCGGTCAAGCAGCGGAAGGGCGACGACCTGATCGTCGCCGACGACGAAGGCATCCGGGTCGGGACGACGGCCGAATCGCTGGGCGGGCTGCGGGGCGCGTTCGGTGGAGCCGGAAACGTCACGGCCGGCAACGCCTCCCAGATCTCCGACGGTGGCGCCGCCACCGTCGTCACGACCAAGGCCAAGGCCGAGGCGCTCGGCGTCGAACCCCTCGCCGAGATCATCGCCTACGGCGAGGTCGCCGGCCCGGACACGTCGCTGCTCACCCAGCCGAGCCGGGCGACGATGGTCGCCCTCGAACGAGCCGGCCTCAAGCTGAGCGACGTCGACCTGTTCGAGTTCAACGAAGCGTTCGCCGCCGTCGCGGTCGCCTCGATGGCCGACCTCTCGATCCCCGCCGACATCGTCAACGTGAACGGTGGTGCGATCGCTCTCGGTCACCCGATCGGCATGTCGGGAGCTCGCATCGCGATCCACCTCGCCTACGAACTCAAGCGGCGAGGCGGGGGCGTCGGTGTCGCCGCCCTGTGCGGCGGCGGTGGCCAGGGCGATGCGCTCGTGATCAAGGTGAACGGCTGATCATGGCGACCCGCGACTACGTCACCGAATCCGGCCAGCTCACGATCCACTGGGACAGTTCGCTCTGCTACCACGCCGCCGAGTGTGTGAAGGCACAGCCCGGCGTCTTCGACCCGAAGCGGAGGCCCTGGATCAAGACCGACGAAGCCTCCGACGACGAGATCGCCGCCGCGATCGACGCCTGCCCCAGTGGCGCCCTGTCGTACACCCGTGCCGACGCCGACGCCGAGGCCCCCGCCGAGACCGGCGTGACGATCCAGGTCATGCCCGACGGTCCGGTCATGGTCGTCGGCCCCTGCGAGGTCGTCGACGATCAGGGCGGCGTCGTGAAGAGCGGGAAGCGCATGGCGTTGTGTCGCTGCGGCGCCAGCGAGAACAAGCCGTTCTGCGACGGTGCCCACGCCGCGATCGGTTTCTCCGACGCCGGCCTCACCGACTCCCATCCGGGCTCGGACGGCTGACCCAGGCCTCCTCGGCCAGCGGCAGCGCGAAGATCACCACCGCGACCACGACGAGGTTGTTCGCCCAGTCGTAGGCCGCGTCGGAAACCAGCACCGCGGCTTCCACGGCCAGCAGCACGACGGCCCCCGACCCGTGGGCGCGGCGCACGACGACGCGCTCGGCGAACCGCGTCGCCAGTGCCCGACCTTCGCGGCGGGCACACGTCGCCAGGATCAGGACGAACTTCGTCGCGAACACCGCGTGGAACGAGAGCCACAGCATCGCCGCGAACCCGGCGAAGACCGGGCCGGGTTCGACCTCGACGATCTCGGACGTGAGCGGTTCGAGCGAACCATCTGCTTCCACCACGGCCAACACCACGGTGGCCGCCAAGAACCAGCCGTAGCCTGCGAGACGCCATCCGCCGCGCACGGATCGCGCCGTCGACCACGCGACCGCGAGCGACAGCGTGGCGATGACGAGACCGGCGCTGCGATCGACCTCCTCGGCGACTTGGTATCCCGCGGCGAGACCGACCGACGCGACGCTCACTTCGCCCACCCGGGCGAGCAGCCGCTCGTCGACGAAGCCCCACAACGGCATGCCCATCACCACCAGCAGCAGTGCGCCCGCCCCGAGGTCGGCGCGATGGTCGGCGAAGCCGCCACCGTCGAGCACCGACTGCACGCCCCCGACCGCCAGGCTTCCGAACAACACCAACCCGACGACGGCGAGCACGCGGCTCCACACGTGGGCCGGGAGACGCCCGGCCATGAGTCGCCAGAGCCCGAACAGGGTGCCGGCCGAGCCAGCGGCGACGAAGAGGACGTCGTCGCTCACCGGTCGTCTCGCGGACCGGTCGGGTAGAGGATGGCCGGGTCGGCGGTGACCAGCGCCGCGCCGAGCAACAGGATCACGATCGGCGCGGCGAAGTCCGACGTCCGACGGGGCGATGCGGGCACATCGTCCTCGAGCCGGGCATCGGCGGCGACGAGGAGTCGCACCATGTCCCCCACCTCGAACCGCTCAGCCCGTTCGGGCGAGAGGGGCACGACGTGGACGACACCCGACGCATCCGTCGTCAGTCCGGTCGCGTCGACGCTCGTCACGACGGCGGTCACCGGCGTCGCGGTCTCGCGGAAGGCGGCCGCGTCGGGATCGTGTTCCAGTGCGACGACGAGCCCGATGATGAGCCCGATCACCCACAGTCCGAGGCCGAGACCGCCGAGCGGACCGGCCCCCGCCGCCGTCGGGCGGTCAGCTGCCATCGGGGACCGCGGCCGCCGACGCGGAGGTGAGGAGCACGCTTGCCGGCAGCAGCACGAACACCGTCAACCCACCGAGGTTGGCGACGACGTCGCCCGTGCCGAGACCATCGGTGTTGAACGAGTGGTACAGCAGGTGCGGGAGTCCCCACACGATCGCCACGATCGCGCCGAGGCGGATCCGGTCGGGAGTCGGGCGCAGCGCGGCGAGCACGAACACCACCAGGATCGCGAGGTTCAGCGCGCCGACGTCGCGCACCAGATGCTCGTTGTACGGACCGTCGACCGACACCCACGATCGCCCGGCGCCTGGGAAGTCGTCGTAGAACGAGCGTGGGGCGAGCAGCGCCCACGCCCCGACCACGACCGACTGGAGCGCCAGGTAAGCGAAGACCGCCCGAACCCAGATCTCACGATCCATACGCCTCGACGGTAGACGCCGATGTGCGAGGCTCAGGCGATGGCGTCACCCCTTCACGCCTCGGTCGTGGTCGCCGTGGCGCTGCTCCTCTCGAGCTGCGCGGGCGACGCGGACACCGCGCTCGACGAGGCCACGCCGAGCACGACGACCGCTCCGACGACGACGTCGACCACCACGACCGTCGCCGCCTCGACAACGACCACGACGACGACGTCCACCACCACCACCACGACGACGACCACGCTGCCCTCCACCCTCGAGATCGAGGGCTCGCCGCTGATCGAGTTCTCAGTCGAGATCGATCCCGATCTCGCGGAGGAGCTCCCCTACGACGAGTTCCTCGCCTTCGTCATCGAGACGCTCGGCGACGAGCGCTCATGGCCGGCTCGCGGCGTGGGCTTTCGTCTCGTCGACGACGGTGGCCTCTTCACGGTGATCGTCGCCACCCCCGATCGGGTCGACGAGCTGTGCTACCCGCTCCAGACCAACGGCCGATTCTCCTGTGGCCGCAACGGTTGGGTCGCGATCAACAGCGATCGGTGGTTCGGGGCGACCGACTCCTGGCCCGGCGACCTCGACACCTACCGGCGGTATCTGCTCAACCACGAGGTCGGCCACTATCTGCTCGGCTCGAACCACGAAGGCTGTCCCGGCGCCGGGCAGCCCGCGCCGGTGATGATGCAGCAGACCAAGGGGTTGAACGGATGTGAGCCCAACGGTTGGGTCGAACCCGAGGGAACCGGTGACCCGTGAGGCCCGCTCACACACCCGCGTGGAGCTCACCACCGATCGGCTCGTCCACGTCGGAGCCCGCCTCGTCGTTGCGGTGACCGCGCTCGGCGCCTGGTTGGGGCGCCTCCTGGTCGTCGGTGCCGGCAGCCACCGGCTCGACGGCAGCGGTTGCCCGGAACTCGCACTGTGACGTCGAGAGCGTGAACTGATCGAGCAGCCCGTTGATCCGTTCGGCGAGGGCGTTGAGGTCGCTGGCCGCGACCTGCGCGCCGGCTGCACCGGACTTCGTGGTCGTCGCCGCGTCGGCGACGCTGCCGATCCGCCGGGAGATGGTGGCCGCCCCGTCGGCGACGAACTGGATCGAGTTGCTCACCTCCGCGGTGGTGGCTCCCTGCTCCTCGGCGGCGCTGGCGATCGCGCTCGACGCTTCGTTCACCCGCTCGATGAGTTCGCTGATCTCGCCGATCGCGGCGACCGCGCTCGCGGTGTCGACCTGGATCGTCTCGATCTTCGCTTCGATCTGCTCGGTGGCCTCGGCCGTCTGTTGGGCGAGCGCCTTCACTTCGCCTGCGACGACGGCGAAGCCCTTCCCCGCGTCGCCGGCTCGCGCGGCCTCGATGGTGGCGTTGAGCGCGAGCAGGTTGGTCTGCTCCGCGATCGAAGTGATGACCTCGATCACGTCACCGATGTCGCTCGCGCTGGTGTCGAGCTTCTCGATCCGATGGCGGGTGGTCGTCGACGCCTCGACCGCCTGGGCGGTCATACCGGCCGCGGCGGCGGTGTTGGAGGAGATGTCCTGCACGCTCGCGGTCATCTGCTCGATGGCCGCCGTCGCGCTGTCGGTTCCCTTCGTGATCTCGTCGGCCGCGTCCGCAACGCCGTTCGCCTCGTCGGAAGTCCGGGACGCGGCGACCGCGAGTTCCTCGCTCAGCCCGGTCAGGTCGGCGGCGGACACGACGAGTTCGTCGCCGCCCCGGCCGACGTCGGCCAAGGTCTCCCCGATGCTCTCGAGTGCGGTGGTGATCGCCGCCGACATCTGCCCGATCTCGTCCGTGCTGGTGACCGGGAACTCGACGCCGAGGTCGCCGTCGGCCACCTGCTCGAGGCCGTCGAGGTTGCGCTGCAGGGGGCGGGCGATGCCCCGGGCGAGCCAGAAACCGACGCCGGCCGTGACCGACGCGATGATCAGGGCGAAGACGAGCATCGAGTTGCGGAGCCCGGCGGCCGGCGCGGTCGCTTCGCTCGCGTCCTGCCGCACGAGAATGCCCCAGCCGTAGCCGTCGAATCCGAGGGCGCCATCGGTGACCGCCCAGCCGTTGATCTGCTCGACGCCGGTGCGGAGGTGGGCCTCTGCGGTGTAGCCCTGGGTCCCCGGTGCGCCGACCGCGTTCTCCGCCGCCTCGAGACCAGCCGACACGAGATTGAGCTCCATCACCGCGCTCGGGTCCGCATCGGCGAGCACCACGCCGTCGCTGCGCAGCACCTGGGTCTCCATCGTCTGCAGGCCCTGGGCGGCGAAGGCGCTCACCAGCTGGGTCATGATGTCGGTCACCACCCGCTCGAACGAGGCTTCGTTGTGCCAGATGGCGACCATCTCGCCGTCGGCGTCGAAGATCGGCGCGGTGAACGGGAGCGTCAGGAGGTCTTCGCCGTACATCGCTTCGACGAGGTGACTCCGGTGGGCATCGGTGTAGTAGGTACCGCCGTCGGGGGTGTCGCCCGAGGACACGATTCGGAACCACTCCTCGTCGCTGACCTCGCGACCGATGATCCTCGAGTTGTCGATCGGCTCGCCGGCACCGTCGACGGCGTTGGCGCTGAGGACGGTGCCTTCGAGATCGACGATCAGCATCAGGTCGTAGATCCCGTAGTTCGCCATGAGGAAGTCGACGATCGTCTGTCGTTCTCGCTGACTCCCCTGGGCATCGGGGTTGGCGGCGAACGCCTGGACGTCGCCGTAGCGTTCGAACAGGTTGCGGTCGATCATGTCGCCCGAGGTCGCTGCGGCGTCCTCCAGTCGATGACCGGCCGCGGACTCGAGATCCTGTGAGGCGGTCGTGAAGCTGAACCAGCCGACGACCAACATGGGCGTGACCCCGAGGAGCAGGAAGGCTGCGATCAGCTTTCGAGCCAAGCTCGCCGAGGCTCGTTCGATCGGTCCGCGGAGCAGTCGGTTGGTCATGTCGTTCACCGTTCGTTCGGTGGCCTGCCCTTGGCAGGTGTCTCATCGTCGGTTTCAGACTCGTCAGATTTCGGACAGGTATAAGACGGAACCGGTTTCGGGGGCGCAGCGACGTCCGGCACCGGAGCGAACCCCGCCGGGCCACTACGCTGCAGCCCGGTGAACTTCGACATCGTCGACTACGTGCCACTGGCTGCGGTCCTCGTTATCGCGCTGACCGTGTGGATCGGCGCCCGATGGATCATCCGTCGCGATGCCCGCCGCAAGCCGAGCGTCAACGTCGAGGTGCGCAACCAGGTCGTGTCGATCGCGGTCGTGTTCGCCGCCCTGGTCGCCTCGATCGTCGCCATGCCGATCTCGGAGGGACGCAGCGGCCAGATCCTCGCCCTGCTCGGCATCATCTTGTCCGCGGCGATCGCCCTCTCGGCGACCACGATCCTCGGCAACCTGATCGCCGGCATGATGCTGCGCTCGGTGCGCAGCTTCCGGCCCGGCGACTTCATCCGGGTCGAGGGCCACTTCGGTCGGGTCTCCAATCAGGGCCTGTTCCACACCGAGATCCAGACCGAAGAGCGTGATCTCACCACCCTGCCGAACGGTTACCTGGCCGGCCATCCCTTCACGACGATCCATCCCTCGGGGACGATCGTCGCGACCACGGTCGGGCTCGGGTACGACGTGCCGCGCCACGAGGTCGAGATCGTGCTGCTCGCCGCTGCGGAGGAAGCCGGGTTGGAGCAGGCGTTCGTGCAGATCGTCGAACTCGGCGACTTCGCGGTCGTCTACCGGTGCGCCGGCATGTTGGTCGACGTGAAGCGGTTGATCACCGCCCGGTCGAACCTCAACGCCGCCGTGCTCGACGGCTGCCACGCAGCCGACATCGAGATCGTCTCGCCCTCGTTCATGAACCAGCGCCAGGTGAACGACGAGGTGTTCATCCCGAAGGGGCGGCGCCGTCGGGCCTCGAACTTCGAGTCGACCCCCGACGCCATCCCCGAGCTGATGTTGTTCGACAAGGCCGAGCGGGCCGCGTCGCGAGAGATCTTGTTGGCCAGCCTCGCCAAGATCGAACAGATCATCTCCGAGGACGGCGCCACCCAGGCGCTCGAGCGACGGCGCGACATCATCCGCGAGCTGATCACCGAACTCGAGACCGAGAACGGCAGCTGAGCGCTCAGTCCGTCAGCCGCCGAAGGAAGGTCCCATCGGCCCGGATGGCGAGCACGCTCGGCGGGTCGAGCAGGTTGAACGCGGACGCCTCGCCGGTGCTTGGGTCGATCTCGACGAGCGACACACCGCCGCCCAACGCTCCGGCGTCGAAGATCAACCGGTCATCGGCGCTGGGCACCAGCCGTTGCGATCCGATGTTCCCCTCGAACGAGTCCGGTTCCGGTAGCGGGAACTGGGGATCGCTCCAGGTCATCGACGCCGGATCGAGGGTGAGGACGATGAGGGCCTCGCTCATGTGGGCGAAGGAGGCCGGTTGGCCGCCGACCAGCACGAACCGGTCGGCCGCGACGACGAGCGAGGCGGCGGCCGGAACCGGCGGAAGATCAGCAGGCGCGGGGACCTGCCGCCACTGACCGGTCGACAGGTCGAGGAGGAGCCCCAGCTCGCTGTTGCGGGTGAAGTGCACGGGCCAGACGAGGACGTCGTCGCCGATCGCGGCCGTCGTCCAGAGCCGGTGCGCGTCCGGATCGCCGGGAAGCGGCCCGGCGACCGTCTCCCACGCACCGTCGAGCGAGTCGAGCAGCGCAGCGCCATCGCGGCCGAGGGCGAGCAGCCCCCGGTCGGTCACGGTGACGGAGCGCGTGAAGCCCTCGGTGAACCCACCCGGGATGTCCGGCACGTCATCCCACGACCCGCTGACCGGGTCGTAGGCGGCGATCTCCCCGCCGGAGAACCCCGAGCAGCAGACGACGACACGGTCGTTCCAGACCGTGAGAATCGGCCGCAGCTCGGCCCACTCCGGTGACTGATCACCGAGGAAGAGGCCCTCGGGTGCGTCGACGATTCGCTCGTCGCCGGTCACCAGATCGACCGAGACCAGCCGCACGTCGGTCGCGGGGTACGGCAGCTGACCCGGCACGACGAGCGTGTCGCCCACGATCACCCCTGCCTCTCGTCGCAGCCAGAGATCCGACGGCACGATCGGCGCCTCCGGTTCCGGGTCGGGCTCGGGTTCAGGGGCCGGCTCGTCGATGGTCACCCGGATCGCGCCGTCGACCACGGTGACTGCGACCTCGGCGTCAGGCCCGCCTCGCGGACCATGGATGGTCATCTGCCACAGGCCCGAGGCCAGCTCGCAGGTGATGATCTTGGCGACCAGTGCCGGTTCGCCGTCGGGGCTCGTCGCGTCGGCGATCGGGCTCTCGATCTGCAACGTGCTCGGATCGAACCAGGCGGCGGGGATCGTCAGCCCGACGGCGGCTTCGGCACCACCCCAGCTATGCCAGCTGTCGCACATCCACAACACATCGTTCTCGGTGGCGAGGTAGAAGCCGATCTGGTCGAGCGGCGCGTCCTCGAGGCGTCGCACCGCGACCGGTTCGGGATCGGGTGCGGAGCCGGTGACGAGAAGGTCGACCTGAGAGGTGCCGTCCTGATCGCCGATCGCGGCGATGCGCTCGAGCCGCATCGGGGCCGAGGACTCGGCGGGAACGTCAGCCTCATCCACCGTGGTCGTCGTGTCGACCACGTCCGGCGCGTCGGTGATCGTCGCCGGCCGCTCATCGTCTGGCCAAGCGGCCCCGACACCGACCCCGATGGCGAGGACCGCGGCGGTGAGCGCCCCACGCTTGCG
>CAZEML010000122.1:0-12977 GCA_964513285.1 uncultured Candidatus Nemicrothrix sp.
ATCGCCGACGCCACCGCCCTCACCGAGGCCGGCTACGTCGGTGAGGACGTCGAGAACATCCTGCTGAAGCTGATCCAGGCCGCCGACTACGACGTCAAGAAGGCCGAGACCGGCATCATCTACATCGACGAGATCGACAAGGTCGCCCGCAAGAGCGAGAACCCGTCGATCACCCGTGACGTGTCGGGCGAGGGCGTGCAGCAGGCGCTGCTCAAGATCCTCGAGGGCACGACGGCGGCGGTTCCGCCCCAGGGTGGCCGCAAGCATCCGCACCAGGAGTTCCTGCAGATCGACACCACCAACGTGTTGTTCATCTGTGGCGGGGCGTTCGCCGGCATCGAGAAGATCGTCGAGAACCGGGTCGGCGCCAAGGGCGTCGGGTTCGGAGCCGACATCCGCCGTCCTGAGGACAAGGACTTGGGCGCGATCTTCAGCGACGTGAAGCCCGAGGACCTCACCAAGTTCGGTCTGATCCCGGAATTCATCGGTCGTATGCCCGTCGTCGGTGCGGTCAACCATCTCGAGCGCGACGCGCTGGTCGAGATCCTCACCGAGCCGCGCAATGCGCTGGTGAAGCAGTACCGCAAGATCTTCGAGTTCGAGAACGTCGAACTCGACTTCACCCCCGACGCCCTCGACGCGATCGCCGATGAGGCGATCAAGCGCAACACCGGTGCTCGTGGTCTGCGGTCGATCCTCGAGGAGACCCTGCTCGAGACGATGTATGACATCCCCGGCCGCGACGACGTCGCCAAGGTGATCGTCACCCGTGAGTGCGTGGTCGACGAGGACGTCGCCCCCGAGGTCGTGTCCGTCGGCGCTGACCGACGAGCCAGCTGACCAAACCCCCGTGGAATTCGACGAAGCGCTCGATCGGCTCGAGGCGCTGATCAACTACGAGACCGTCCCTCGCGCCGGCGCGATCGAGGGACTGTCACTCGAGCCGATGCAGCGGCTGATGGCCGCGCTCGGCGACCCTCAGGACGCCTACCCGGTGATCCACGTCACCGGCACCAATGGCAAGGGCTCGTCGGTGCGGATGATCGAGTCACTGCTGCAGACGATGGGCCTGCGGGTCGGGACCTACACGAGTCCCCATCTCGACTCCGTCACCGAACGGATCCGCCTCGGCGGCGAGCCCATCTCCGAGGCTGGTTTCGGCGAGGTGGTGGGCGATGTCCTCCGCTCGGTCGAGGCTTACGAGCTCAGCACCCCGACCTGGTTCGAGGTCGGCACCGCAGCCGCGCTGCTGGCGTTTGCCAACGAGGCGGTCGACGTCGCGATCGTCGAGGTCGGCATGCTCGGACGGTTCGACGCCACCAACGTCGTCCATGCCCAGGTCGCCGTCGTCACCAACGTCGACCGCGACCACACCTCGGGCGAGGGAGACTGGCGGGCGGCCATCGCGTCGGAGAAGGCCGGCATCATCGAGTCCACGTCGACCCTGGTGTTGGGCGAGACCTCGGACGAGCTCCGGCCCCTCTTCTTCGCGGAAGATCCGGCTCGAGCGGTCGTGCGTGGCGTCGACTTCGACCTGACCGACGACCGACTCGCGGTCGGTGGCCGGCTGATCGGGGTCCGTACGCCGCGCGGTCTCTACGACGAAGTCTTCGTCGCCCTCCACGGCGCCCATCAGGCCGAGAACGCCTCGATCGCGCTCACCGCCGCCGAGGAGTTCTTCGACGCGCCACTGCCCGACGACGTGGTCGAGGAGGCCTTCGGCACGGTCGCCAACCCGGGCCGGCTCGAGGTGGTCGGCCACGGGCCGATGATCGTCGTCGACACCGCCCACAACCCGCCTGGTGCGGAGGTGCTCAGCGACAGCGTCGCCAACGACTTCCACCAGGGCGGTCGCCGCTACCTCGTCTTCGGGATGCAGGACGGCCGCGACCCGGTCGCGATGGCTCGGGCCTTGCGAGTCGCGGACTATCAGCTCGTCGCGACGTGCACCGCACCGACGGCTCGCGGGGTCGACGCAGAGGTGTTGGCCGGTGCGGTTCGCGAGGCCGGGGGAGTGGCGGACGCGGTCGTCGACGTCGAGGCGGCGTTCGACCACGTGTACAACCAGGCCGGCGACGACGACCTGATCGTGGTGGCGGGTTCCAACCCGGTCGTCGGCCGGATCCGCGCCCTCGCTGAAGAGCTGTAGCCCGTCGGCCCCGGCAGGTCGGCCCGAACGAAACGCGCTCAATGAGGCGATCGGCCCATTCAGGTGGTCGCCCCGCGAGTCGAAGTTGGTGCCGTGCGAGTGTTGCGTCCGTTCCTCAACCGTCTTCGTTCCGACGACCGCGGTGCGTCCGGGGTCGAGTACGGCCTGGTCATCGCCCTCGTCCTCACGAGCAGCATGGGCAGTCTCGAGCTGATGGAGCCTCGGATCGAGAGCAACTACGAGGACACCGCCGAGGACATCGGTCAGATCGATCTCGACTACTTCGACGTCACCACCACCGCCGGTCCGTCGACGACAGCGGCGCCGACGTCCTCGACGACCACCACCTCGACGACCGTGGCGCCGACGTCCTCGACCACCAGCACGACGACGAGCACGACGACCACGACGACGACCACGACCACGACGACCACGACGACGACGACGACGACCACCACGGCCCCGCCGACCACGACCGCGGCGCCGACGACCACCACGACACCGTCGAACCCGGTGGCGAGCGTGGACTTCGAGGACCGGTCCGGCTGGAACAGCTGGTGCGGCTGCCCGCGGGCACGGGTGCGCATCTCCCTCGATGACGAGCAGGGGTTCAACCTGTCGTACGCCTGGATCGAGGTCCAGTTCGTGACGAGCAGCGGCACGGTCTACACCGGTGGCAAGTACGCCAACTACGGCGGTCGGGCCGGCTTCGGCGTCAACCTCGACCAGAGCGAGTTCCCCGTCGAGGTCACCATCACCTACGTCGAGGACTACTACTGGCCCTACGACGAGATGACCCCCGATCCCGCCACCTTCACCCTCGACTACTGAGGCCGGGGACGGGCACGGCGACCGCTGAACCCGCCGATAGCCTCCGGGCCATGGATCGCACGTTCATCATCTGCAAGCCCGACGCCGTCGAACGAGGTCTGGTCGGTCAGATCCTCGCCCGCTTCGAGACCAAGGGGTTCTCCCTGGTCGCGGCCGAGCTGCGCACGCTCGATGCCGACACCCTCGCTCGTCACTACGAGGAGCATGTCGGCAAGCCGTTCTACGACGGTCTCGTCGAGTTCATGAGCCGTGGTCCGGCGCTCGTCGCGGTCATCGAGGGACCCGAGGGCACCTGGGAGACCGTGCGCGAGATGATGGGCGCCACCAACCCGATGAAGTCCGCCCCCGGCACCATCCGTGGCGACTTCGGCACCCTCTTCACCGAGAACCTGATCCACGGGTCCGACTCCGCGGAGTCCGCCGCTCGTGAGATCGGGATCTTCTTCCCCGAGCTCGCCGGCTGATCGCCGACACCTCCCATCGACATCGCCCGCCGCGCGATGTTTCTCACGCAGCGTGGCTCCGCGAATACGGGCGGTACGAGTGTTGCAATTCCGTGACCTTTTGCGCCTAGACTCTGTGCCCACGAGGTGGAGGCCGACGGGTCTTCGCTGCTGCGCACCCGACGACCCGAGGCATTCCCATGGTGGCTGATTCTCTGCTCACGAGCTTCGGTGCGGTCGTTGGCCGCGACATGGCCGTCGATCTCGGTACCGCGAACACGCTCGTCTACGTGCGCGGCGAGGGCATCGTCCTCGACGAGCCGTCGGTGGTCGCCATCAACACCCACGACGGCAAGCCGCTCGCCGTCGGCCTCGAAGCCAAGCGGATGATCGGACGCACGCCGTCCAACATCCAGGCGATCCGCCCCCTGAAGGACGGCGTCATCGCCGACTTCGAGATCTGCGAGAAGATGCTCCGCTACTTCATCCAGAAGGTGCATCAGCGCAAGTGGGCGAAGCCCCGCATGGTCATCGCCGTGCCGTCGGGCATCACCGGTGTCGAGCAGCGGGCCGTGCAGGAAGCGGCGGAGTTCGCCGGCGCCCGCAAGCCCGCTTACATCATCGAAGAGCCGATGGCCGCCGCGATCGGCGCCGGTCTGCCGGTCCAGCACCCGACCGGCAACATGATCGTCGACATCGGCGGCGGCACCACCGAGGTCGCCGTCATCTCCCTCGGCGGCGTGGTCGCCAGCCAGTCGGCTCGCGTCGGCGGCGACGAGCTCGACGACTCGATCATCCAGTACGTCAAGAAGGAATTCAGCCTCGCCCTCGGTGAGCGCACGGCTGAAGAGATCAAGATGCAGCTCGGCTCGGCGTGGCCGATGGACCAGGAGCTGCACGCCGAGATCCGCGGTCGCGATCTCGTGAGCGGGCTGCCCCGCACGATCGTGGTGTCGACCAACGACATCCGCGAGGCCCTGGAGGAACCCGTCGCGGCGATCTGCGACGCGGTGAAGTCCACCCTCGACAAGACCCCGCCGGAGTTGGCTGCCGACATCATGGACAGCGGCATCACCCTCGCCGGCGGTGGCGCGTTGCTGAAGGGCATCGATCAGCGTCTCAACGAAGAGACCGGCATGCCCATCAACATCGCTCCCGACCCCCTGTTCGCGGTCGCGACCGGTTCGGGTCAGGTGCTGGAAGAGTTCGAAGCGCTGCGCGGTGTGGTCCTGAGCTCGGGCGAGCTCTAGTCGGTTCACCATGGCGCTGCCCCAGCGCTCGATCGGCAAAGCACGGCACCGCATGGTGCTGCTGGTGTTGACCGCGATCACGTTCGTCTCGCTCGACCTGAGCAGCTTCGGGCCCATCGGCACGGCCCAGCGCGTCGTGCGCGACATCCTCGATCCCGTCACCGATGTCGCGTCGACGATCGCGTCGCCGTTCGCCAACGCGTGGAACGCGGTCTTCGACTACGACGACCTCGTCGAGGAGAACCAGCGGCTCACCGAGCGGGTCCAAGAGCTCGAAGGCAACGAGCTCGCCGTCGAGGCCGAGCGCGCCGCGTTCGAACGGCTTCAGGAGGCGACCGATATCACGTTCCGCCTCGACATCGAGTCCGAGACCGCGACCGTCATCCGTGGCGCAGTGGGTAATTTCGACGATCACGTGATCACGATCGACAAGGGCACCAGCTCCGGAATCCGAGAGGACATGGCCGTCGTGACGAGCGCCGGCCTGGTCGGGCGGATCCAGCGCGCCGACGCGACCACTGCGACCGTGCAGCTGTTGAGCGATCCCGACCTGGTCGTCGGGGTCCGGTTGAGTTCGACCGACGAGGTCGGCATCGGCAGCACCGCAGAGAAGGATCCGGAGGTCTTCCGCATCGACGAGGGCCTCGACTGGCCCGACGAGAACGACGCCCGTCCGCTGCCCGAGATCGGCACCGTCGTCGTGACCGCCGCCCTCAGCCGGTATCCGGCGGAGATCCCGCTGGGTCGGATCGTCGCCGTCTACCCCGATGAGGAAGACCCGCTGTTGATGACCGTCGACATCGAGTTGGCCAACGATGTCACCGATCTGAGCTTCGTCACCGTCCTGCTCCAGGAGAGCCAGGACCAGATCGAGATCACCGAGGTCGTCCCGAGCACGACCGTGCCTCTGGGGACCGACGCCGACACTGACACCGATGACGGCACCGAGGTCGAGGAGGCGAATCCGTGACCACCTGGATGCGCCTCGGCCTGGTCTTCTTGCTCGCACTGATCGTCCAGCTGACGGTCTTCGTCGATGTTCGGATCGCGGGCGTGGCCCCCGAGTTGCTCGCGCTCGTCGCCGTCATCGCCGGGTTCTTCGTCGGGCCGGAACGGGGTCCGGTGATCGCGTTCGCCGCCGGGCTGCTGTGGGACATCTACCTGCCCACCCCGCTCGGGGTGTCGGCGATCACCTTCGCCGTCGTCGCCTTCGCGGTCGGGTCGCTCAACGAGGGTCTCTTCCACGACACTCGTGGTCAGCTCGTCCTGGTCGCCGGGGTCGCAAGCGCGTCCACGGTGCTCGGGTACGCGCTGCTCGGTTCGATCGTCGGGGAGAGCGGCCTGATCAACCCGAATCTCATCGTGATCGCGGCCCTGGTCGGGGTGATCAACGCCGTGCTCGCACCGTTGGTGGCCCCGCTGATGGCGTGGGCCTTCGCCGGGGACGGTCTGCGATGATCGATGCTGCGCTCCGGATGCGGGTGTTCGCGTTCGTCGCGATCGTCTTGTTCGGGGGTCTCGTCGCCCGGCTCTGGTACCTCCAGGGCATCGAGGCCCAGCAGCAGGAGTTCGAACGCCGCGCGGAGACCAACGTCTTCCAGCAGGTGTTCGAGGAAGCACCGCGGGGCCGCATCCTCGACCGCAACGGCCGAGTGATCGTCGACAACGAGGTGGTCGAGGTCGTCACGATCGACCGCGGCATCATCGAGGACCTCGACGCCGAGGTGCGCGACGACCTCTTCCTCCGCCTGGCCATCGCGGTCAGTCGGTCGGGTCGGCTCACCAAGGTCGAGGACATCGAGGCCCAGTTCGCCGATCGTTCCTACGGCCCCTTCGAGCGGATCCCGATCGCGGTCGACGTCAATCCGGAGCTGTACATCTTCCTCGAGGAGCGGCCCGACGCCTTCCCAGGGGTCGACGTCGTCGAGCGCACGGTGCGGAGCTATCCGTACGGCAGCGTCGCCGCGCACCTGCTCGGCTACGTCGGGCCGATCACCCGGGACGAGTTCGATCTCCGCAACGCCGAGATCGAACGCGAGTGGGAGGGGCAGGAGGTGCCGCTCCCCGGTGACCCCGGGCCCCGGCCCAAGACCTACCAACTGAATCACGAGATCGGAAAGACCGGGGTCGAGCTGATCTTCGAGGACGAACTCCGCGGCACACCGGGGAGTCGTTGGCTCGAGGTCGATGCCAGCGGGCGAGTGTTGGGCGAGATCGATCGCCTCGAACAGAAGGCCGTACCGGGCAACGACGTCTGGTTGTCGATCGACCTCGACCTCCAGGCCCTCGCCGAACAGGAACTCGAGGCGGGTCTCGACCGCGCCCGCCTCGACGGGCTGAACAACCCGCGCCCCGACGAGCCACCGATCGTCGCCTCGGCGGGAAGCGTCGTCGCCATCGACCCTCGCAACGGCGACCTGTTGGCGATGGCGTCGTTCCCGACCTATGAGCCGGCCGACTTCGTCAACGGCATCTCGTCCACCCAGTTCCAGGAACTGATCTCCGAGGACAACTTCTCGCCGATCCTCAACCGGGCGATCCAGGGTACGTACGCACCCGGTTCGACCTTCAAGTTGGTGACCTCGCTCGCCGCGCTCGAGGAGGGGGTGATCGGCACCGGTGAGGATGCACTGTTCACCGCCGGGGAGCGGTACGCCGACAAGGGGACCTACACCTACTCCGGCTGTGTCGCGGATTCGTCGACGTGTCTGTTCAGCAGCCCCTTCGCCAGCAGCGGTCGAACCCGCAACGTGAACCTGGCCGAAGCGATCACCGTCTCGAGCGACACCTACTACTACGAACTCGCGGGCGAGGGCTTCTGGCTCCGCGAGGGCGTGGACGAAGACGGCCTGCTCCGAGACGAGGGCATCCAGAAGTGGGCTCGGCTGCTGGGCCTCGGCGTCGATTCGGGGATCCAGCTGCCGTACGAACGCGCCGGCGCGGTACCCGATCGCGAGTACTACGACCGGCAGTTCGATGCCGGCGTGTTCTCCGTCGACGGCAACGGCTGGTTCGCCGGCGCGACGATCCTGCTCTCGATCGGGCAGGGCGAGCTGCTCGTCACCCCGCTGCAGCTGGCGAACACCTACGCCACGTTCGCCAACGGCGGGGTCGTGCATCAGCCCAACGTGGCGACCCAGGTCACCGACCCCGACGGCGCGACCGTGGTGGAGTTCGGGCCACGGGTCCTGCGCGACCTCGACATCCCGCCGGAGTTCCACGACCCGATCGAGGAAGGGCTGCTCGGCGTGACGATGCAGTCCACCCAGGTCAACCGAGGCACGGCCTACTCGGTGTTCGCGAACGCGGACTTCAATCTGTGGGACTGGCCGGTCGCGGGCAAGACCGGCACCGCCGAGGTCAAGACCTCCGAAGCCACGCTGAAGGCCGACACCTCGCTCTTCGCGGCGTACGGGCCGGTGTGGCGAGAGAACGCCACCGTCGCCCCCGACGTCGAGGCCGACATCGCGATCGCCGTGATCATGGAGGAGTCCGGCTTCGGTTCGGCCGCAGCGGCCCCGGTCGCGGCGGAGATCTTCGAGAAGTGGGCGACCGACACGGTGCCGGTGGTGCGGTCCCTCGACGAGAGTGCCCGAGCCGCACAGGAGCTGGCCGCCGGCGACGGCACCGAGACCGCACTGGGGGCGGACGGATGACCTTCGAGATCCAACCCGGCCGCTTCCGCAACGACCAGGAGCGCGATCCCTGGTGGTTCGTCGTCGATCCGATCCTGATCGTCTGTGTGGGGCTCATCACCGCCCTCGGCGCGGTGCTGGTGTTCTCGGCGACCCGAGGTCCGGCCACGGAGCTGATCCCCGCCGACACGTCGTTCCTCGAGAAGCAGACCTTCTTCGCGATCGCCGGCGCCGCACTCGGCGTCGTCGCCGCGATCATCAACATCGACCGCATCCGCAGCCTGGTGAGCATCGGCTACATCGGGCTGATCGTGTTGTTGATCGGCATCGACCTGTTCGGCGCCAACATCAACGGTGCGCAGGCGTGGTTCCGGTTCGGTGGCTTCACCTTCCAGCCGTCCGAGCCCGGCAAGCTCGTGCTGATCATCGCCTTGGCCACGATCTTCTCCACCGGAGAGGTCGGATTCCAGCGGGTGATGGTAGGCCTCGCGCTCGCCGGACTCCCGATCCTGATGATCCTCACCCAGCCCGACCTCGGCACCGCGCTCGTGTACATCGTCATCACCGCGGTGATGATCATGATGAGCCATGTGTCGATGCGGCTGATCATCTTCTTGGTGCTGACGTCGGCGATCGCGATCACCCTGATCTTCGCCTCCGACGTGTTGGAGGACTACCAGAAGGACCGGTTGACCGTCTTCGTACTCGACGAGGAAGCCGTCGCCCGGCTGGGTTCGGACGCCATCCGCGTCGCCTACAACGCCGAACAGTCCCAGATCGCGATCGGCAACGGCGGGCTCACCGGCACCGGACTGTTCGAGGGCTCCCAGACCAGCTCCAACCTGGTGCCTGAGCAGCAGACCGACTTCATCTTCTCGGTGGCGGGGGAGGAGCTCGGGTTCCGTGGCGCCGCCATCCTCCTCGGCTTGTTCGCGCTCGTGATCTTGCGGATGTGGCGCGTCGCGGTCCGAGCGACCGATGAATTCGATCGTCTCCTCGCCATCGGGGTGATGGCGATGTTCGTGTTCCAGGTGTTCCAGTCCGCCGGGATGACGATGGGCATGATGCCCGTGACCGGCATCCCGATGCCGTTGGTGTCCTACGGCGGGTCGTCGATGCTGACCTCGATGATCGCCGTCGGCTTGGTGCTCGGGGTCCACCGTCGCCGCTACGACTACGTCCGCCAGTAGGCGACCCATCGACATTCACCGAAGCGTTGTGGCGCGCCGATAGCCTGCAGAGATGCCGACCGGGACCCCCACCACCGACTTGTGGCCCCGGCTCGAGCCCCTGTTGCCGCAGGTGCAGAAACCGGCCCGCTACATCGGCTGCGAAGACGGCATGCAGATGCCCGCGCACGGGCCCGGCAAGGTGTCGTGGCTGTTCACCTACCCCGACACCTACGAGATCGGGCTGCCCAACGCCGGGCTCCAGATCCTCTACGAGATCATCAACGAGCGCGCGGACGGCGCCGCCGAACGCTCCTACGCACCCTGGGTCGATCTCGAGGTGCTCATGCGCCGCGAAGGCATTCCGCTGTTCTCGGTCGACACCCACAAGCCGGCCGGCGAGTTCGACATCATCGCCTTCAACCTCTCGGCCGAGCTGACCTACACGAACCTGGTCAACTGCATCGACCTCGCCGGCGTTCCGATCCACGCCGCGAAGCGAGCCGATGCCGATCCCCTCATCGGGGTCGGTGGTCACTGCACCTACAACCCCGAACCGATCGCGGATTTCGTCGACTTCGTCGTGCTCGGCGATGGCGAGGAAGTGATCGGCGACATCACCGATCTGGTGGGGGAGTGGAAGCGCAACGGCAAGAAGGCCGGCACCCGTGAGGGCCTGCTGCGCGAGCTCGCCAAGATCGAGGGCGTCTACGTGCCGTCGATGTACGACGTCGAGTACGACGGTGAGTTCCTCGCTGCGGTCACCCCTCGGTACCCCGATGTGCCCGAGAAGGTCGAGAAGCGCACCGTCGCCGACCTGGGCGCCGGGCCCTACCCGAAGCAGCAGCTCGTCCCGATGACCGAGGTCGTCCACGACCGGCTCGCGGTCGAGGTGTTCCGTGGGTGCACCCGCGGCTGCCGGTTCTGTCAGGCCGGCATGATCACCCGCCCGGTGCGCGAGCGTCCGGCCGAGCAGGTCAGCCGCATGATCTCCGAGGGCCTCCAGCGCACAGGCTACGACGAGGTGTCGCTCACCTCGCTCTCGACCGCCGACTTCTCCGGCATCGAGAAGGTCGTCGCCGACACCGTCTCTGATCAGGGCGTCGGCCAGGTGTCGGTCGCCCTGCCCTCGCTGCGGGTCGACGCCTTCACCGTCGGCATCGCCGCCGAACTCCAGCGGGCCCGCCGCACCGGCCTCACCTTCGCCCCCGAGGCCGGCAGCTGGCGCATGCGTCAGGTGATCAACAAGCTCATTCGCGAGGAAGATCTCTACGGCGCCGTCGAATCGGCCTACAGCCAGGGCTGGCGCCGGATGAAGCTCTACTTCCTCACCGGTCTTCCCACCGAAACCGACGAAGACACCCTCGGCATCGCCGAACTGGGTCGCAACTGTGTCGAGCTCGGCAAGAAGTACAACAAGTCCGCCTCGGTCACCGTGTCGGTCGGCGGGTTCGTCCCGAAGCCGCAGACCCCGTTCCAGTGGTTCGGCCAGAACACCGAGGAAGAGCTCCGCCGCAAGGTCGAGCTCTTGAAGAGCGATCTGCGCGGCACCAAAGGCGTGCAGCTCAAGTGGCACGACACCCGGGCATCGCTCGCCGAAGGCATCACCAGCCGCGGCGACCGTCGTCTCGGTGCCGTGATCGAGTACGTGTGGCGCCGCGGCGGCACATTCCAGGAGTGGTCCGAACACTTCTCCATCGACCTGTGGCTCGAGGCGCTCGCCGCCAACGGCCTCGACGTCGAGTGGTACGTGTATCGGCACCGCACCGAAGACGAGGTGCTCCCGTGGGATCACCTCTCAGCCGGCCTCCACAAGGATTTCCTGTGGCAGGACTGGCGTGATGCGCTCGAGGAACTCGGCCTCGAGGACTGTCGGTGGACGCCGTGCTATGACTGCGGCGCGTGCACCGGCTACGGAATCGAACACGTGGTGGCATCAGCCACGCCGCCTGCGGGTGGAAGCCAGGGGACCGGCGTTGACCTGTCCTCTGGTGGAGCGGTTCCGGTCATGTTGCAACCACGAGCACCGATCGGAGCCGGCTCGTGAGGTTGCGGATCGCGTTCAGCAAGCACGGCAAGATCCGGTTCACGTCGCATCGCGACGTGGCGCGGATCTGGGAACGTGCGCTGCGCCGAACCAACCTCCCGGTCGCCTACAGCGAGGGGTTCACGCCCCGCCCGAAGCTGTCGTTCGGTCTCGCTCTCTCCACCGGCCATGAGTCCGAGGGTGAATACCTCGACGTCGATCTCGACCCCGAACAGGCGGCCGATCTCGACCTCGACGGTCTCGCCCCGCACCTCACGGCACAACTTCCGGTGGGGATGACCGCAACCGGAGTGGTCGTTGTCGACCGCCGGATGCCGTCGCTGCAACAAGCAGTCACCAGTTGTACCTGGCAGATCGATGTCCTCGGCGTCGATGAGACCACCGCCCGGGCCGCCGTCGACGGTGCCCTGGCTGCGGAGGGACTCATCGTCACCCGTGAGCGCAAGGGCAAGGAGGTCACCGATGACCTTCGCCCCCTCGTGCTCAGCTTGGCCGTCGATCAGCCGATTGAAGACGGTGTCCGGCTGATCGCCGAGCTCGGTACCCAACCCCGTGCGGTCCGGGTCTCCGAGCTCCTGTCAGCCTTCGAACCTCCGTTCCCCGAACACGCTGTTCTGGGAAGCAGAGTCCTCCGGCTTCACCAATGGATTACCACCGACGACGGCCAGCGAATCGACCCGATGAGCGTCGACGCGGCCGCGTCCGCGCCGGTGGGGGCCTCATGAGCCTCGCCGCCGCGTTCACGACGAAAGACGAAAACCATGGCCGACGACAAGGCCCAGAACGATCAGCCGCGCCCCCGGGGCGGCGATTCCAACTCGGGGGCCAAGGCCTCCGCTGACTCTCCCAAGCCCAAGATCGGCGACAGCCGACCCGCCCCCAAGATCGGCGACAGCCGCCCGGCCCCCCAGGGTGGCGACGGCGCCAAGAACGGTGGCAACGGCAACCAGAACCGCCAAGGCGGCGGCAATCAGAACGGCGGCAACGCCAACGGCGACGGCCAGCCCCGAAAGCGTCGACGTCGTCGCGGTGGTCGCGGCCGAGGTCGAGGTGGCCAAGGCGGGGGCGGTCAGGGTGGCCAGAACCAGAACGGCAACCAGCAGAAGCAGGGCGGCCAGCGTCAGGGCGGACGACCGGCGCCGGTCGAGGCGATCACCTCGGGCGAGGCGGTCGAGCTCGACGAGAAGCAGCTGAAGCGTCGCCGGGGCCGCACCCGCAAGGGCAAGGCGGTCGGCCGCTACCTGATGTGTGTTCACGTCGGGCCCAAGGCGACCCAGATCGCCACCCTCGAAGGTCGCAAGCTGGTCGAGCATCAGGTGTCGCGACCCGCCGACGACATCAGCCAGATCCACGGCAACATCTACCTCGGCCGAGTCCAGAACGTGCTGCCGGGCATGGAAGCGGCGTTCGTCGACATCGCCACGCCCAAGAACGCGGTGCTGTACGCCGGCGA
>CAZEML010000123.1:0-12923 GCA_964513285.1 uncultured Candidatus Nemicrothrix sp.
ACCACCCCGACCCGGGCGGCCCGTCCGACGCCGCCGCCGGCGCCTCCGGTCGCCGCACCCGCGCCCACGCCACAGCCGTCCGCGACGCCGGTTCAGCCGCTCGCCGCTGAGCCCTCGACCACGCCGCCGCCCGTTGCGGCTGCGCCCACCGTCACCGCACCGACCGCCGCAGCCGCGCCGGCCCTAGAACCCACGCCTGCTCCGGTGGTGCCGGCGGAGACCCTCCCGCCCACCCCCGAAGGCCACATCAGCGCGTCGGGCGCCGCGACCCAGATCTCGGAATTGCTCCGCGCCGCGCACGACACTGCCGCCCGACTTCGCAGCCACGCCGAGGTCGAGGTCAAGCGCACGGTCGACGCCGCCCGCGCCGAGGTCCAGGCTCACAAGCAGAATCAGATGCGGGTGCTCGACGCCGAGCAGGCCGCGGCCGAACAGCTCCACGCCGAGATCGTGCACAACGCCCGCCTCGCCGCGACGGAGGTTCGCAACCGAGCCGAGGAAGAGGCGGCCGAGATCAAGGCCGCCGCGCAGGCAGTGCTGGCGCAGGCCGCCGCCCATGCGCACGCCGCCAAGGCCCTCGTCGCCCACAACCTCGCCGAGATCGAGGCGGCCAAGCACGAGACCGCCGCCCGGGGCGCGGAGCTCATCGGTGCGGGGCGCCACATGATCGCGACGGTCGAGGGGCTCGACGACAACCTCTCGGATCGACTCGTCCACACCGACCAGGTGATCGAGTGGGCCCAGGAGGCCACCCGCGTCGCGTCGTAGCGCGACGGTCAGGACGACGCCCCGGCAGCCGGTCGTAGTACCGTCGCCGCATGCCGACATTCGACGTGGTTTCAGAAGTTGACATGCAGGAAGTCCGCAACGCGGTCGACCAGGCAGCGCGTGAGGTCTCCCAGCGGTTCGACTTCAAGGGCACCGACAGTTCGGTCGAGCTCGGCGACGACGAGATCAAGATGGCGTCGGCGTCAGAGGATCGCCTGGCCGCGTTGCGTCAGGTGCTCGAAGAGAAGTTCGCCAAGCGCAAGGTGTCGATGAAGGTCCTCGACTACGGCACCGTCGAGCCGGCGTCGGGCGGAGCGGTTCGCCAGGTCGCCAAGCTCCAAGCCGGCATCAACTCCGAGAAGGCCAAGGAACTGAACAAGTTCATCAAGGGGCTCGGCCTCAAGGGTGTGCAGTCGTCGACCCAGGGCGAACAGCTCCGGGTGAGCGGCAAGAAGCGCGACGACCTCCAGGCCGCCATCGCGGCGATGAAGGAGCAGGACTTCGGCATCCCGCTCCAGTTCAACAACTTCCGCGACTGACGGGCGCCCGCTGGCGGGCGCCCCGACTCAGGTGAGGGTGATGGTCGAGTAGGTGATGGCCCAACCCATCACGGCCATCCAGGCCACCATCACGAACAGGGTGAACCATCGCGGGAAGACGGGGTCGTAGGGATCCAGCGCGGCGTTGCGGCCTTCGACGGTCGTGTTGTGGCGCTCGAGTTGCTGTTGCATCAGTTCCACTCCCTTACCCGCTCGTTACGACTGTAACACGTCCGTAATGCTTGTCCAGCGCGGATCCACCAACCTGAACGGGGTTCGTCAGAGATTCAGGCCGCGAAGGCGCTCGATCCGAGCCTCGGTGGGCGGGTGGGTGGAGAAGAACTTGGCCATCCCACCACCGCTGCGGCCGCGGGCCTGGGCGCTGAGCGGGTTGATGATGTAGTGGCTCGCCTGGTTCGGGTCGACGTCGACCGGGATCTGGTTGGCGTAGTTCTCGAGCCGCTCGAGCGCCTGGGCCAGGGGCTCGCCGGTGCCGAGCAGCTTGGCGGCGGACTCGTCGGCCTGGAACTCACGACTGCGACTGATCGACGCCTGGATGAGGGCGGCGGCGACCGGCGCGAGCATGGCAAACGCGATCTCGCCGATCGGGTTCCGGTCGCGGTTGCCACCGGCGAAGATCGCGCCCCACATCGCCATACGGGCCGCGAAGGTGATGCCCATGCCGATGGCGGCTGCGACCGACCCGATCAGGATGTCGCGGTTGCGGATGTGGGCGAGCTCGTGGGCGAGCACGCCGCGGACCTGGTCCCAGCTCATCGCCTGCAGCAGGCCCTGGGTGACGGCGACGGCAGCGTTGTTGGGGTTGCGGCCCGTGGCGAACGCGTTGGGCTGCGGGTTGGGCGAGACGTAGAGGGCCGGCATCGGCATGTTCGCCTTCGCCGTCAACTCCTCCATGATCTCGTAGTACTGCGGCATCTGTTCACGGGTGACCGGAACGGCCTTGGCTGAGCGGATCGCGAGCTTGTCGCTGAACCAGTATGAGCCACCGACCATGAGGAGGCCGAGGACCAGGCCGATGACCAGGCCACCCGAGCCGCCGAGCGCGCCGCCGGCGACGATGATGAGGCCACCCATGGCGGCGAGGAGGGTGAACGTCTTTGCGGTGTTGACCATGATGTGTGTTCGTGGATGGAGGGGTAGGGGAACCTCCACGTGGACTCAACGGTACGGACCGTCGCGAAATTCCGTGTCAAAGGGGTTCGATCACCGTCTTGCGCCGGTGTTCGAAGATGAGCGACGTCGTCTCGTCGACCACGCCGTCGAGGCTCGCAATCTCCGCGACCACGACATCGCGGAGATGGTCTGAGTCACGCACCGCAACCTGGATGAGGAGATCGTCGCCCCCGGTCACGAGGAAGACGGCGATCGTCTCCGAGAGCGACCACAGGTGATCGACGATGCGATCGACGACCTCCTCGCTCTTGGGACTGACGCGGACCGAGACGAAGGCCTGGAGTCGCCGACCGAGCGACCGCAGATCGACCGCCGCGTGGTAGCCGGTGATCACCTCACGGCGTTCGAGATCGCGGGTTCGGTCCAACGTCGTCGAGGCGGCCAGGCCGACCGTCTGAGCGAGGGCCCGGTTGGTCTGCCGCGCATCTGACTGAAGCGCGGCGAGAATCTCCGTCTCATTTCGTGAGAGTGAGTACTCCATTGCCCTTTTCCCGTTGAACATACGGACGGATTGAGCATACGTGCGACAAGTGCAACCCTCGATGCATGGCTGTCATCGACTATGCCCTGACCGACCGCTACCTCAAGGACTCCGGCCGGGTCTTCCTCACCGGTGTCCAGGCGCTGGCCCGGATCCCGGTCGAGCAGCTGCGAGCCGATCGACGCAACGGCCTCAACACGGCGGCCTTCGTCAGCGGCTACCCCGGCTCTCCCCTCGGTGGCTTCGACCAGGAGGCGGCTCGCGCCGCCAAGCTGGCCGACGATCTCCCGATCATCTGCGAACCCGGCGTGAACGAAGAACTCGGAGCGACCGCGGTGATGGGCAGCCAGCTCGCCGCCACCCAGCCCGACTTCCGCTACGACGGCGTCCTCGGCCTCTGGTACGGCAAGGCCCCGGGCCTCGACCGGGCCGGCGACGCGCTCCGGCACGCCGCCTTCGCCGGCACGTCTCGGCACGGCGGGGCGATCGCCCTCGTCGGCGACGACCCGGCGGCCAAGTCGTCGACCCTGCCGTCGTCCTCCGACGCGACGATCTACGACCTCCACATGCCGCTCTTCTACCCAGGCGACGTGCAGGAGACGATCGATCTCGCCCGCCACGCTGTCGCGCTGAGCCGCATGACCGGCACCTGGACCGCGATGAAGATCGTCGCCGCGGTCGCCGACGGCTCGGGCACGGTCGACCTCGCCGCCGACGGGCTCGACATCGTCACCCCCGACCTGTCGATTCCCGGCGACCCGTCGGGCCGCATCTACGAGCCGACACCCAACGGCAACCTGCTCACCCCGACCACGCTCGAACTCGAGCGCGACTTCCGCGACATCCGGCTCATCCTCGCCCAGCGCTACGCCTCGGCGAACCGGCTCAACCACACGACCGCCGACCCGTCCGACGCGTGGATCGGACTCGTCGCCTCGGGCTACACGTACCACGAGCTCCTCGAAGCCCTCCGCCGACTCGGCCTCCCCTCACTCGCCGACATCGAGGCCGCCGGCATCCGCATCCTCCAGATGCAGATGCCACTGTCGATCGACCCGGCCAACATTCGTCGCTTCGCCCAGGGCCTCGACGAGATCGTGATCGTCGAAGAGAAGAACCCGACCCTCGAGTGGCTGGTGAAGGACGCCCTCTACGGCGGGCCCGACCAGCCTCGCGTCGTCGGCAAGAAGCACGAGGACGGTCGGGTGCTCATGCGCGACCACGGCATCCTCGACGCCGGGGCGATCGTCGATGGGCTGCGCGAGCGACTCAGCGCGCGGATCGCCGATCGCCTCGCACCTGCCACGCCGCCCAAGCGAGAGAAGCAGCTGATCCCGCTGTCGGTCGATCGGTCGCCGTACTTCTGCTCTGGCTGCCCCCACAACCGCAGCACCAAGGTCCCCGACGGCGCCCTCGTGGGAGCCGGCATCGGCTGCCACGGCATGGTGCTGCTGATGGAGGAGGACAAGGTCGGCGAGTCGGCCGGCATCACCGCGATGGGTGGTGAAGGGGTGCAGTTCATCGGGATGGCGCCCTTCGTCGACCGCGAGCACTTCATCCAGAACCTCGGCGACGGCACCTTCTTCCACTCCGGCCAGCTGGCGATCCAGGCGTCGATCGCCGCCGGCGTCAACACCACCTACAAGCTCCTCTACAACGGCACCGTCGCCATGACCGGCGGCCAGGACGCGGTGGGCGGCATGGGCGTGCCCGAGATCGCGACGGCACTACTCGCCCACGGTGTACGCCAGGTGCTGATCACGACCGAGGACCTCGACCGCTACGACGGCGTCGATCTCCCCCACGGTCCGACGGGCCGCACCGAGGTCTGGGATCGCACCCGGATGATCGAAGCCCAAGAGCACCTCGCCACCGTGCCGGGCGTGACGGTGCTCATCCACGATCAGGCGTGCGCCGCCCAGGCGCGCCGCCTCCGCAAGCGAGGCGAGATCGAGACCCCGCCGGTTCGCGTCGCGATCAACCACCGCATCTGTGAAGCGTGCGGCGACTGCGGCGAGGTCTCCAACTGCTTGTCGGTCCAGCCGATCGACACGCCGCTCGGGGTGAAGACCACGATCGATCAGTCGAGCTGCAACGTCGACTACTCCTGCCTCGAAGGCGACTGCCCGAGCTTCGTCGCCATCACCCCCAAGCCGGACAAGGCCAAGAAGCGGGGCACGGTCACGCCGGCCACCGGCCTGCCCGACCCCGTCCTCGTCGTGCCGTCGGATCACTTCGATCTCCGGATGGTCGGCATCGGGGGCACCGGTGTGGTCACCGTCGCCCAGGTCGTCGCCACCGCCGCGATGCTCGACGGGCTTCACGTGCGCGGCCTCGACCAGACCGGCCTCAGCCAGAAGGCGGGTCGCGTCACCGGCGACCTCCGCATCACCGCCGGCGCACCGGCACCGTCGAACCTGATCGGCGACGAGGGCGCCGACGTCATCCTCGCCTTCGATCTGCTCGCCGCCGCGGGGCCGGCCACGTTGGCCGCCGGCGACCCGACCCGCACCGTGCTCGTCGGGTCGGTCAGCGAGACCCCGACCGGTTCGATGATCGGTCGTCCCGACCGCAGCTATCCCGAGCTCGACGACCTTCGCGCCCGGGTCACGACCTCGACCGATGTCGAACGCAACCGCTACGTCGATGCCGCCGCGCTCACCGAGCAGCTGCTCGGCTCGACCGCTGCCGCCAACATCTTCCTGCTCGGGTTCGCCTACCAGCAGGGCTGTCTTCCCATCGCCGGCACCGCCATCGAGGAAGCGATTCGGCTCAACGGCGTCGCCGTCGACGCCAACCTCGCCGCCTTCGCCGCCGGTCGATCCGAAGCCGTCTCCCCCGGGACGGGTGCGACGCGAGCGGGCGGCCCGGAGGTCTCAGTCCCCGACCTCCCGGCTCCGCTCGCGTCGCGAGCCACGGCGCTTGGCGACGCGGTCGCCTTGCGCGCCGCGGATCTCCTCGCCTACCAGAACGCGGCCTACGCCGAGCGCTACCTCGACCTGGTCGAGCGGGTCGCCGAGATCGGCGACGACACCCTCACCGAAGCGGTCGCGGTCAGCCACCATCAGCTCCTCGCCTACAAGGACGAGTACGAAGTCGCTCGCCTGCTCACCGGGCCCGAGGCGGCCGCGACGATCGATGCCGTCGGGGGCGCCGGCGCCAAGGCCAGCTGGAAGCTCCATCCGCCGGTGTTCAAGGCCCTCGGCATGAACCGCAAGATCGCGATCCGCACCACCGTCGGTTCGCCGGCGATGAAGCTCCTCGCCCGCGGCAAGCGACTGCGCGGCACCAAGCTCGACCCGTTCGGCCGGGCCGAGGTCCGCAAGGTCGAGCGGGAGCTGATCGAGACGTTCGAGTCGTCGATCGAGACGGTGCTCGCCCGGCTCGAAGCCGGCTCGATGACAACCGAGGAAGCAACCGCCATCGCCGCCCTCCCTCAGGCCGTCCGTGGCTATGAGGACCGCAAGCTCGAGCGGGCCGCGACCTATCGCGCCGACCTCGCCGCTGCGCTCAGCTGACGCGGCTCAGAGGGCGGTGGTCATGCCACCGTCGACGAGCAGGGTCTGACCGTTGACGTAGGACGCCTCGTCGGAGGCGAGATACACGGCGGCCCCGGCGATCTCCTCGGGGGTGCCCCAGCGCCCGACGGGCGTCTTGTCGGTGACCATCTGGTTGAACTCGGGATCCTCGACGAGCGCCGTGTTCATCTCCGTCGCGACGTATCCCGGACCGATCGCGTTCGCGGTGACCCCGTGCGGGCCGAGCTCGACGGCCAGCGCCCGCGTCAGGCCCATCATCCCAGCCTTGCTGGTGACATAGGCCGGGATCGTCGGCCGGGCGACCGCGGTTCCCATCACCGACGCAGTCGTGATGATGCGACCGCTCCCCTGCCGGACCATGTGGACCGATGCAGCCCGCGCCAGCGCGAACGGCGTGTCGAGGTTGACCTGCACGACCCGGCGCCACGCCTCGTCGTCGAACTCGCCGAGCGGGGCCCGATGATTGATGCCGGCGTTGTTGACGATGATGTCGAGCCGATCGTGCTCGATGGCCACGGTGTCGACGAGGGCGATCCCCGCCACCGGGTCGGCCAGGTCAGCGGCACGACCGGATGCCCGGAAGCCCCCAGCGGTCAGCTCATCGACCCGTCGATCGACATCGTCGCGGGCGCGGCCGGAGATGATCACATGGGCACCCTGCGCGGCGAACGCCTGGGCGATCGCCCAACCCAACCCGCGCGTGCTGCCGGTGACCAGGGCGACCTTGTCGTCGAGACGGAACATCGCCTCTGCCTACCACGACGGCTCAGGCGACGGTGTAGCCGATCTCGTTGAAGCGCTGACGGAAGACGGAGACGTCGGGAGCCACCGACAGGGGATCCTCGGTGAGCCCGCGGGCGATGAGCGACGCGAGCTCAGCCATTTCGTCGGCGACCGCTCCCCAGCGGACGAACTCGTTGGTACCGATCCGAACGCCGTCGTCCAGACCGCTCGGCAGACCGATCGCCGAGGCCAGCAGGTTGGCCTGCCGCAGCCGGCGAGCGGTCGCCATCCCGCCACCCAGCGCCGATGCGTCGAGGGCGAAGGCGTGGGAACGGGTGGCGACTCCGCCCGGCCGGAAGACCGGCACCCGCTCCGCAGCGAGCCCGTCGGCGAGGCTCGAGGCCGCCGCCACCATCTGGGCCGCGTACGCCTCGCCGTGCACGAGCCAGTCGTTGAGCGTGTAGGCGAGCGCAGCCGTTTTCCCCGCATCGAAGTTGGCGGTGAGGCCGGGGAACGCGATCGCATCGATCCGCTCGGCAAGCTCGGGGTCGTCGGTGACGACCAGGCCCGCGGTCGGGCCGGCGAGGCTCTTGTAGGTGCTCATCGTCATGACGTGGGCGCCGTCGGCGAGCGGGTTGGGCCAGGCGCCACCGGCGATCGGGCCCGACAGGTGCGCGGCATCGAACATGACGACGGCGCCGACCGAGTCGGCGACCCGCCGGATCCCGGCGACATCGTGATGGTGGAGGTTGAGGCTCGAGCCGACCGTGATCAGCCGGGGTCGAACCCGTTCGGCGAGGGCGGCCAGACCGTCGACGTCGATCGAATAGCGATCCGGATCGATGGGAGCCTCGTGGATCTCGAGCCCGTAGAGCCCAGCCGCGCCCGGTTGGTGGTGGGTCACGTGCCCGGCGATCGAAGCGGGCGGCACGATCACGGCGTCGCCCGCCTTCGCTGTCGCCATGAACACCATCAGGTTCGCCATCGCCCCCGACGGCACCCGAAACTCGACGAACCCGGCCCCGAACACCTGGGCCGCCAACTCGGCCGCAATCACCTCGATCTCCTCGATCGCCTCGAGGCCCATCTCGTACTTCGCCCCGGCATAGCCGAGCGAGGTGCGGGTCCCGAGACCTCCCGCCAAGGCCGCTGTCGCCGCCGGACTCATCGTGTTGGTGGCCGGGTTGAGGTTGACGCACTCGTCGTCGTGGATCCGGGTGTTGGCGTCGATCAGCTCCGACAGTCGGTCGGCCCGATCGGGCGCGGTCGTCGCGACCGCGTGGTCGGCGATGGCCGTGACGCGGGTTTCGGACTCGGTGGGGACCCATGGGCGATGGGCGAGGCGTCGGTGCATGGTGCGAGCATCGACGACCTCGAGCCCTAGCACAACTGGAGGATCACCAGCCCCGAGGCATAGCTAGACTTGTGCTCGATGGCGCTCCTCCCACCGCCGCTCGACCTGCCGTCCGCCACTGCGCTTCGGGCGTTCGAGGCAGCGGCGCGGCTCGGAAGCTTCCGCCGCGCCGCGGACGAACTCCACGTGACGCCCGCCGCGATCGCCCAGCACGTCAAGGCGGTGGAGGCGTGGGCTGATCAACCGCTCTTCGACCGCTCCGCCCGGGGCGTCGCGCTCACCGAGACGGGCCGCCAGGTTCGACCGCAACTCACCGACGCGTTCCACGCCCTCGCAGCCGCCGCCAATCACCTGCGCGACGGAGGCGGTGGCATCACCACCCTCCGGATCGCCGCCCTCCCAGCGATCGCCGAATTGTGGGTGATGCCGCGGCTCGGAGAGATCCGCAGCCTCGTCCCGGAGGCCGATGTGTCGATCCATGCGACGGACCGCCGACCCGACCTCCATCGAGACGGACTCGACATGGTCGCCGGCTACGAGCCGGCCCATCGAGAGGTGGACCAACTGGTCCTCGTCGCCGCACCCGACCTGGCGGCGACGATCCGGTCCCCAGATGACCTCTCGACCTCCACGCGATTACGCGACCTCGCGTGGGAGCACCACTGGACGCAATGGTCCGGTGATGAGGCACCCGCGACCGCGTCGACGATCGACGTCACCCTGTTCTCGATGGCGGTCGACGCAGCCCGCCGGGGCGAGGGCGTGTTGGTCGGCCGCCTGTCGTTACTCGACCGCGACCTCGCTGCCGGGACCCTCGTAGAACCGCTGGAACGGCGGGTCGACACCACCGACCGTCTGGTCGTGCGAGTCCGCGACGAGATCGCCCGCTCACCCCTCGGCGAGTGGACGTGCGCTGCGCTCAGGGTCGACGGGCCACCACGCGAGGGCAACTTCGCAAACTGAGTTGCGAGTCAGGAGTCCTGGATGGCGGTGCCGCTCAACCGCGAGTGGGTCGTCGTCAGCGCGACCAGCTGATCGGTCGTACGACGGTGTGCCTCGACCGATCGGCCACAGTTCGTCGAATCGAGGGTCGCTCCACCTCGTGATGTGCGCTCGTCCGCGGCGAGCACCCGACCGGCCGTCAGATTGTCCGAGAAGTCACCACGGCCCCGCTTGCCGTATCCGTGACCAGGGATGAGGTCGTAGTCCGTCGAGAACGGCTCGGTCACGCCCAACCACTGCTGGAGTGAAGCGAGACATTCGTCCGCGGTGGGGCCGGTCAACTCCTCGTAGGTCAAGAAGAACGACCGCGACGGGTCATCGAGCGCCTCGGCGAGCGCGACCATGTCGTCAAGCCGTTCAACGTAGTAGTCGTCGACCGTCGCGGGGCTCGAGTCGGGCCACGCACGCTGGATACTCGAGAGGTTCTCGAGTGGTTCTCGGAGCAGGAAGATGAGCCGCACGGAAGGGTTCTTCAGCACCTCGGGCGAGATCGTGTGGTAGCCGAACACGAGCTTGTCCAGGAAGAAGACGCCGCGCACACCAACACTTCGCAAGAGCCAGTTCGTCCGCAACGCCAGCATCCGCAGATCGGAGGTATCGCAGTAGGAGACATGGCTCTCCCCCATGGCCCGAACCGCGGGGTTCGACCGCAACACATGCAGGGTCACGCTGGAGCCGGAACGAGCCGGGCAGACCATCAGGAGGTAGCGCCCGCGCCCAGAGAGACGGAGCCAGGCGTCCAGCATCCGCCAGTAGGTGTACTTGATGAGCCGGGTGACGATGTTCGCCGAGCCGGGGTACCGATTCCACTCGACCTTGAGGTGGGCGAGGTCGGTCACTGCCATCTGACCCTCCAAGCCACTGGGCGACACGCAACGAGCCGACCGTACTGTTCCCGACTCTCGAGCGAATGGGCCGTTCGGCCCAGAACATGGGTGTATCGGCCCGTTTCGCACGCCCGAACCCTGTTCAGCGCGGCTCGGGTGTCTGGGCCTCGGCGGATCGACGCCCACCCATCGCGACGACCGCGACCGCTGCGGCAATCACCGCCACGACCGGCCCCAACCAGCGCACCGTGTCTCCGTCGGCAACGATCGCGATGCTGGTCGGCCCGAGCGCCATCGCGAGCCCGAAGACGAGGGACATGGAGCCCATCCCCTGGCCCAAGCGATCCGGCGGGAAGATCTGGGAGGAGTGGATCCCCACCAGCGGCGAGGTCGCACCGATCCCGAAGCCGCCGATGACCACATAGACGAGCCCGATCAACGGGTTCACGGCGAAGGCGAGCACGCCGCACCCGATCGCGATCGCCGCATAGGCGATCTGCAGCGAACGCTTCGACCCGAGGCGCTCAGCCAGCCAGATCACCGGGAGGCGGCCGACGAACTGCGCAACCCCGCGGGCGCCCGCGACCCAGGCCGCAGCGGTCAGCGAAAGCCCGGCCAACGTCATGATCGTGACCTGGTAGACGAGCACGATGCCGATCGCCGCACCGCACCCGAAGCTGGCGACGGCGTACCGCCGAACCTCGGGCTCGACGAGGAAAGCGAGACCTCGGGTCTGCTCGACCGTGTCGGTGCGAGGCGGCGCGGGCAGCGCGAACGCAGCGACGACGAGGTAGACGCCGGCGATGATCGCCAGCACCCGAAGGGCGATCCGCCAGTCGGCCGCATCGACGAGGTAGGCGGTGAACGGCAGATAGATCGTGCTCGCGAACGCGCCCCACCACGTCAGCACGCTCACCGAACGCGCCGCCTTCGTCGGGGCGTACCGAACCGCCAGGGTCTGGGTCACGTGATACAGCGCGAAGGCGGCGACCATCGAGCCGGCGACGCCGGTGGAGAGGACGAAGACCGCCAGCGAATCGGTGGTCGACGCGAGGGTGAGCCCGGCGGTGGCGACCACACCGGTCACGCCGAGCGCGGCTCGGAAACGCTGGCGGTCGATCATCCGACCGGCGAGCGGCGCCGCGAACGCGCCGATGAGCCCGGTCGCGCTGAACGCCGAGACCAGCCACTCCTCAGACCAACCCGTGTCGGTGAGGATCGGCTCGAGTAGGACGCCGAAGGAGTAATGCCAGGTGCCGTACCCGACGATCGTCAGGACTCCGAGCAGCGAGACCGCCCCCCACGGGAACCGCTCGCTCGAGGTCATCGGTATTCGACCGACCCGAACTCGCGGGCGTCGTAGTAGCCCGACGGTATGTAGAGGGTCGGGATGCCGAGCTCACGCATCATCTCGACGTTGCGGGGATCGTCGTCGGCACACAGTTCGATCTCGGATCCGGCATCGCGAAGCGACTCGAGCTGCTCGCGCTTCCAGTCGACGCTTGGCCCGCCTTCGCGCGGACCCCGCAGGATGAGCCAGTCCCGGCGGATCTCGTTGGCATCGAGCCAGGCGACGGTCTTGTCGCGGATGTCGTCGACGCGAGCGGTCAAGATCACGACCGTCATCTCCGGCGACACCGACGCGGCGAGCGCGGCGCCGTGAGGAATGACGGGGTCATCGACACAGGAGTGGAAGAAGCCCCGCCAGTCCTTGTCTCGCGACCGCTCGGCCGCCAGGAAGTGTTGGCGGTGGGTCGCATCGGAGATCACGCCGTCGAGATCGAGCACGACGGTCGGGCCACCGATCGGACGATCGGTGTGCGGGATCCAGTTCTCGGGATGATCGCTGCCCATGGCTGATCGCTTCGCGATCAGTCTTCGTCTGAGTCGGCGGCACCTTCCGCGATCGCGGCGACGACGCCGGGATCGGCGAGGGTGGTCGTGTCGCCGAGGTCGCGACCGTCGGCGACGTCGCGCAGGAGTCGCCGCATGATCTTCCCGGACCGGGTCTTGGGCAGATCGGGTACGAGGAACACGGCCTTGGGTCGTGCGGTCGGTCCCAGCTTCTTCGACACGTGCTGGCGGACCTCTTCGCGCAGCTCATCGGATGCTTCGGCCGAGCCGACGAGGATCACGTAGCCCACGATGGCCTGGCCCGTCACGTCGTCGGTGGCGCCGACGACGGCAGCCTCCGCGACGGCTTCGTGATCGACGAGCGCCGACTCGACTTCGGCGGTGGAGATGCGGTGGCCTGACACGTTCATCACGTCGTCGACCCGGCCGAGCAGCCACAGGTAGCCGTCGGCGTCGATGCGGCAGCCGTCGCCCGCGAAGTAGCGGCCTTCGTACTCGGACCAGTAGGTCTCCTTGTAGCGCTCGGGGTCGCCCCAGATGCCTCGGAGCATGCCCGGCCACGGACGGGTGAGGGTGAGGTAGCCACCGCCCTCGCTCACGGTGTTGCCCTGGTCGTCAACGACCTCGGCGAACACGCCCGGG
>CAZEML010000124.1:0-12810 GCA_964513285.1 uncultured Candidatus Nemicrothrix sp.
ACGGCGACGGCATGGGGGTGTCGTTGATCAACTCCAACGCGAGCGGGTTCGGTGCCCATCTGGTCGCCGGTTCGAGCGGCATCTTCCTACACGACCGGGGGCTGGGCTTCTCGCTGGAGCCCGGGCATCCCGCCGAGTACCGGCCGGGCAAGCGCCCGCCCCACACGCTCGCGCCGGCGCTCGTCACCCATCCCGACGGACGGCTGCGGACCGTGCTCGGCACGATGGGCGGCGACGCGCAGCCGCAGGTCGTGTTGCAGATGCTGGCGGCGTCGTTGGCGTTCGGTCGCAGCGCCGGCCATGCGGTGGGCCGCCCTCGCTGGCGGATCGCTCCCGCGGTCGACACCGGATTCTCGACGTGGGCACCGGGCGTGTCGCGCAAGGTCGAGTTGGAGGATGGCGTGCCGGCGGCGGTCGCCGACGCGCTCAGCGCGATGGGGCATGAGCTCGGGACCGCCGATCACTCCCAGTTCGGCCACGCTCATCTGATCGAGATCACCGAGCACGGCTCGCTCGCCGGTGCTGCGGATCCTCGAGCGTTGGCGGGGGCTGCGACCGGCATCTGAGAGCTGAGGCGAACAGGTGTTCGCTTTTCCGCATGACCCTTGCTAGGGTGAAGGGACTGGTCGCCGGACCCAGCCTCGTTCTCGTCTGGTCCTGAATCCGTGAGCTCGCACCGTCAGGAGGTGAGCGGGCCGTGTTCGAGGACTGGATCACATCGTTGGCGTCGGTCGACGACGCACGCTGCCTGGGGGACCTCGCTCGGTTGCGGGCGGCGGTCGACGCGGCGGCGGCTCGCTGTGCCGCCCGAGCCGGTGACGCCGCTCGGGTGCGCGGCGCGACGCGTTGCACCCAGCGGGAGGCCGATCAAGCGGTCGCCCGTGGTGCGTTGCTGTCGGCGCTGCCCGAGGTCGAGGCTGCGTTGTCGACGGGCGAGATCTCCGCCGCCCACGTCGACACGCTGGCGAAGGCGGCGGCTCGCACGACGGTCGAGGCGGTGGGTGCGTCGTCGCTGCTCGAGGCCGCCAAACAGAAGCCGGCCGATGCGATGCGACGCCAGGTCGACGCCCATGTCCGGCGCGAGTCGACCGCTGATCAGGCGGCCGAGCGGGCGCGCCGTCAACGTCGGGAGCGGCGAGGCTTCCTGGCCCACGACGAGATGGGCGTGTTGCACGTCGAGTGGGAGGACTCCGTCTTCGCCGAGGTGCGGGCCCTGCTCGACGACGAGATGAACCGGGCCTATCACGCCGATGGTGGGCGTGACGGTGCGGCCGTGCGGCGCACACCTCAGCAACGGTTCGCCGATGTCGTGGCCGGCCTGCTTCTGGGTCGGGTGCGGACGGCCGGACCACCGTCGGTGCGGACCCAGATGATGGTCGTCGTGCATCCCGACGGGGCGGGGGAGATTCCTGGCGTCGGGCCGCTGCCTGCCGCCGAGGTCGAGCGGCTCGCGTGCACGTCTGACCTGTACGGGGCCGTCTTCAGCCGCGAGGGGCAGCCGCTCTGGCTGGGTGATCGCTACCGACTCGCATCCGACGCTCAGTGGCGGGCGTTGATCGTCCGCGACGGCGGCTGCATCGGATGCGGCGCCCATTCCGCCCGGTGTGAGGCGCACCACGTGATCTGGCGGCGCAATCGAGGGCCGACCGACATCGACAACCTCGTGTTGTTGTGCCGACATCACCACCACCTCGTACACGATGACGGCTGGCGGGTCGTTCGGGATCCCGCGGGCGCATGGACGCTGGCGCCGCCCTGACCGGTGCTGGCTGGGCCGGTGGCGGGTCAGCCGAGCAGGTCGGTGGCGACGTCGTGGAAGAAGCGGGTCGTCAGGTGGAGCGACTCGACATCGATGCGTTCGTTGTGGCCGTGGAAGCGTGAGCCGAACTCCGCCGAGGTGAGCGTCGGTGCGAGCAGCCCCGCGCCGTAGGCGACCGCGCCCAGTTCCCGGTGCACTCGGGCGTCGGTGAAGCCGACGCTCAGCGACGGCGCGATCCGGCTGGTCGGGAACGGGTTCGCGACCGCCTTCTGCATCGAGTCCCACAGCGGGGTGTCGATCCGGCTCTGGGTCGACGGCTCCTCGAGCAGCACCTCGACCGACACCTGGTCGTAGAGGTCGCCCAGCGCGGTTCGCAGATGGTTCTCCACGTCGTCGTGGGTCTCGCCGGGAAGCGTGCGGATGTCGACATCGATCTCGACCACGTCGGGGATGATGTTCGTCTTCGTCTGGCTCGACACCACGTTGGGCGAGAAGGTCGTGTGAGTGCAGGCGTGGAGGTGGCCCGCCCGCGAGGCCGGCAGCGTGGCGAGCATCTCGTCGATGGCACCGTCGTCGAGCAGGATCGCCTTCATCTCGTCGTCGAGCGGCATGGCGTCGACCTGGGGGCGCCAGTACTCATGGAAACGAGGACCGGGGTTGTACTCCGACAACCGCTGGACGACCGCCGCCGCCTTCACCACGGCGTTGTCGGACTTGTAGGGGCGAGAGCCATGGCCGGGCGTGCCGGTGATCCGAAGCCGCCGCCAGGCGATCCCCTTCTCGCCGACCACCATCGTGATCGTGGGGTCGTCCTCGCTGCCGCCGTGCAGACCGCCGTTTTCGGTCAGGAGGTAGTCGGTGCGGATCGCATCCGGATGGTGTTCGCCCATGAACCGAGCGCCGTACTTGCTCCCGGCTTCCTCGTCGGCCACGCCGAAGAACACCAGGTCGCCCTTGAGGCGGGTGCCCGAGCGGGCGAGGTTGCGGGTGACGACCGCCATCGAGGCGGTGAGGTTGAGCATGTCGACGGCGCCTCGACCCCACACCTCGCCGTCGATGATCTCGCCCCCGAACGGATCTTCGTCCCACCCGTCGGGATTGATCGGCACCACGTCGGTGTGCCCGTTGAGGCACAGGCTCGGGGCGTTCGGGTCGGTGCCCTCGATCCGGGCGACGATCGAGGTTCGCCCCGGAGCGGCGTGGAACTGCTCGACCTCGAGACCGGCCCCCTCGAGGAAGGTGGTGAGCACGTCCGCATTGCGGATCTCCTGCCCGCTCGCCTCGGTGCCGTCGTTCACGCATGCGTTGCGGATCAACGCCTGCAACAACTCGACTGAGTCTTCACCGCGGGGCTCGCTCACCATGGTCTCCGTTCGTTTCGTCTGCCTGCTTGCCTGATTCTTACCCATCCTTCACCCGACTCTGGGACCCGAGCGCGACGGTGGTGGTCATGGTGGCCCCGTCTCCGCAACCCGAACGTCGGTGGTTCGAGCGAACCGTCATCGCCGCGATGGTGATCGCGGGCTTCGCGGTCGGCTCGATCGGGCTCACCGTGGCCGCCGAACTCCTCGGCGAAGACCCGGTCCTGACCGACGAGTTCAACGCTCCGGTCGCCGCCGACGACCCCACCGGCATCGTCGCCGTCGCCGCGACCACGACCCAACCGTCCACGACCCAACCATTCACGACGACGCCTCCCGCAACGACGTCGCCGCCGGCGTCGTCCAGCGGGGAGTCACGGTCCTCGGCGGACCCGGCCGACTCGGCGGACTCGGCGGGCGGGACGACGACGGGGTCCGAGGCGGGCGGAGACCGCGGCGATCCCGAGGGTCGCGACGACGATCAACGGCGGGACCGGTCCGGGCGCGACGACCGGGATGCTCGGAGGCGGGCCTGATCGCGCCGGGTTCGGGTTCGGGTGCGTCTGCGGGCGACCGGTAGGGTCCTCACCGGACTTGGTCGCATCCGGAGGAGCACACATGCGCGGCATCATCGCGGTCGGGGGGTACGTACCCCATCACCGACTCGACCGCAGCGAGATCACCGGCTTCTTCGGCAAGGGCGGCGGTCGCGGCCAGCGAGCGGTCGCCTCCTACGACGAGGACACGACCACGATGGCGGTCGCCGCGGCCCGCGCCGCGAGCGATGCCATCCCCGAGGTCGACGTCGAGGCGTTGTGGTTCTCGACCCCGTCGCCCGCCTACCTCGAGAAGACCAACGCGTCGGCGATTCACGCCGCCCTGCGACTCCCCGCCTCGGTCGGCGCCCTCGACTTCGGAGGCGCCCTGCGTTCCGGCGCCGGCGCGCTTCGCACGGCGCTCACCGCCGGGGTGACCACCATGGTCGTCGCCGCCGATCAGCGCGACGGACTCGCGACCTCAGCAGACGAGGCGACCGGTGGCGACGGCGCCGCCGCGATCGTGGTCGGCGACGACGGCGCCGGGCCGGTCATCGCCGAGTACCTCGGCGCGGGCGTGGTCACCGACGAGTTCCTCGAACGCTGGCGAATCCCCGGTGGAACCCGATCGCGGGCTTGGGAAGAACGGTTCGGTGAGGTCACCTACGCGCCGCTCATGGTGCAGGCATGGCAGGCCGCGCTCGAGCAGACCGGCGTGACCGTCGACGACATCGATCGACTCGCCGTCGCCGGTACCCACGCCCGAGCGGTCAGCCGCAACAGCCGACGGCTCGGGGTCGCCGACGACGCTCGGGTCGACGACCTGTCCAGCACCGTGGGCAACACCGGCGGCGCCCACCCGCTCCTGCTGCTCGCCGCCGCGCTCGAAGACGCTGAGTCGGGCCAGACGATCGCGGTGATGACCCTGGCCGACGGGGTGGAGGTCATCGTCGTCCGCACCACCGATGCGATCACCGACTACCGATCGAGCCGGCCGATCGCCGGGCAGATCGAGCATGGCAGTCCTGTCAGCTACGCCCAGTTCCTGTCGTGGCGTCAGATGGTGTCGGTCGAACCACCCAACCGGCCGCTGCCGAACCGTCCGTCGGCCGCCGCCTCGCATCGGCGCGACGACTGGAAGTTCGGCTTCGTCGGCAGCCGAGATCGCGAGAGCGGCATGATCCACCTTCCTCCGGCCCGCGTGTCGGAGAAGGGCGGGGCGGTCGACGACATGGAGCCGGTGCCGATGGCTGGGGTCACCGGCACTGTCGTCAGCTTCACGATCGACAAGCTCGTGTACTCGCCGAGCCCGCCGGTCGTGTTCGCCGTCGTCGACTTCGACGGGGGCGGTCGAGCGCCGCTCGAACTCGCCGACTGCGGACCCGACGAGATCGCGGTCGGGATGCGGGTCCGGCCCACGTTCCGTCGGCTGTACACCGCCGACGAGATCCACAACTACTTCTGGAAGGTCGAGCCGGTCCGAGGTGCGGCCGACGACGGCGACGGGCCGGCCGATCCGCCGGCAGCGAAGGCAACGGAGGTCGGCTGATGGGCTCGCACGGAATCAAGGATCAGGTCGCCATCATCGGGATGGGCTGCACGCCCTTCACCGAGCACTGGGATAAGTCGGTTGACGACCTCATCATCGACGCGGCTCAGCTCACCTACGCATCCGCGGGGATCAGCCAAGACGATGTCGACGCCTTCTGGTTCGGCACGTCGCAGTCGGCGGCGTCGGGCCTGGCGATGGGTGGTCCGTTGAAGATCCACGGCAAGCCGATCACGCGGGTCGAGAACTACTGCACGACCGGCTCCGAAGCGATGCGCAACGCGGCGTACGCGGTGGCGTCGGGGGCCTACGACGTCGTGATGGCGCTCGGGGCGGAGAAGGTCAAAGACGGTGGCTATCAGGGGCTCAACGCCTTCCCGATCCCGACCGACGGCACCCAACGCACCCTCACCGCCGCGGCCATGTTCGCCATGATCCTCCCGGCATACGCTGAGAAGTACGGCGTCGACGAGGACGAGGTGCGCTACGCGGTCGCCAAGATCGCGGAGAAGAACCACTTCAACGGGGCCCGCAACCCGCTCGCTCAGTTCCGCCGCGAGACCAGTGCCGAGCAGATCTGCCAGATGGCGGCGGTCGCCGGCCGACTGTCGGTGTTCGACTGCGCGGGCGTGGCCGACGGCGCAGCCGCGGTGATCATGTGCCGGGCCGAGGACGCCCACAAGTACACCGACAACGCCCTGTACGTGAAGGCCCTCTCGTTCGTCGCCGGAACCGGCGCGGGTTCGCTCGACCCGGACTACGACTACACGACGTTGCCGGAGTGCAAGTGGTCGGCCGACGACGCCTACGCCCAGGCCGGGGTGACCTCGCCGCGCGACGAGATCGCGGTCGCCGAGGTCCGCGACTGCTTCACGCCGACCGAACTCGTCTTGATGGAAGACCTCGGCTTCTCCGACCCAGGTGAGGCGTGGCGCGACGTGCTCGACGGCGCGTTCGCACTCGACGGCCGACTCCCGGTCAACAGCGACGGTGGCTTGAAGGCGTTCGGGCACCCGGTCGGGGCGTCGGGGCTGCGGATGCTCTATGAGATCTGGCTCCAGCTGCGCGGGGAGGCTCCCGAGGAACGTCGGATCGCGGATCACGGCCGCAACCTCGGCCTCGTCCACAATCTGGGCGGCTATCCGGGCGAGATGGTCAGCTTCGTCGGGATCTACGGCACCGAACTGGGCTGACGCCCCGAGCCAGCCTCAGGCTCGGACCCAGACCGAGATCCAGACCCAGATCCAGGCCCAGACAAGGCCCGGTCCGAGCCGCTGGCGCTGGTCGGTGACTCGCGCTGAACCCGGTTCCTCGAATCGTGAGCGCCGTGCCATGATCGACGCCGATGGATGGCGGATCCAGGGCTCGACGGGCAGTGGCGGCGCGCGCCGTGCTGGTGTTCACGCTGATCGTGAGCCTGCTCGCAGCCGCGGAGACGCCCGCTGCGGCCCAGGACGACGGCCTCCGCATCGAGGCGACGACGACCTACCGGGTGGTGCCGGAGGATTTCTCGATCGAGGTCGAGATCCAGTACTCGATCACCAACCAGACGCCGAACCGCACCGAAGGCTTCCGGATCATCCAGACGTTCTTCTCGGCGATCCTCGAGTCGATCCCGATCGATGCGGTCGACGTCGCCGCCACCCGGTCGAACGGTGCGGCGCTCGACATGAGCGTGGTCGACGATCCGGAGTTCGAGCCTGGCCCGGACAACCCGTTCCAGTTGTGGGAGATCGATCTCGGGCCCAACCTCTTCTACCGACAGACCCGAGAGCTGACCGTCACCTACCGGCTTCCCGACGGTGCGGCGCGAGACCTCGACGCCTGGGCGCGCGTGAATCCCGCGTTCCTCGCGTTCTTCGCGTTCGGGCGCGGCGATGACGGTCTGGCGACGGTCCGAATCGAGATCCCCGAGGGGTTCGAGGTCGAGACGGCCCCCGGCTACGAGGACGAGGGCAACCGCGACGGCGCGCTGCGAAAGCTCCTCGACGAGGACGGCTTCCAGCGGTGGGAGATCACCGAGCTCGCCGAGCCGTACGCGTGGAGTGCGTTCGTGGTCGGGTCTGATGAGTCCGGGTTGGTGCGGTCGGAGTTCGAGGTGCCGGGGGTCGGAACGTTCGCGGTGGCGGCCTGGCCGGGCGACACCGAATGGGTCGAGTTCGTGACCGACACGGTCCAGGCCGTCGGTCCGTACCTCGAGGAGGCGACCGGTCTCGAATGGCCTCACGACGACCCGTTGCAGATCACCGAGACGGTGATTCCGTCCCTCGCCGGGTACGCCGGCTTCTACTCCGAACCCTCGCCGGGGTTCGCGGACACCCGATTCGACGGCATCGACGCGCTCGTGGAGATCGGCGAGGACCTCAACGCCGAAGTGCTCAGCCACGAGATCTCCCACGCCTGGTTCAACCGGGACTTCTCGCCGATGCGATGGCTCACCGAGGGGTTCGCCGAGTACTACGGCTACAACGCCGCGCAGGCGGCCGGTATCGACCGACCGGAGCGGTTCCCGCTCCCGATCCCGTCGCACCCCGAGGCGGTCGAGCTCCTCGACTGGACCCGGCCGCTGGGGCCGGTCGGGGACGAGGACTACGGCGAGTTGTACGGCTACTCGGCCTCGTTCCATGTGATCGACTCGCTCAGCAAGGGCACCGGCGAGGACGGGATGCGGGCCGTCGTCGACGTACTGACGAACGGACGCAACCCCTATGACCCGGATCTCGAGCTGAGCTCGACCGTCGACTGGCGGCGGGCACTCGATGCGTTCGAGATCGCCGGTGGGGCCGACTCGACGGTCGAGATCTTCCAGAACTGGGTGATCGGCGATCGCTTCGACGAGCTGCTCGAGGATCGGAGGGCGACCCTCGATGCCTCCGCCGAACTCGACGCGCATGAAGCCGGGTGGTCGATTCCGGTGGCGGTCCCGCACCTGCTCGGTTCGTGGGACTTCGCCGACGCCGACGAGTTGATCGCCGGCCTGGACGCGTTCCTCGACGCCCAGGTCGATCTGGCAGCGCGGGCGGATGCCCTCGGCGTGGAGCTGCCGGGCGAGGCTCGCGAGGCGTTCGAGGCGATCGCCACGTTCGACGAGGGGGTGGATGCGGCTGCAGCGATCGCCGACGAGCAGGTCTCGGCGTTGACCGAGTTGGAGGATGCGACGGTCGTGCTCGCCGAGCCGCGCGGGTTCGTGCAGAACGTCGGGCTTCGTGGCCTCGATCCCGACGCCGACCTGCTGGCGGCGATCGCCGCCTTCGAGGACGCCGGGTATGACGAGGCGACCGAACTCGCCCGCTCGGCGGTGGCCCAGGTCGAGGCGGCGCAGGAACGTGGGACCGATCAGCTGGTCGAGTGGGGCCTGATCGGCGCCGGTGCGCTGCTCGCGCTGATCCTGATCGTGTGGCTGTGGGTCCGTCGCCGTCGGCGGGTCCAGACCCCGGTGACCGGAGACGAGGTCGGCGAGGAGCAGACCGAAGCGGACGCCGAGGAGCAGACCGAAGACGAGGCCGAGGTGCAGACCGAGGGGACCGGCGTGCCCGAGGATCCCGAGATCGGGGAGCCCGAGCCCGAGGATCCGTCAGGGTGAGACCCGGCGGGGTCGGCCGATTCTGACCTCGGTGCCGGGCGTCCAGTGCACCACCGGCTCGTGTTCGGGTTCGGGCAGGCCCGCGGCCGCGAGGAGCTGGTCGTCGAGCTCCAGGAGTTCGGCCCGGTAGAGCGGCCAACGTCCGTGATCGACCGGCGCGTACAACGTCGTGGCGCGGCCGGCGGTCATCGAGGGAAACCGCGAGTAGAGCCCCCAGCGGGCGGTGAGGAAGTGCTCGAAGTCCGACACCGCCGATTCGCCGATCGGTTCGTCGATGCGAGCGGCGCTGTGGTGCGACGGCAGCTCACCGTCCGGCGTCCGCAGGCGCGGCCACCGCCGCGTCGAGTCGTAGCGCCAGACCGCGCCGGGTTCTCGACGGCCGCGGTCGATGGACATGTCGGCCCAGAAGTACGGCAGCCCGTAGGTGAATCGAGCGGTCACGGTCGCGGCGAGGCCGCCCGCTTCGAGCGAGCAGAACCACACGCCCGGGCGACCGTCGGCGTCGCGCACATAGGTCCGGACGTTGGTCTCGGGGAACGTGCCCACGATCGGCAGCCGGAGGCCGCCGGGGGTGCCGACCACCATCTCGAAGGGGACGAGTCCGACCCAGGCCCGTTCGGTGCCGTCGTCGGCCGGCCAGGTGTCGACGGTCAGATCGTCGGGAAGGAGTCGCTGCACCACGGCCGGGTCGTAGTCCACGTGGATGAACGTGAGGTCGCGCCACCACATGCGCATCACCTCGAAGCGAACCCGCTCCTGCGGCACCGGGGGGTAGGTGGCCGTCATCGCTCCAGTGTCGCGTGGGGAGGGCGGCAACGAGATGGCGGGGATGGCGCGGAGGTGAGGGCGGGCGAGGGACGGCTGGCCTGGTGATTCTGACGCGGCATCGGTGGTCCCATACGATCCGGCCATGCCTCGCCGCCCGCTGCACGGAATCCGCGTCGTCGACCTCACCATCGAGCGAGGAGAACTGGCCGGCCGTCTGCTCGCCGACCTCGGTGCCGAGGTGCTCCGGGTCGAGCCGCCGGAGGGTTCGCCCGCTCGCTCGATGCCGCCGATGGTGGGGGACCTCTCACTGTTCTTCACCTTCCGCAACGCCGGGAAGCGGGGTGTCGCTCTCGATCTCAGTCAGGATCCGGACCGGGAACGCCTCCACGAGTTGCTGGCGCACAGCGATGTGGTGATCGACTCGGCCGAGCCGGGCTCGTGGGCGGACAGCGGCCTCGACGCCGACGATCTGGCGGCTCGCCACCCGCACCTGATCGTGTGCTCGATCACCAGCTACGGCCGCACCGGTCCCTACGCCGGGCGAGACGTCCCGTGCGCGGTGATCGACGCCAGCGCCGGCATGGCGTTCAAAGCGGGCGTACCCGACCGTGAGCCGCTGCTACCGCCCGGCAACATCGCCGACGACACGGCCTCGATGCACGCGGCGTTCGCGATCGAGTGTGCCCTGCTGCAACAACACGAGACCGGCGCCGGCCAGGTCATCGACCTGTCGGTCAACGAAGCGTGCGCCCAGGTCGCCGACTGGTCGTTGTCGAACTGGACCCGATCCTTCGACGCCGGCCAGCCGAGCCTCGACAGCCGGATCGGTCCCGGGCCGGTGTACACGATCCTGCCGTGCAAGGACGGCTACGTCCGGCTCGTCATCATCGCCGAGCGGCACTGGAAGGCGATGCGGGCCTGGTTGGGCGAGCCCGACTATCTCCAGGATCCCGAGTACGAGACGTTCATGGGTCGGTTCGGGATCGCCGACGCGGTGCTCAACCCGCTCTACACCGAGCTGTTCGCCGACCTCACGATGCTGGAGGTGGCCGAGCAGTGTCAGGACCGCGGCATCGTGTGCACGCCGATCCTCAAGCCCGACGACGTGCTCGTGAACCCGCACTTCGAGGCGCGTGGCAGTTTCGACCGGGTCGCCCTCGACGGGGGAGCCGAGATGATGCTCGCTTCCGGGTTCTTCGAGATCGATGCCGAGCGGGTCGGGCCGGTCGGCCCGCCTCCGGCGGTCGGGGCCGACACCGATGCCGTGTTCGCCGATCTGGGTGAACCTCGACCCGCTCCTGCCGCGCCGCTCAGCGGCTCGGAGGCGCCGCTCGACGGCATCACCGTCATGGACTTCGGTCACGGCGGGGTCGGCGTCGAGTGTGGGCGCATGCTCGCCGAGTACGGCGCCGACGTCGTGAAGATCGAGTCGCGCTCGTACCCGGACTTCATCCGGGTCGTGCTCGGCGGTGAGATGTCACCCAGCTTCGCTTCCTCGAGTCGCAGCAAGCGCAGCTTGGGCGTCGACGCCAAGAACCCCGAGGGAGTCGCGCTCCTGAAGCGCATGGCTGCGGGGGCCGACATCGCGATCGAGAACAACTCGACCGGGATCATGGAGCAGATGGGGATCGGCTACGCCGACCTGTCGGCGGAGAACCCGAACCTGGTGATGATGTCGAGCCAGCTGATGGGCTCGCGAGGACCCTGGAGTCATTGGTCGGGCTACGGGCCCAACACGCAGGTCACCGGCGGGATGACGCATCTGTGGAACTACGAGGGCGACGACGCACCGGCGGGTTCGATGTCGATCTTCCCGGATCACTTCGCCGGTCGAACCGGGGCGGTGACGGCGTTGGCGGGCGTGCTCGGCCGACGGCTGCACGGCGACTCGGGCTTCCACGTCGAGGTCTGCCAGGTCGAACAGGTCGTCAACGTCATGGCCGACCTGCTGGCCAAGGAGTCGCTCGAGCCCGGCTCGGTCCGGGCGCGCGGCAACCACCACGACCGGGGCACGCCTTGGGGGCTCTATCCGTGCGAAGCCCCCGACTCGTGGGTCGCGATCTGCACCCGGTCCGATGCCGAATGGCGGGCGCTCGTCGAGGTCATGGGGTCGCCCGAATGGGCGATGACCGACGACCTCGCCGTGCTGTCGGGTCGCCAGTCGCGTGAAGGCGAGATCGACGCCCTCATCGAGGCATGGACCCGGGAACAGTCGGTCAACGACGTCGTCGATGCCTGCCTCTCGCGTCGGGTGCCGGCCGGCCCGATGCACAACTCGGCGGGGCAGTTCAACGATCCGCACTTCCGGGCCCGCGGGTTCATCGTCGAGCTGCACCAGCCGCCGATCGGGGGGATGGCGTTCGAAGGCCAGGGCTTCCGGGCGACCGGCATGCCGTCCGCCGACATCCGACCCGCGCCCGGCCTCGGCGAACACACCCGAGCCGTCTGCGCCGAGCTCGGGTTCACCGACGACGAGATCGACGCGATGCTCGCGGCGGGGGTCATCGAGACCGATCGCCCGGCTGAGGCGTGAGTGTCGGTCCGCGCCGCGATCGTCGGCTTGGTCGCGCTCGGCTCGCTCGCCGCGTGCACCTCGGTCGACGAGGGCGTCGACGGTGAGGGGGGCGACGAGATCGACGAGGTGAATGAGGTGGATGGGGCGGCCGCGGACGGCGCAGACGCCCGGGAAGTCGTGGATACGGAGGGGGAGCCCGTGAGCGGAACGCTCGAGATCGGCATCGGTGACATCGTCCGGTACGGCGACGCACCGCAACAGTTCGCGGAGTTGATCCTCCCCGACGCCGATGTCCACGGCGACGGCCCGTACCCCGTCGTCGTGTTCATCCACGGCGGGTTCTGGCGCAACGCGTTCGACCTCAGCCTCGCCCAACCCCAGGCCGCCGACGCCCGAGCCAACGGCTACGCGACCTGGAACATCGAGTACCGGAGGGTGGGCGATCCCGGTGGCGGCTACCCCGGAACCCTCGACGACGTCGGCACTGCGATCGACGCCCTCGCTCGCGTGAACGCCCCGGTCGACCTGAGCCGGGTCGCGGTCGTCGGTCACTCCGCCGGTGGCCATCTGGCGTTGTGGGTCGGACAGCGCGACGAGCCGGTCGTGACCCCGCGGCTCGTGATCGGTCAGGCGCCGGTCGCCGACCTCGGCAACTCGCTCGAGCTGGGTCGCGGCGCCGTGATCGACTTCATGGGCGGCACCCCGGAGGACCTGCCCGACGCCTACGACGCCGCCGACC
>CAZEML010000125.1:0-12681 GCA_964513285.1 uncultured Candidatus Nemicrothrix sp.
CTCGACGCGCTGGGCGTGAAGCTCACCGTCATGTCGAAGGATCAGGCCGACTACCTCGGCGTGCCGGTCGAAGGCCCCTACAAGCCCGACCACTACCGCTACTGAGCGTTCCCTGCGCCGGTCGGCGGCGCACGATCCATCCGGTGTCGGTCCGGCCAACCTTTTCGCGACGCGGTCCTCGCCCGTCGCGAAGAGGTTGGCCGGTCGTTCGTTTTCGGCCTGTGTGGTCGCTACCGCGCAGTGTTGTGTGGTCGCTACCGCGCAGTGTTGTGTGGTCGCTGCCCCGAAATGGCGAGCCCGGCCGGCGTCCACCGGACGATGATCGGTGACATGACCGCCCTCGAGCAGCTCCTCGCCGACGTCGACGCCGCGTTCGTCGTGACGGGCGATGGTCTCGAGCCGTGGCCGGATCCGAACCCCGAGCGGTCACCGGACGCCGCGGCGTACAGCCGGGTCACCGCACCCGAGCGGTACCGACTCATCGTCGCCCGGGCCCGGGCCTGGGTCGAGGGACTCGTGGCCGGTGGGATCGCGTCGGCGACGGCGGTCGACCGGATCGAGTGGGCGCAAGAGCCGGACGGCTTTCCGCCGGTCTCCAGCCGTGTCCGCCTCGACGCCGCGAGGCCCGGGACGGTGCCGCTCTTCGTGATCGAGACCGGGTTCGCCGGGCTGACCGACAACGCGGTCGAGATCGCCTTCGGTGACCCCTCGATCCGCTGGGAGTACATCATCGACTGCGGCTGCGACGCCTGCGACAGCGGCTCTGCCGATCTCCTCGCCGTACTCGACGAGGCGATCATCGATGTCGTGAGCGGGGCACTGCGCTACCGCTGGTCGGGACACCGCTCGCTCCGATTGGGGGTCGACGGCGCGTCGATGCGCGGCGAGATCCTCAGCCGGCGACGTGAGCGGGCCGCGACCGCTGCCGGTGCAGAGGCGTGGCGTGCGGAGATCCTCGCCGCCACCGAAGCGTGGGCCGAAATCGGTGGTGCGAGCTGGCTGGACTAACGTCCCGGCCATGACGACACGTGGGGTTTGGTTCTCGCCCGAAGGCCTGTCCGGCGCCGACGTCGTTGCCTTCGGGCAGCGGGTCGAGGCGCTTGGCTACGAGACACTGTGGGTGGGGGAGACGTTCGGCCGCGACCCGTTCGCGCAGCTGGCGTTGATCGGCGCGAACACGTCGAGGCTCGGGCTCGCGAGCGGCATCGCCAACATCTACAACCGGGCGCCGGGCGTGATGCTGCAGGGTGCCAACACGGTTGCCGAGGCCACCGGCGGCCGCATGATGCTCGGCATCGGGGTGTCGAGCCCGGCGATCGTGAGCAAGGTTCGCGGCATCGAGTACGGCAAGCCCTACTCGTTCATGAAGACCTACCTCGAAGCGATGGAGAGCTCGCTCTACACGTCGGTCGCCCCGGCCGAGCCGGTGCCGGTCGTGCTGGCCGCGCTCGGCCCCAAGATGCTCGAACTCGCGGCGGAGAAGACCGCTGGTGCGCATCCCTACAACACCACGCCCGAACACACCGCGATGGCCCGAGAGGTCATGGGCCCCGACGCGGGGCTGTACGTCGAGCAGAAGGTGCTGCTCACCGAAGACGCCGAACAGGCTCGGGCCACCGGGGCATCGGTCCTCAAGTTCTACAGCCGGGCTCCCGGCTACGTGAACGCGTGGAAGCGCATGGGCTTCACCGACGACGACATCTCGACCCAGAGCGAACGCCTCGTCGATGCGCTCGTCGCCTGGGGCACCGCCGACCAGATCGAAGCTCGGCTCCAAGAGCACGCCGACGCCGGCGCCACCCACATCTGTATCCACCCGCTCGACCCCGTCACGGGTCAGGGCAAGCCCGACGACGCCGCCCTCGAGGCGTTCGCGCCGTCGTAAGGAAGGTTGCTCATGTCTGAAGAACGCGTCACCGTCGACATCACCGACGGCATCGCCGATGTCCGCCTCAACCGGGGCGACAAGATGAACGCCATGGACGGGCCGATGTTCTCGGCCTTGATCGAGACCGCCGACGAGTTGGCCAAGACCGAAGGCCTGCGGGCGGTCGTGCTCTCCGGCAACGGGCCGTCGTGGTGTGCCGGGCTCGACTTCTCCGGCTTCCAGTCGATGGCGGGCGGTGGTTCGAGCAACACCTCGAGCATCGGCAACATCGAACAGGACCGCATCACCCACAACGCCCAGCAGGCCGTCTGGGGGTGGCGTGAGCTACCCGTGCCGGTGATCGCCGCGGTGCACGGTGTCGCGTTCGGTGCAGGCATCCAGCTCGCTGCGGGCTGCGACATCCGGTTCGTCACCCCCGACGTCCGGATGTCGATCCTGGAGATCCGGTGGGGGATCAGTCCCGACATGACGATCACCCATCTGCTGCCGAGCTTGATCGGGGCCGATGTGGCCAAGGAGCTGATCTGGACCGGTCGCGAGGTCAACGGTGAGGAGGCGGTCCGCATCGGCCTCGCCACCCACGTCAGCGACGATCCCCTCACCGACGCGATGGAGCTCGCCAAGACGATCGCGTCGAAGAGCCCTCACGCGATCCGGGCCGGCAAGCGGCTCGTCGAGTCGGCCTACGCGGAGGACTTCGCCGCCGGGTTCGCGATGGAGCGCGAGGAGATCTTCAACCTGATCGGCACCCCGAACCAGGTCGAGTCGGTCACCGCCTACTTCGAGAAGCGCGACCCGAACTACACCGAGGTCGAGGTCGACTGACGATGAAGGTCCTGGTCACGGGCGCGACCGGGTTCCTCGGAAGCCACACCGTTCGGGCGTTGCGGCGCGACGGCCACGATGTGCGCGTCATGGTCCGGGCGCCGTCGAAGGCCGAGTCGCTCTTCGAACGCATGGCGATCGAGGGGTGCGAGATCGTCACCGGCGACATCACCGATCGTGCCTCGGTCGACGCGGCGGTCGATGGTTGTGAGGCGGTGGTGCACACCGCGGCGGTGGTCGCCATCGAGCCGACCCGCCAGGCCGAGATGGAACAGACCAACCTGGCCGGCGCACAGAACGTGCTCGGTGCCGCGGTCGATGCCGGCTGCGATCCGATCGTCCACGTCTCGACCGTCGCGGCGCTGTTCCCGTTCCAGACCAACCCGGTGACGGCGGAGCATCCGGTGGTCGGGGCCGACAACGGCTACGGCCAGACCAAGGCGGCGTGCGAGCGCTATGCCCGCTCCTTGCAAGACGCCGGCCATCCGGTGGTGACCCTGTACCCCTCGGGCATCGTCGGACCCGAGGACTGGAACGAATCGATCAACCTCAACGCGGTGAAGCTCTGGATCGAGAAGGGGTTCCCCGTCGCCAAGGGCTACAGCAGCAGCTGGGTCGACGTTCGCGACGTCGCCGACGTGATCGCCGCATCGGTCCGGCCCGGGCAGGGGAGTGCGCGGCTGTTGTGCATGGGCGCCTACCTGACCGCCCACGAACAGGTCGAGTCGATGAGCGAAGCGATCGGCGCCGACTTCAAGAGCATGCCCCTGCCCAAACCGGTGTGGTGGGTGTGGTCGCGGCTCGGTGACCTGGCGGCCCGGGCGAACATCGACCTGGTGCTCACGTCCGACGCCTACGACTACATCTTCGACTCCAAACCCGGCGACGACTCCGCAACCGTCGAGCGCACCGGCGTGGCGTTCCGACCGATCGTCGAGACATGGCGCGACATGTTCGGGTGGATGTACGAGCAGGGCATGGTGCCGGCGAAGCGGGTCGGTGTGCTCGCCGACGGCGACGAGCCCGCGACCTGAGGCTCGCTGTCAGACCCGCTTCCTAGGTTCGGCGGGGTGACGCTCAGCTCCCTGACCACGCTCTGGACCCACGACGGCGCGGCGGCCGATCTCGTGCGCGGCTTCAAGTACGGGCGCCGCACCGGGTCGGTCACCGTGATGGCCGACCGACTCGTGCCGCTGCTGCCGGACGTCGACGTCATCACCTGGGCGCCGGCGTCGCGCCCGGCCCATCGGCGGCGCGGCTTCGACCAGGCGGAGCTTCTCGCCCGGGCGATCGCCGCTCGGGCGAGACGACCGTGCCGACGGCTGCTCGTTCGGGGCCGAGGCCCCGCCCAGACCGAGCGCGACGGGGTCGGCCGGCGGTCGGGCCCCCGCGTGTTCGGTCGGGGCCGCCTGCGCTCGGGGGCGGTGGTCCCGGTGGTCGACGACGTCGTCACGACCGGCGCGACCCTCGATGCGGCGGCCGCGGCGATCCTCGAACTCGGGGCGGCGACGGTCCACGGGGCGGCCGCCACGCGCGCGGAGCGTCGCACGGCGGGCGCAGTCCGGGTTCGGGGTGTACGGTCGAGTGGTACACCGGATTACGGAGGTACTCGATGGACGTCTCCATCAGCGCACGGCACGTGAACATCACGCCGCGACTGGAGGAGGTGATCCATGAGAAAATCGGCACGCTCGATCGTTTCCTCGACGGTCTCGACCATGCCGAAGTGCACTTCGACGAGGCACGAAATCCGCGGATCGAAGACAAGGAGTTCTGCGAGGTCACCGTCGAGGGGCATGGCCACCACCTGCGGGCCAAGGTGCACGCCCGCGATCCGTTCTCCGCGATCGACATGGCGACCCTCAAGCTCGAGCGGCAGATCCGCAAGCTGCGCACCAAGCTGCAGAAGCGCCACCACGGCGATGGCAAGTCGTTGCGCGATCTCGACGCCTCGGCCCTGCTCGACGATCTGGCCTCGACCAGCGGCTCCGATGCCGAACCGGCGGCCGACGACGAGGAGGAGTACATCCCCCAGATCGTCAAGAGCAAGCGCTTCTACCTGGCGCCGATGGTGCCCGACGAAGCCGTCTTGAAGATGGAATTGCTCGGGCACGGGTTCTTCTTCTTCATCAACAAGGAGACCAACCGCTCCGCGGTGATCTACAAGCGCGACGACGGCGACATCGGCCTGATCGACGAAGCCGGGTAGCACCCGTCACCCTGCCGAGGGTCGGGGTGTGGCGTCGGTAGACTCATTGGGACAATGAGCATTTTCTCCCGTGTGCTACGCAGCGGTGAGGGCCGCAAACTCAAGGCCCTCCAGGCGCTCGTACCCGACATCAACGCCCTCGAACCCGAGATCGCCGCGCTCTCCGACGACGCGCTCCGGGCCAAGACCGGTGAGTTCCGCGGCCGACTCGACAACGGCGAGTCGCCGGACGACCTGCTGATCGAATCGTTCGCGGTGGTCCGCGAAGCCGCGTCGCGCGTCCTCGGCCAGCGTCACTACGACGTCCAGATGATCGGCGGCTCCGCCCTCCATCTGGGCTGGGTCGCCGAGATGAAGACCGGTGAGGGCAAGACCCTCACCTCGACGCTGCCGATCTACCTCAACGGCCTGACCGGCAAGGGTGTCCACGTCGTCACCGTCAACGACTATCTCGCCAGCCGAGACGCCGAATGGATGGGCCAGGTCCACCGGTGGATGGGTCTCGAGGTCGGGCTGATCCTGCCCGGCAAGCGCGATTCCAACCACAAGCGCCAGCAGTACGCCGCGGACATCACCTACGGCACCAACAACGAATTCGGCTTCGACTACCTGCGCGACAACATGGCGATGTCGCGCGAGAAGCAGGTGCAGCGAGGCCACCACTACTGCATCGTCGATGAGATCGACTCCATCCTGATCGACGAGGCCCGGACCCCGCTGATCATCTCGGGCAAGGTCGCCGACGCCGCCCAGCTCTACGTGAAGTTCGCCTCGATCGCCCGTGGTCTGCAGCGCGACGTGCACTACGAGGTCGACGAGGAGAAGCGCACCGTCGCGCCGCTCGAAGAAGGCATCCACGCGGTCGAGCGCGCGCTGGGGATCGACAACCTCTACGACCAGGTCTCCAACAACCTCGTGCATCAGCTCCAGGCCGCCCTGCGCGCCAAGGAGCTCTACAAGCGCGACAAGGACTATCTGATCGACGGCGACGGCACTGTCAAGATCATCGACGAGTTCACCGGCCGCACCATGGAGGGCCGGCGCTGGTCCGACGGCCTCCACCAGGCGGTCGAGGCCAAGGAAGGCGTGGCGATCAAGGAGGAGAACCAGACCCTCGCGACGATCACGCTGCAGAACTACTACCGCCTCTATGACCGGCTCGCCGGTATGACGGGTACCGCCGAGACCGAAGCGTCGGAGTTCGTCTCCACCTACGGGCTGCACGTCGTGCCGATCCCGACCAACAAGCCGCTGGCTCGCATGGATCAGGGCGACCTCATCTACAAGACCGAGGACGCCAAATTCCAGGCCTGCATCGACGACATCGTCGAGCGCAACGCCGCCGGGCAGCCCGTGCTGGTCGGCACGGTCTCGGTCGAGAAGTCCGAGAAGCTCTCCCGGATGATGGAGAAGCAAGGCGTCGCCCACGAGGTCCTCAACGCCAAGCAGCACCATCGCGAGGCCGACATCGTCACCCAGGCCGGCCGGCTCGGCGCGGTCACCGTCGCCACCAACATGGCCGGTCGTGGCGTCGACATCCTCCTCGGTGGCAACCCCGAGGGGCTCGCCGACCGCGACGTGCGGGCCGAAGGGCTCGACCCGGAGTCCGAGGAGGGCCAGCCTCGCTTCGAGGAGCTGCTCGCCAAGCACACGGTCAACACCGACGCCGAGCGCGAGAAGGTGCTCGAGCTCGGCGGCCTGTACGTGCTCGGCACCGAGCGCCACGAGAGCCGCCGCATCGACAACCAGCTTCGTGGCCGTTCTGGCCGTCAGGGCGACCCGGGTGAGAGCCGGTTCTACCTGTCGCTCGACGACGAGCTGATGCGGCTGTTCGCGACCGGTGCCATGAACTACGTCATGGATCGGGCCCTGCCCGACGACGTGCCGATCGAAGCCAAGATGGTCACTCGAGCGATCGAACGGGCCCAGAACACCGTCGAGGGACGCAACGCGGAGACCCGCAAGAACGTCCTCAAGTACGACGAGGTGATGAACGAGCAACGCAAGGTCATCTACCGGCGCCGCGCTCAGATCCTCGACGGCGTCGACCTCCGCGACGAAGCGCTCGAGTACCTCGACGACGCGATCCGAGACGCGGTCGGTGCGTACTGTGTGAGCGACATCTTCGAGGAGTGGGATCTCGAAGGGCTCGTCACCGAGATCCGCACGCTGTGGCCGAGCGAGATCACCGTCGAGGACCTCGACGAGCATCGCAGCCTCGAAGCGCTCACCGAGCAGCTCTACGACGAAGCGCTCGGGCTCTACGAGACCCGCGAGGCCGAGATCGGCGACGTCGTGCTGCGTCAGGTCGAACGCCAGGTGATGCTGCGCATCATCGATCAGCGTTGGCGCACCCACCTGCGCGAGATGGACCTCCTCCGCGAGGGCATCCACCTTCGGGCGATGGGCCAGAAGGATCCCGCGACCGAGTGGCAGCGTGAGGGCTTCGACATGTTCGGTCAGATGATGACCGGCATCGCCAACGACTTCGTGAAGTACGTCATGCACGTACAGGTCACCACCCAGCCGGCCGAGCAGCCCGACGAGCCGACGGTCGAGGGCGTCACCGAGACCAAGAGCGACGCCAGCGCCGGAACCGCGGCACGCGACATCGCGGCGGCCAACGCCCCCAAGCAGGTGAAGGCCAACGAGACGAAGAACCGCACCCCGGTCGTGAAGTCCGACCTCGAGAAGGTGGGACGCAACGATCCGTGCCCGTGTGGCAGCGGCAAGAAGTACAAGCAGTGTCACGGCCGAGCCGGGGCGTCAGAGTAGGTTCACGCGCGCCCGACGAGCGTCGAAGGGCCAGCTGAGGATCATGCAGGATTTCACCGATCAGATCACCGCGATCCAGGCGCGTCTCGACGAGGCGTCGGGCTATCTGCGGATCGACGAACTGAAGATGCGTCAGCCTCAGCTCGAGGCCGAAGCGTCGCGCCCCGATCTCTGGGACGACCAGGAGAAGGCCCGCAAGGTCACCTCTGAACTCTCGGCCGTGAACGAGGACCTCGAGCTGTACGAGCGGCTCACCGGTGAGGTCGAAGATCTCGAGACTCTCCACATGATGGCCCGGGAGGAGAACGACGAGTCGCTCGAGCCCGAGATCGCCGAGCAGGCGGCCAGCCTCGAAGCGACCCTCGACGAACTCGAGATGCGCTCGCTGTTCACCGGCGAGTTCGACGAAGGCGATGCGGTCTGCCAGATCAAGTCCGGTGAGGGCGGCACCGATGCCCAGGACTGGGCCGAGATGCTGATGCGGATGTACAACCGCTGGGCCGACAAGCGCGGCTTCGACGTCGAGATCACCGCCGTGTCCGAAGGGACCGAGGCGGGGCTCAGCAACGTCGAGTTCATCTTGAAGGGTCGGCACGCCTACGGGCTCATGCAGGCCGAACACGGCGTGCACCGGCTGGTGCGGATCTCGCCGTTCAACAACGAAGGCAAGCGCCAGACCGCCTTCACCGCGGTACAGGTCGCACCGTTCTTCGAAGAGGTCTCCGACGAGATCGAGATCGACGAGAAGGACCTCCGGATCGACACCTACCGGTCGTCCGGCGCCGGCGGTCAGCACGTCAACGTGACCGACTCGGCGGTGCGGATCACCCACATCCCGACCGGACTCGTCACCGCCTGTCAGAACGAGCGCAGTCAGCACCAGAACAAGGACCGCGCCATGCAGATGATGGCGGCGAAGCTCCTCGACCTCGAGCGCAAGAAGCGAGAGGAAGAGATCGCCGGCATCACCGGCGAGCAGCAGAACGTGGGCTTCGGCAGCCAGATCCGCAGCTATGTGATGCAGCCCTATCAGATGGTGAAGGATCTCCGGTCCGAGCACGAGACCGCTCAGGTCGATTCGGTGCTCGGCGGCGACATCGAGCCGTTCATGGAAGCGTGGCTGCGCTGGAGCCGGGCCAAGGCCCAGGAGGAGTGAGGAGATGACCGACACCCAGCTGGCCGAGGTGCGTGACCTCGAAGACGAGCGCGTCACGGCGATGTGTGCCCAGGACGCGGAGACGCTCGAGCGCCTCTTGTCGGACTCGATGGTCTATGTCCACTCGTCGGGCCTGGTCGACACCAAGGACTCCTTCCTCGGCCACGTCCGCAACGGCCCGATCCAGTACAAGACCTTCGAACGCCGCGACGTGGACGCCCACGCCGCCGGCGACGGAACGGTCCTGTTCCGTGGCGAGGCCGCCGTCAGGGTCGAGTTCGACGGCAATCCACTCGATCTCGACTTCCGCTATCTCGCCGTGTGGGTCAAGCACGGCGACGACTGGCGCTTCGAGGCCTGGCAGTCCACCTCCACGGGGTGACATGCCGCTGATTCGGGTGAGCGCGCTGGTAGCGTCTCGCCGGTCGGGCGGACCCGTCTTGTCCACAGGATTCTCATGATCAAACTCGAGAACGTCACCAAGGTGTACAAGGGCGATCACGTCGCCCTGCGCGACGCCACGCTCGACATCGGCAAGGGCGAGTTCGTCTTCCTCGTCGGTGCGTCGGGCTCGGGCAAGTCGACCTTCATCCGCCTCCTCAACCGGGAGGAAGTCCCCGAGCACGGCACGATCTATGTGGCGGGCAAGGACATCGGCACGCTCGGCAGCTGGAAGGTGCCGTACCTGCGCCGCAACATCGGGTACATCTTCCAGGACTTCAAGCTGCTGCCGAACAAGACGGTGGCCGAGAACGTCGCCTTCGCGCTCGAGGTGATCGGCAAGCCCCGTCACGTCATCAAGAAGCAGGTGCCGGCGATCCTCGAACTCGTCGGCCTGGCGCAGAAGATGAACAACTTCCCGTCGGAGCTCTCCGGCGGTGAGCAGCAGCGGGTCTCGATCGCCCGGGCGTTCGTCAACCGGCCGCTGATCCTGTTGGCCGACGAGCCCACCGGCAACCTCGACCCGCAGACCTCGGTCGGCATCATGCGCCTCCTCGACCGGATCAACCGCACGGGAACCACCGTCGTCATGGCCACCCACGACCGCGGCATCGTCGACACGATGCGCCGCCGGGTCATCGAACTCGACCGAGGGCTGATCGTTCGCGACCAGGCCCGCGGCGTCTACGAGTAGGAGCGACCCATGGCGATCTCACCCGTCTACGCGCTTCGCGAAACCGGCCAGAACCTCTGGCGCAACTTCCTGCTCTCGCTCGCCACGATCATCACCATCGGTGTGTCGCTGTGGTTGTTCGGCGGGTTCTTCCTCTTCAACTACGCGGTCGACAACGCCACCCAGCGCTGGGAGGGCGGCATCGAGTTCGTGGTGTGGATGAACCCCGAGGCCACCGCCGAACAGAACGCCAACATCCTCGACGCCATCAACACCAGCCCCGAGATCCGCGACTTCACATTCGTCGATCAGGACGAGGCGTACGAAGAGTTCAAGGACATCTTCGCTGACACGCCCGAGCTGGTCGAGGTCGTCACGCCCGAGGTCATGCCGCCGTCGTACCGGGTCGTCCCGGTGGATCCCGACGCCGACGTGGTCGAGGAGTTGGCCAATCAGTTCCAGGGCCGACCGGGCGTCAAGACGGTCGTCTCGGCCAATGACACCATTCGCGACATCCAGGACCTCGCCGACGACGTCGGGCGGGTGTTCCTGTTCGGCTCGATCATCCTGCTCGCCGCCGCCACCCTCCTGATCCTCACCAACATCGTGAGTGCCATCCGCAACCGCGGGCGTGAGATCGAGATCATGAAGGTCGTGGGTGCGACCAACTGGTTCATCCGCATCCCGTTCATGCTCGAAGGCATCGTGCAGGCCCTGATCGGCGCCGTGCTCGCATGGGGCGGCTTGTTCTTGATCGACCGGCAGGTGATCCAGCAGTTCAGCCAGCCCGACAGCCTCGAGCTCATGGCCGGCTTCCGGGTCGAGAGCAACGAGTTCATCTTCACGAGCGGCATGGTGCTCGGCATCGCCATCCTCGTCTCGGTGATCGGTTCGTCGATCGCCGTCACCCGCTACCTCGACGCCTGAGCCGATGAAGCTCTCGATGTCGTTGCCCACCATGGCCGGTGGGCTCGACCGAGGCCGGCTTCGGGAGTGGTGTGCTGCGGTCGAGGACGGCCCGTTCCATGCGATCGCCGTCGGCGAGCGGATCGGCTACGACAACCTCGAGATGCACACGACGCTGACGTACGCCGCGGCGGTCACCGAACGGGTGCGGATCGCGTCGACGCTCACGATCCTGCCGATGTACGCGACCGCGTGGGCGGCCAAGAGCCTCGCCACCCTCGATGTGGTGAGCGACGGTCGCCTCGACCTCGTCGTCGGGGTCGGTGGCCGCAAACACGACTTCGATCAGGCCGAGCGGGCCTTCACCTTCCGCCACGACCGCCTCGACACCCAGGTCGCCGAGCTCCGCCGGCTCTGGGCCGGCGGCGAGGCCGATGGCGAACCGATCGGTCCGACCCCGGTACAGCCGGGCGGACCACCGATCTACGCCAGCGCGATGGGCCCGAAGTCGACGGCGCGGGCGGCGGCCTGGGCCGACGGCAACATGGGCTTCTCGCTCGCCCCCAACACCGACGATCACGCGGCCACCATCGCCGCGTTCGTCGACGCGTGGGCGGCGGCCGGGCGCACCGAACGGCCCTACGTGTCGACGAGCTTCTGGTACTCGCTCGGCCCGGGCGCCGACGACGAGCTCCGTCGCTACGCGGAGCGCTACCTCGGCATCTTCGGCGATGACGCGGCGGCGATGATGGCGTCGCTGTGCACCGCAGCCGGCGCCGACGCGGTCGTCGAGGCGATCGAGCGGTGCGCGACGGCCGGGATGGACGAGCTGTACCTGGTGCCGACCTCCGCCGACCCCGCCGACCTCGCCCCGCTTCTCGATGCGTTGAGCTGAGGCTGACTACGGTTCGCTCCATGAGCGAATACACCGTGGTCCACACCGGCATCGACTTCGGCGAGGGCCCGCGGTGGCACGACGGCCGACTCTGGTTCAGCGACTTCTACCGGCGGGGCGTCTACTCGTGGGGCGACGACGGCGAGCGGTTGGAGGTGGCGATCGACGATCGTCCGTCCGGTCTCGGCTGGCGGCCGGACGGCACCCTGCTCGTCGTGGCCATGACGTCGCGTCGGCTTCTGGCGGTGAGTCCCGACGGCGAGGTCAGCGACTACGCCGACCTGTCGGGCGTGGCGACCGAGATGTGCAACGACATGGTCGTATCCGCCGACGGGCACGCCTACGTGGGCAACTTCGGCTTCGATCTCGAAGCGCGCGAGTCGTTCGTGCCGGCGTATCTCGCCCACGTCACCCCGGACGGCGAGGTTCGGCGCGTCGATCATCCGTTGCGGTTCCCGAACGGATCGGTCATCACCCCGGACGGGTCGACGTTGCTGGTGGGGGAGACGTTCGGTGGTCGCTACACCGCGTTCGATCTCGACGACGACGGCCACCCGGTCAATCCTGGGGTGTGGGCCGAGTTCGAGGCCCTCACCCCCGACGGGTGCTGCCTCGACGCCGACGGCGCCATCTGGGTCGCGGACTTCGTCGGTCAGCGCTTCGCCCGCGTCCACGAGGACGGCACGATCAGCCGTGAGGTCGCGACCGACGAGCACGCGGTGGCGTGCATGCTCGGCGGGCCCGACGGCACCACGCTCTACGGCTTCGTCTCGCCGGGTTCGCATCCCGACGAGGTGGCGGGCAAAGGCCTGACCCGCATCGTCGCGATCGAGACCGACACGCCCCGCGCCGGTCTGCCGTGAGCTTCGCGCCCGGCGGCCCGCCGCACTAGCGTCGGCCCGTCCGCCTGACC
>CAZEML010000126.1:0-7774 GCA_964513285.1 uncultured Candidatus Nemicrothrix sp.
GGTCGGGTTCGATGTTGGGGTTGCGGAGTTCGGTGACGGCGTCGTTGGTGAGCAGGTTGGAGACGTTCGCGATCAGCACGGAACGGCTGTAGGTGTCGCGGTGCGCTGCCGCGGCAGCGAGAGCGACGGGTTGGGGTGTGGATTCACCAGCCGGGTCAGAGGCTGCGGTGAGCGAGCCGTGCAACGCAGCGCGGGTGAGCGCGCGTTGGTGATCGGGGATCGGGTCAGACGGTGTCGAGGTCTCGTCGCCGCGGGTGACGGTGTAGATCCAACTGTCGCTGTCGGGATCGCGTTGAACAGCGGCAGACACTCGGTCGGTGATGGTGAGGCTGTACTCGTCGGGTTGACCGGGTTGGCTGGTGAGGAGCCAGCCTTGCTGGTCGACGTCGGGGACGGTGACGTTGTCGAGGGTCGCGTTGGCGGCGATCGCGACGTCGGTGTCGGCGGCGTCGGGCGCGGGCCTCGGGGCGAGCATGGCGGTGGCTCGGGCCGCGTCGATCGCGGCGCGGGTTTGGGCGTGGCTGAGTTCGCCGGCGGCGAGCGGGTCGGTGGTGATGCCGTCGGCGGTGATGGTGTAGTCCCACCCAAGTGTCGGGTTGGGGTTGGGTTCGATGCGGGCTGAGACCCGGTCGGAGATGTCGAGGGTGTAGATCGCTTGGGTCGGGTCGGGTGCGGGGTGGACGGTCCAGCCTGCAGCGTTGGTGTCGACGGTGCGGGCGTTGAGCCGGGTGTGGGTGGTGTTGGCGTGGTCGGGGAACCGGGCGCGGAGCTGGTCGAGAGCGTCGGCTTTGGCGGCGTTGATGGTGTCGGCTTGGCCGTTGTCGATCATGCCGAGGTGTGGTCCTCGGCCGGCGGTTTCGATCGACCAGTTCGTGCCGGCTGCGGTTTCGTAGACGGCGAGATAGGACCGGTCGGTCACTCGCAAGAACTCCGCGGTACCGCGGGCGCCCTCGCGTCCCCGGGCTGACCATTCGGCTGCGGAGTAAGGACCGACGGTGGTCCAGGTGTCGGCGGCGAGCGCGTTGACTTCCGCACGCGACAAGAAGTTGCGCCGTCCGGGGGCGATGACGGTGTCGGGGCGGGTGTCCCATTTCGGGATCGGTGACTCGTTGAGATCAACCCCGATCCGTCGCCCGACCTGGGTGGTCATCTGATCGACCGCGGTGCGCATCGCGACGAGGCGCTGCCATCTGCCCGTCGGGGAGTGCTGGGTGGGGTCGTGGTCGGGCATCGGGCCGCGGTCGAGACCGACCCGGTCAGTCACGAGCCATCCGGCTTGGGCGGCATGCTCGACGCCGAGCCGTGATAGCTCGGACCCGACCCGGACCGCGGCTGCGGTTCGGATGGCTTGTTCGTACGGGTCGATCGTCGTTCGCGGCCGGCCGCCGAGGAACGGCCCGGATGCTTGACGGAACGTTTCGGCCCACTCGGCTTCGGTGAGGTTCGGGACCTCGGCGGGGGTGAGCGCATCCGGAATTGGCCGTCGTGCTAACTGTTCGACTGCGTAGACCGGTCGCCACTCAAAACCGTCCGCTGCCGAGGTCGACGAGGCGGGCTGAGGGATGCGGGAGGAGGCGACGTCGGTGGCGTCGCCTTGAATGATCGGCACCCGCACGGGCAGGCCGTGTTCGCCTGCGGCGATCGCCACCGGCCGGTCCAACTCGATCGAGGGAACCTGTTCCCACGTCGAGGCCCCGGCGACCGGTGTGGCGATTCCGTAGGAGGCCAACAGGACCTGGTTGCGTGGCGAGTAGTCGGCCCACTGGCCGGCTCGTTGCGCCATCGTCGCCCACGCCTCGGGCGATGTCAGGACGTCGGCCGCCCATCGGTCGAGGTGGCGGCGCACATCAGCGGCGGTGTCGAATTCGATACGTCGTGGTTGGTGAACCATGACGGCCACGGTGACAACCCGATGTCCCGGCAACCGTCCCGCGAAACGTCCCGACCAACGACTTTCACAGAATTTCTTCGCGGGACGCTCCACAAACGGCGCCGGGCTGCCCGGTGTCGTTTGGCCTATGTTTTCAACGTTCCCGACGTCCCCGGGACCCTTTGCGGGACGGTTCCCGGGACATCGGGACATCCAACCCGCCACCGCGTCGCCGCCGGCACTGCTGGCCCGGTGGTGTGGGGATGTCCCAGCCCAGATTCTTTGCTGGGACCGCAGTTTCGGGACGGTTAGCGGGACCCCTCTTCGTCATGGTCACGGCCATGTACAGCGTCAACGACCGCCGAAACGACCTCGATCACAGCGCACAGATGCGCCGCCTCGTCGGCCAAATCCGCGCCGATCTCCCCCGACGACTCCCCCGCCGCTGGGCCACCGACGACCGGTTCGCCGGCTATGCCAGCCTCGATTCTTTGGTGGCCGAGATCGCCTCGATGTCCCCAGAGTCCGATCACCTGGTCCGGATGCTGATGGCGCCAGCAGCGAGGCATCTCCCCTACCGGTGCGAGGTGCTGTTGTGTGGCCTGGCCCCGATCGCGATCGACAAGACCGCCGATCGAGCCCGCACCGGCCATCTGCTGACCGAGCTCACGATCATCACCTCCACCACCGAGGACCTGTCGATGTCGATGCACGCCGCCCACGGGCTCGTTTCGCGAGCGATGGACCGCGGCCGCACCGAACGCCGACGCCTCCACAACCCGGCCGAAACACTCGCCGACGACGTTTCGCGCTACACGACCGGCACCACCGGCTCCCCCGAGGACGAAGTCCTGGCATGCCTCGGCGCCGATGAGTTCCGAGCTGCGACCGCCGATCTGAACTTCTCCATCGACGCCGACGACCTCCTGGCCGCCTACGCGTCGGGTACCCCGACTGGTGAGCTGGGCTACGAACGCGTCTACCGGTTCCGCGCCCGGACCCGTCCGATGTTCGATCAGCTGATCGCCGCCTGAACCAACGCCCGACCCGATGACAGCACCGCGGCCCGCCTCACAGCTCCGGGCCGAGATCGTCATCGACCATCGGGTCCAGGCCGGGCAGGGCCGCTTCGTCGACGCCGGTCAGCGCGGCGTGCAGGTCGGCCACGACCGGGTCGACCGGGTAGCCGGCATACATCGAGTTCAGATCATCAAGATCCTCGAACAGCCTCTGGGACTCCTCCCCCACCCGCCCGGTCAGCATCGATGGAGCGCCGAGCGGATCACGACTGGTGATGCCATGCCGGGACCGGAACTCCGCGACGTTCTCGAGCCAGCCGACCGTTGCGGAGTCGACCCACTCGATCGTTTCGTCGTACATGTCGATCGCGTTGATCGCGACCGCCAACCAGGACTCGCCCCGACCCGCCGCCGACGCGAGCCCAGAGCTCAGTTCGTGGAACTCGGCCATGTTCTCCACGATCGCTGCGACGTCCGGCCCGACTCGACCCGCCGCCAACGCCGAATCGATCTCGGCGGCTTCGACGATGTGGGGCCAGTTCGCTCGGATCCATTCGTTGCGGGCTTTGACCGCGTCGGCCATGTTGGGGCGGTCATCCAACTCGAGCGCGCCCTGACCGGCGGCGAGTGCTTCGATCACCGGCGTCGGATCGGCGGGCGCGGTCGCGAACAACGCATCGAGCTCGCTGCGACGAGTTTCCATCTGGGCCCGCGTCGGCACGACCACCCACGTCGGTTCTGCGTACTCGGGCTGGGATCGCAACCAACCAGCCACCTCACCAACCCGGGCCTGCAACCGGTCCCACTCCACCACCGAACCCGCGTCGCCCGCGAGGGGCCGCGGCCCCAACAGGACGGTCTCGTCGTCGAGATCATGCAAAGCCCGGTAGCGGGCGACGTCGCCCACGATGCTGTCCCACGCCGAGGCACCCTGCGCCGAATGCGGCCGCGCCCCGACCGTGTCCTCGAGCCACTGTGGTGTTTCGGCCGCCAACGTCTGCGCGGCCCGGTACCCGGCCACCTCGACGGCCTTGGTAAACAGCCGAGGGGCGTCGGGGCTCGAACCAAGCGCCGTGACCGCGGCCGCCCAGTCGTGCGCGAGCTGATCGATGCGGTGACGGAGCTGCGCGAGTTGCGTCGCCGCTGCCGGCGCCAACGGCACCTCCGGTGTCGTGTCGTCGAGGATCTCGACCTGGTGCCATCCGAAGCTGCGCTCGACGGTCACCCCCGCCGCGGAGGTGAACGCGACATCGACCTGCAGCTGCTCGTTGTCGATGGTGGTGATGGTGCCGACGTTGCCGCGATCGGTCGCGCGGACCTGCACCCCGACCGCTGCTCTCTGGCCGGTTGCGACGGCGGCTTGGTAGCGGTCCTCGAGCGGACCGACCTCGACCCCGATCTGGTCGGTCGCGACTCGCTCAAGCTGCGCCGCCCGAGCGACCGCCGCCACGAGTTCCGGATACGAGTAGCGCTGGGTCAACGCGTCCACGGCCGACACATCGGCGTCGCGGGCATGCGCGAGCTGCTTCCCACGACTGCGGCCGAGCCGGCCGATCAGATCCTCACGCAGCTCCGTCGTCTCGTCGTCGAGATCCAGACCGTTGTCGTGACGTCGGGAGTTCGACTGATCCCGGTACAGCTCGAGCGCGACGAGTTCGGGTTCGGTCGCGACGATCAGGTTCTGGGCTTTGCCGCGCGACATCGCCACATAGGCGCCTTCGCGATACAGCCCGTCGGTGCCGACCATGATCGACATATCCCACGTGCCGCCCTGGTTGCGATGCGTCGTCGACGCATACCCATGCGACAGACGGCCGTCCTGTTCCCAGTACCTCGGCCCCAGACTCAGATCACGACCCGTGTGCGTGTGACGCACGTTGATCGTCGCTCGCCCAACCCGGGTCACGATCCCGGTCTGGCCGTTGATGACGTTCACCCCGAGCTGCGGGTCGCGGTGGTTGGTCCGGATCGTCACCAACTCCCCCACCCGCACATCGATCCCACCAAACCGACGAGCCTCACCACTCACCTGCCCCGACGCCTCCAACCGGGCCAGCACCGCTGCGTTGAGCTGGTCGACCATCTCGTTCGTCGATGCTTGCAACACCGCTGTGTAGCCGTCCTGGCGCGCAGCCAGCCAACGGTTCACCGCAACCGACACCATCGACTCCGGATTGGCCGCCGTCGCCACCCGACCATGGTCAAGGTACGAATCAACCGCGGTCGCGACGTCACCGTTGCGCAACTGCTCCAAGGCTTGGATCTCCCAGTCGGCTTTCTGGCGACGGTTGATCGACAGTTCGGCGACCTCTCCCCCATTGGTGGTGGCTGCGTATGCGAACCCGCCGCCGGCGGTGACTTCGGGAAGCTGATGCTGATCCCCAACCAGGATCACCCGGCCGCCCGCCGCGATCACCTGGTTGGTGAGGTTCGTCAACGTGCGGATGTCGGCCATGCCGGCCTCATCGACCACCACGACCGATCTCGTGTCGAAGCGCACTCGGCCGTTATCCAGTCGATGCAGCAGCGAGTGCATCGTCGACGACTCGATCCCGGCGCCCTCCCGCAGCTCATGCGCGGCTCGGGCCGACGGCGCCGCACCCAAGACGACATAGCCCGCCGCCTGGTACGCCTCCCGCACCGCATCGAGCGCGAACGTCTTGCCCGTACCGGCCGGGCCCACAATCGCCTTCACCGCCGCCACACCACCCGTGGCCATGCGCACCGCGTCGGCCTGATCCTCTCCGATGGTGGGCCGAGCCGCGATCGCCGTGTCAACCAGCTCGGCCGGGACCGGCAGACGATCTCGGTACTCGAGCGCGTTCAGGAAGCTGCGCTCGATCCGCACCATGTCATGCGTCGAATACAGGACCCGGCCACCGTGCTCGGCGACCTTGATCACGCGGTCGTCGCCCAACACCGCAGCCGCAACTCGGTCCACGGTGGCGGTGGTGGCGCCGTCGCCGAGCCGTTCCGCGACGGCCTGCACGGTTTGGGGACGATCAAACACCGTGTCAGCCAACGTCAACTCGGCGATCACCTCACCGATCCACACGTCTCGTCCGACCAACTTACCTGACCCATCGACCCAGACTTCGTCACCGAACTCGGCCACTGCCCTCGGGGCCGCTTCGGCCATGACGCGTTCGGCTGCGTCGGGGCCCCAACCGGCCGCCTCAGCTTCGACCCGCCAACGCTCCTGCAAACCCTCAGTGTCTTCCTGCTCCCCCTTCGAACGCCGCGTGGCAAGCGCGGCCTTCTCGTTCCCGGTCGGGTCATCCGGTGTCCCAGTTGCTTCGGTCCACGCCTCGATCTCTGCCCGACGCTTCGAAAACGTCCCCATGATCGAGTCCGGGACACCCGCAACCTCGAGCGTGTGACGTCCCGGCCTCCACCCAACCCCGAGGGACGCAGTCAGATGTTCCCGAAAGGCGGCCCGGAAGACTTCTGACGCCGCCCGGGCGTGCTTGTAGAGCTCGGGATGCACGATTGCCGACCACCGGCCGTCGACGCCTTCGGCCATGTTCGCCACAAGCACATGCCAGTGCAGGAACGGATCACCGGCTCGGGATGTGCGATGCCGAAACGCAGCCGCCACCAACCCCGTCGTACGGATCTGGCGGGCCTGCATCGCCTCTACAGCCTCATCACCGAGCTCGGCTCGTTTCGCCTCGAGCCACGGCCGGTTGTTCGTCCCCCGCCGAACCCGAACCGCTTCACGGTCCAGCCACCCCAACGCCTGCTCAACCGCCGCGTTGCCGGCCTCGATAATCGCGCCTTGCACCCGGGGATCGTCTGACACGGCGTAGAGCACTGACGCGGACTTGGGGATTTTGAACGTCAGATCGAAGCCCGGGACCCGTTTCGGGTTCGCTCGAACCTGCTGACCGTTGGGATCGACGGTCATCCCGGGTGCCAAACCGGCCATCACCGCCCGGAGCGCTTCGGCTGACACTTCCCCGCTCAACCCGAGCCGGACTGCACCGGAGCCCATCCACACACCGGGCGCTTCGCCGGCGCCGGTGTAGTAGTCGTCGAGGCCTTTGGCGACGCCCGAGAGCTGGTAGCTCTCGGCGCCGACACGGAGCTTGGCGATCGACAACGCAACCATCGCCGACGACTCTAGCACCGTACCCACCTTTGGTGATATTATGTGCTTCTCAGCTACGTGGTTGGGGCCGCTGCTGCGGCTGGAGTGGGGGCACTCGGAGGGGATTCGGGCCGAGGATGGGCGAGGTGATGCGGGACGCGGTTGCTGCCTATGAGGCGGGCGAGTCGATGCGGGCCGTCGCTGAACGGTTTGGTGTGTCGCCGGGACGGTTGCGACAAGCGATCGTCGACGCCGGTGGGACGGTGCGTGGTCGGGCGCCGGTACCTCGGCTCGGTTGCGACGAGCTGCGACGGCTCTATGTCGATGAGGGTCTGTCGACGCCGGCGATCGCCGACCGGCTGGGCGTGTCGACGAGCGGGGTCGGGTCCGCGATGCAACGCTGCGGCATCGCGATGCGCACGGCACCGACAATCGACCAGGTCACCGACGATGAGCTGCGTCGGCTGTACGTCGTCGAGGAGCTCGACGACGACGAGATCGCCCGGCGGTTCGGTGTCGCGACGTGGGCGGTCACTCGTCGACGGCGGACTGGGGGGATTGTGCGGGACCGACGTCGCAAGATTCGACCGTCGCCGGGTGCCGAGGTGTTGGCGGTCCGCATCAGCGATGGCAAGACGGTGGCGGAGATCGGCACGGAGTTCGAGGCACCGGCCTCGACCGTTCGACGGTGGCTCGAACATGCCGGGATTGAGAATCCTCGGGCTCGGCCACCGAGAGCCGCAAGCCGGGTGGAGCTCGACATTGCGGAGATTCGCCGGCTCTACGTTGATGAGG
>CAZEML010000126.1:7874-12637 GCA_964513285.1 uncultured Candidatus Nemicrothrix sp.
GCAAGCCGGGTGGAGCTCGACATTGCGGAGATTCGCCGGCTCTACGTTGATGAGGAACTGACCGCGCGAGAGGTGGGTGCCCGGTTGGGGTGTTCGAGTCGGGTTGTGCTGCGTCATCTGCACGACAACGCGATCCCGGTACGGACGCCTGGACCGCGACGACCTGGAACGCGTGTGCTGCTCGAGGAGTTGCGCGCCGATGCCGACGTCGCGGATACGTTCGCGGCGGCAGGGCTCGACGTGACCACCAGGCCGGCGGGCGTGGACGTGCCGACGAAGCTGGTTGCCCGGCTCTATGCCGAGGTTGGGCTGTCGGTCAGCGCGATCCGGCTACTCACAGGAATCGACGACGCCGGCATCGTGGCCCGGCTACAGATGGCCGGAGTGGCACGACGCAACGGATCGCGCTCTCCATGGGACGACCGCCGCCGGTCGTCCTAGTCAGGTTCTGCCACTAGTTGTTGGCGGGGTGAGCCAGCCGTTGTTGCGGGTGGGCGGGTGGCTGGCGTGCTTTCCGTTCGATTTCGGCGCGGGTGTTTTCGCGGAGTAGCGCCAGACGCTCGGCTGCGCCGGGTCGGGCGCTGACCTAGTGGTGGAGGTGTTGGTAGGGCTTGGTCGACGGCATCACAGCGGGGTTAGGCGCGGGTCAGGGTGGCGACGAGGTTGAAGTTGAGGGCTTGGGCGATTTGGTGGAGTCGTGGGAGCTTGGCGCTTTGGTAATCGTCGGCTTCGTAGCGGTTGATCGCGGATGTTTGTAGTCCGACGCGTTGAGCGAGGTCGGCTTGGGTGAGCCCGGCAGCGATGCGGGCGTTGATGAGCGCGGTTCCGATCCCGGCAATGTCAGAGATCTCGATCGACTCCGTGGTGGGGAGCGCGTCGAACTCGGCAAGGTCGCGGTCGAATTCCTCGATGTAGGACCGCAGATCCGCCGCAGCAAGCTTGTTGCCGACTGGGTCGCCCTCGCCGGCAGCGATGCGGGCTTCGAGTGCGGCGAGCGAGTCGGCGAACTCGGCTCGACGGGCAGCGGTGATCTTTCGTTGGTGAAGGTTCTTGATCGTCATGTCAGCTTGGTGAGGTCGATGCGGATGATGCCTTTGGGTTCGCCGTCGCGGTTGTGTTGGAAGAACTCAACGATCGTCGATACCCCGGGAACAACGCGGATGAACTCGCCGCCGTAGCGGCGTTTCTGGGTCGTGCGGGGCGGGTCGAAGTCCATGAGTTCGGGATGGTGAAGTCCGAGTGTGATCCAGTCGATGCCGTCGATATCGATGGCTGCGTCAAAGTCCCCCGGTTCGGCCTTGGTCGTGATGTAGCTGCCATCGAGCCACAAGGTGGAACAGCCAGCCGCCGCGAGGCCACGACACGCCTCGTCGAGTCCTGCGAACTGATCGCGGCGTACAGGGTTGGTCGCGAACCGCGACTCGATCTCATCGAGTGTGGCGACATGTTCGCCGGGCGGGAGTTCACCGTTGGATTGCGCATCAGGAATCATCCAAACCTCTCCCCCCAATACTACAGAACTGTTGTATTGCTGTCTAGTGTGATGTGGTTGCCGGTGTGGTGGCGAGTTCGTGGAGGTGGTCGGCTGCGGTTTGGGCGGTGCTGGCGGTGCGGAACAGGGTGCGGGGTTCGGCGTTGAGTTGTTCGAGCCAGTGGGCGAGGTAGGCGGCATGACTTGCTCGCGGGGTGGGTTCGATGCCGTGGTGTGCGCAGATGATGGCGGCGCCGAGTTCGGCGGTGAGTTCTTCGAGCGCGTACTGGGCCGGGTCGTTGTTGGTGAGGGTGTCTCGGTTCAAGCGAGTGCGGTGCCCGGACCAGTGCACATGCTCATGAATCGACGTCGACCAAAAATCACCGTCTGAGGCGAAGGAGGTTCGGGGCGGGAGGGTGATGCGGTCCGCGGTCGGGTCATAGAACGCCCGGTCGCCGCCGACGACGACGTCGGCCCCGATGGCTGACAGCCAGGCGTCAACGTCGGACCCTTCCGGCTCGGCTTCGATCGTGGCGGTCTCGTCGGTGGTGTCGGGGTGGTCGCATTGGTCGGCGTTGAAGACATGGAACACCATCGGGATCATGCGTTGACGCTTCTCCCCTTCCCCGTCGCCGGCATCGGTGTCGGTGGTCTTGGTGACCCAGCGAATCAACTGAGTCGCCTTCTCGCCTCGGCGTACTTGGGCGTCTTGGCCGGCCCACTGCTTGTAGGTCGCCCAGCGGGCCGACGCGTACCCGCGTTCGATTCCCTCGAGCGCGAGCGCAAGGACGTTGCCGCCTTTGTACCCGGTGCTGGTGGTGGCGTTTATTGGTGACAGGTGGCGGGCGTTGCCGAGGCGGTGCCAGGGCATGGTCCAGGTTCCGGCGTTGTCGGTTTCGATTGCGGCGACGAGTTGGTCAACAACTCGACGAGCAACAGCGTCGTACGTGGCGGCCATGACGGTTTCCCTTCGGAGATCCAGAGCCCGCACGGTGCGGCCTCCTTCCCCGTAGGGGTCGCGGCGAAGCCGCTACACGTCACCCGACCCGTCAGGGTCGGCCACGCCACCGGCGTTGCCCTATGCCATGAACCTGGTGGCTCGTTAGGTGTCGACGGTTGTGATTTCGTCGCCGAGTTGGATCTCGATACGCAGCGTCGCACCGAGCGCAGCGACGTGGCGTCGAAGCGTGGAGAGTTTCGGATCGGGGGATCGTTCGATCGCGGAAACCCCGCCTTGGGTGGTCCCGAGTCGCGAGGCGAGTTCGGCTTGGGTGTTGCCTGCTCGTTTGCGGAGTGCGGCGAACAGGCCAACAAGAACCACAAGACGTAGCACCATGTGCTACAGTGGAGGGATGGCGACGAGTATCAGTCAGCGAGAACTCCGCAACTCCAGCGGCGACATCATGCGTCGACTCGACGCGGGCGAATCGTTCGTCGTGACCCGTGCGGGCCAACCGGTTGGACAATTGAGCCCGCTACGGCGTGAGCGGTTCGTCAAGGCCGAGGCCGTAGCTGCAGTTTTCGAACGTGCACCGCGTATCGACGGCGAGCGGTTCCGAGCTGATCTCGACGACGTCGCTGACAGCGGGATCGAACCGCGTGCCTGAGCGGCTCGAACGGGCGGTTCTCGACACGTCGGTCGTGATCGATCTCGAACGAGTCGACGTGTCGTCGCTTCCTCAGGAGATGGCCGTGACCGCGATCACGATGGCCGAGCTGGCCGCAGGGCCACACGCAACGGCCGACACAACCGAACGAGCACGACGCCAAGACCGCCTCCAACGCGCCGAAGCCGCGTTCGACCCGCTCCCCTTCGACGCTGCAGCATCCCGGGCCTATGGCCGGATCTACGCCGCCGTTATCGCTCACGGCCGCAAGGCCCGCGGTGCCCGGGCCGTGGATCTCATGATCGCCGCCGTGGCATCAGCAGTCGGGGTTCCATTGTGCACTCGAAACCCCGACGACTTCCGCGGCTTCGACGATCTCGTCACCATCGTCGCCGTCTGACCCGGCCGAGCCGCACAAGACCACCGGCACCCGGTCAGGCTAGGCGGGAGGCGCAATGTGTGTGCCTTGGTAGGTGTCGCCGTGCCAGGTGGACCGTTGGGTGATGTGGATGAGGCCGCGGTCGGTCCAGATGTAGTGACGGGTCGCCCAATGCGTCGGGTTGTCTCGACCGGTGGCGGTGATGGTGATCTGTCGGGCGCTGGGCGTGAGCCAGGCTTTGGCGATGCGGTGAGCGTCGCTGGCGGTGTGGGCGTGAGCGCGGCGGTCGCCGTCGCGGCATTGGTGATCTCGAAGCGGCCGAGCGGCCGCAGTGTGCGTGTGGTGGTGGTCATGGGGTGTGGTGGGTGAGTTCGTAGGCCCAGTTGGGCCAGACGTGGAGTGGGTGGAGGTGCGCGGCGATGGCGGCACGGTCGGCTTGGTAGAGGTCGAGTCCGCCGCGGGCGCGCCAGCGCACGATCGTGCGGCGGGTGACACCGATCGCTGAGGCGAGTTGGGCGTCGGTCTCGGCTCCGACCGCCGTGGCGAGGTCCTCGAGCCGAAACGGCCGGCCATCAACCGGAGCGGTGGCGGTTTGGGTCATGGCTAGTACTCGCTTGGCCACAGCACGGTCGTGGTTTCGTGGCCGGCGTCGGTGATGACCCACAACACGTCATCCGCGGTGTGAGGCTGGATGGCTTCGGGGAGCTCGTAGGCCGAGAGGACGCGTTCGCCGGTGGCGGCGGCGCCGTCGTTGGCGCCGATGTCGACGGGGTCGACGTCGCCCCAGTCGCCGCAGCGATGCCGTTGCAGGCAGCGGGTGATGAAGCGATGCAACACCGGGTGGTCTTGGGCGGTGGCGTTGACACTGCGGGTGCACACGACACGACCGAGGTTGAGCGTGAATGCAGACATGAGACGGTTCCTTTGCGTTGAGGCGAGCCGGTTGGGGGGCCATGAGGGCGGCCCTCACCCCGTAGGGGTTGAGCGGCGAGGAACGAGCCGCCACACGTCACCCGGCCCGCAGGGCCGGCCACGTCACCGCTCCCCCGCTGCGGTCCGGCGGTGGTGAGCGGACCGGCCGACCGGGGCGGGACGGTGGCCGGTCCGCTCGATCAGGCCGAGCCGGCGCGGGTGGCGGTGACGGCGCGGTGTACAGCGAGCGACGGGCCGGGAAGCCGGTCGAGCATTCCTGTCGGGACGGGCCTTACGGTCGGGTTGACACGGATGTGATCGTCGGTGATCTCGATGAACCCGAACCGTTCGAGCCGGTTCAGCGTCCGCATGATCGGGGCGTTTCGGCCACCGC